>CANIWQ010000094.1 GCA_947471365.1 Gemmatimonadota bacterium | reverse complement strand
GTGTCCGCCTTTGCGGCTGTCACCGCACGGTCGATTTGGGCGAGATCGTTGACGTCGGCAATGTGGAGGACCTGCCATCCGTACGATTCGAAGCGTTTGACGACATCGTCGGAGCAGGAGATGTCGGTGCCGCCGTCGATGGTGATGCGATTATCGTCAAAAAACCCAATCAGCTTGCCAAGCTTTTGGTGACCAGCGAACGAGGCGGCTTCATGGGAGAGGCCTTCCATGAGGCAGCCGTCGCCGGCGATGAACCAGGTGTAGTGGTCGATGATGGCGTGGCCGTCACGGTTGAACGTGGCGGCGAGCTGTTTTTCTGCGACGGCCATGCCGACGGCGTTGGCCAGGCCCTGACCGAGCGGACCGGTGGTGGTTTCGACCCCGGCGGTGTGCCCGACTTCTGGATGGCCCGGCGTTTTGCTCTCCCACTGACGGAACTGGCGGATGTCGTCGAGGGTCAGCCCATAGCCCGTGAGGTAGAGGGAGGCATACATCCACATGGAGGCGTGCCCCACTGAGAGCACGACCCGGTCGCGATTGGGCCAGTGGGGATCGGCGGGGTTATGGCGCACATGCTGGGCGTAGAGCGCGTAGGCAAGCGGCGCGAGCGCCATCGGGGTGCCAGGGTGTCCTGATTCCGCTGCTTGGACGGCGTCCATGGCGAGCGTTCGGACGGTATTGATGGCCAGAAGCTGCAGATCGGCGTCGGCGGAGTGGGCCACGTCGGAAGTCCTCGGGGCGTGAAGCGGCGGGGCCGCGCGGATGCGCGCGGCGCAGGGAATTTACGCTAGGCGCGTCGATAATGTCGCCTACCCTCTACCGCGGGTGTGGAAAACGGTCAAATTGCCAGCATGAGCCGCTTGACGACCGTTGGGGAGTCCTCAGCATCGCTATCACGCGAACTGGCCGACTTCATGATTGAATTGTCGATCGGACTCCATAAGAACGCCATCTATCCGCCCGGCCATCCGTTGCTCGAAGGAGCCACGCAGGGGATCGGTCGTCGACTGGACAGCTTGTTGAGCGAGCGGTCGACGTTGTCGCTGGGTGTTGCGCGGCATCAGTTGATCATCGAGGGTGTTGCGACGGACGAAAACAATCCCGTCCTCCGTGACTTGGCGCAACGCCTGCACCGGCACCATTTGGGCGCGGTGAAGTTTTCCAAGGGCGTGACGGCGGCGGAAATTGAAGATGTGCTCGCGACGGTAGCGGTTGATGCCGGTCGCCGGTCGCAACCGCTTGGCCTTGAGGGGCCCGACACGTTGCAGCGCTGGGAGCACGTCCGCCTGTATCCGCTCACGTTTGAGCAGTTGCAGTTGCTCGACGAAAATCCGGATACGGATTCGGACGAGCAGGAGGACAAGGGAGAAATGCGCGGCGACCGTAGCCGGTCGGCGCAGTTGTGGATTGGGCTTGCGCGCGCGGCGCTGGCGGCGGAAACGACCGATGAGCGTCTCGACGATGCGGAATCCGCCGATCCGGTAGTGGTAGCCAAGGCGATCGACGAACACAAAAAGGACGCAGCCTACGATCAGGTGGTGGTCGGCTACCTGCTGCAGATTGCGGAAGAGCTGAAGTCCAAGAGCGGGAAAGAAGCGGCGGCGCTACAGAAGCGCATTTCCCGATTGGTGGCGTCGTTGCAACCCGCGACGCTGGGCCGATTGCTTGAGATGGGCGGGGATTTCCGTCAGCGCAAACGGTTTGTGGCAGACGCCGCGCAGGGGATGGCGGTGGACGCCGTGGTAGAGCTGGTCCAAGCGGCGGCAACGAGTTCTGGCCAGAATATTTCGCATTCGTTGGTGCGCATGCTGTCGAAGTTGGCGGTGCACGCGGACGAAGGCGCGCCACTGGCGCGCGGTCCGGCGGACGTCGCTTTGCGCGACCAGGTGCAGCAGTTGATCGGCGAATGGGATCTCGACGACCCGAATCCTGACGGGTACCGCCTGGCGTTGGAAAAGATGGCGCGATCGGCACCACAGTTTCATGCGACAGATGACGCGTATCCGTGCGAGCCGGAGCGGTTGCTGCACATGGGACTCGAGATTCAGGTTCTTGGTGATCCCGTGTGGCGCTCGCTGGAACAGCTGGCGACGCGTGCGGATGTGACGCCGTTGCTCGACCTGCTCGACGCCGCACCGACCGGTTGGATGCAGGAGACGCTCTGGCGGCAGGTCGCGAATCAGGATCGGTTGTATGCGCAGCTTGAGCGAGAACCGATCTCTCTGGGTGTGGTGCAGCGGCTCGTGACGGTGATGCAGGCGTCGGCGATCGATCCATTGCTTGATGCGCTGGAACGCGCGGATGAGCGGACGGCAACGTCGTTGCTGGATATTCTCGCGTCGCTCGGAGCGCCGGTGGCGCCATTTCTCGTGCGGCGACTGGCGGGTGCGCGCTGGACACTGCAACGGCAACTGCTGGTGCTCATGGGGAAACTTGGCGATTCGCCAGCGGGTTTTTCCGCGAAGGAGTTTGTGCGTCACCCCGATGGTATGGTGCGACGCGAGGCAATTCGCATGATGTTGCGTTCCCCAGCCTCACGCGATGCGGCGATTGTGACGGCGCTTGCCGATTCGGACGAACGCATTGTGCGTCTGGCCATTGCGGCGGCGATGACGAACTGTCCGTCGGGTGCGGCGTCCTTGTTGATGGCGCGGGCCGATGATTCCGCGCTGTCGTCGGATGTGCGAGCCCTGGGGATTCGGGCGCTGTCATCGCGCAAATCACCGGAGACCATCGCATTTTTGCTCAAGCGAACCGCCGGGAAGAAGCGCCTCCTGCGCCGCCAGGCGCTCGCGTCCAAGTCGCCCGAGATGCTGGCGTCGTTGGCCGGGCTCGCGCTGCACTGGAGCAGTGACGCATCGGCGGCGGCGGTGCTCACGGTGGCTGCGCAGAGCAGTGACCCTGAAATTGCGGATGCGGTGGCGCGTCGCGGAGGCAGTCGGTGAGCGCCGAAGCCGCACGGTTCCTGAATTCTTTTGCGCAAGCATTGGCGACGATGGCCCTGTACGCCGACGGGCATCCGGCGCGCGAGCGCGTCGTTAACGCATCGTACGATCAACTGCGCCTGCTCCAAGAACTGGATCGCAAACCGCAGTTCTCATTCCTCGGCCTCGATGTGATTTATGGACAGGTGGCGCTTCGTGAGTTGAAGGAGTGGGATTGGGGGCAGCGCCTCGCGAATGCCGGCGTACAGCGATTGGAGTTTGCCGAATCGGTGCAGCGTGATGAGTACGAAGGGTTTCTCGACGAAGTGTTGGCCCGCCTGACCTTGGGCGCGATCGACAGTGCCACACGCAGTGCTGAGCGGGTGTCAACGATCAAGTTTGGCGCGGTGGGCGTGAAGGGATCCGAGGGCGTCCTCCGGCCTGAAGATATCTTGCCGACGGCGACCATCCGTTACTCGCTCGGCGAAGAAGCCGAGACAATTCGGTGGCTGCACGATGAAGTGCAGTCGCGCGGCGAACTGCCGCTAATTGAAGCAGAGAGTGTGGTACGCTCGTTGGCGGTGGCGATGCACGGTGACCGGGACATCGTGATTCCGTTGCTCCAACTCAAGGAGTTTGATCAGTACACGACTACGCACTCCCTCAACGTGTGCGTGTTGGCGATGGCGCTCGCCGAGTTTATTGGGCTCGGCACGAAAGATGTTCGTGCCTTTGGCGTAGCTGGGTTGCTGCACGATCTTGGGAAGGTGCGCATTCCGAAGGACGTGTTGACGAAGCCCGGAAAGTTGACGGACGAAGAGTGGGTGATCATGCGCCGTCATCCGGTGGACGGCGCGAAAATCATTTATGAAAGCGATCGTCAACTCGATCTGGCCTCCGCCGTGGCGTATGAGCACCACATCATGATTAACGGTGGTGGCTATCCGACGCGTCATTTTCAACGGGACTGCCACAAGGCAAGCAAGCTCGTACACATCTGCGACGTGTACGATGCTTTGCGCACGAAGCGTCCGTATCGCGAAGCGTGGGAGGCGGAGCGCGTGCTGGCCCAAATTGAATCGGGCGCTGGCCCGGACTTCGACGCGGAGCTTGCGCAGTCGTTCATTCAGATGATGCGGCAGTGGGAGCGACGTGTGGCGTTTGTGGACGATAAGACGCCCCTACCGCACATGGCACCGCAGGGTTCGGCAGCTCCGCCAGCGGCTACTGCGGACGCGGCACCGTCGGGGACGGTCTCCGCGCTCGCAACACCAGGATCGCCGGCGTGACCGCACCGCGCTCCCCGTTCTCCTCACTGGACGACGCGACGAGCCTCCGCACGCTCGTGCACAATCTGCGCGAGGGGATTTACATCGCCAACGCGCGCGGCGAACTCGTCGATGCCAATCCCGCGTTTCTGCGCCTGCTTGGGGTGCAGCGGGTGGACGATCTGCGCGTGTTCGGACTGGGCGACATTGTTGTTGATCCCACCCGACGACTGTTGGAGCTCGAGGCGTTGGATCGCGACGGCTCGGTGCGCGAATTCGAGATGCAGATTGTGCGGCCCGATGGTTCGTTACGCACCGTGCTCGATACCGTGTACACCGTGCGCGATCCGAAGACGAGTGAAGTGTTCTATCACGGGATGTTCATTGACATCACGGCGCGCAAGCAGACGGAAGACGCCCTGCGCGAACAGAGCAAGCGCGACCCGCTCACAGGCTGCTTTAATCGCCGCTATCTCGCCGAGCTCGACGCGCGCCTGTCGCCAGGCGACAGTGCGTGGAGTTGCATTTTTGTGGATATCGATCACTTCAAGCAGTACAACGACGAACACGGGCATCAGATGGGCGATAACACGCTCATTCGGATGAGCCGGTTTCTGATGCGTCAGGTGCGCGCCGAAGAACCGGTGGTGCGTGTGGGGGGCGACGAGTTCCTGATTGTGTTGGAGGGCGCGGGGGAGTTGCATGTGGAGATGGTGGCGCGCCGCATGCAGGTGTCGGCGCTGCGCACCGCGCCGGTACCCTTCTCGCTGGGGTGGGCATGGCGCGCGGATGGCGAGGCCCTGCAACAAACCATGCATCGCGCGGACCAGAACCTGCTGGCGGTGCGCGTGCTGGAGCGGGAAGGTTTGCGTTTGCCCGAAGGGCCCGTGCCGCCGCTTGATCCGACGACCGATCCGAACGCGTAGCGCGAACGCGCGCGAACGCGCGCTAGCGCGGCTCGGCCTAGTTGTTCGCGCCCGAGCGCTGATGTAACCGGCCGTGCGCGCGTTGTTGCACCGCGCGCAGCGCAGTGCCGCCAGCCGCCACCGCGCCGAAGACGACATACAAATAGAAGGTGTAGAAACGCCACCAGGCGAGCGCGCCGCCAAGGACGGCGGGCGACATGACGTCCGCAAACGCGAGCTTGAATGCGTACTCGACGGCCCCGCCCCCGCCAGGCGCTGGCGCCACGGCACCTCCGTACAGGAGGATCAACGGCCAGAGCACGAGTTTGGCGAGTGGCAACGACGGCGACATTGCGAGCGCGATGATCGGCAGCACGGCCAATCGAAACGACACATGCACCATTGATGAACAAAACGCCGCGATCAACGGAAGGGGTCGCGCATGGCGGAGCGCTCCGATGTGTTCGCGTAGCGAGCGCAGCGATCGCTGAATGGTGCGCCACCGGCCGGCATGCAAGCCGACCATCCGTGCCCACGCGGGCGGCGGGCCATGCGCATTTCGGCGCGCGAGCAACACACCGACGACGCCAATCGACAGCACAAACGTTGCATACCCGCCCACCAACCCGGTCATGAGCCGTACGATGGTGCCGGAACCCTGAAACACAATCGCAAGGATGACACAGAGCACGCCGAGCGATGTCATTTCGAGGAACAGTTCTGTGAAGAGAATGAGCACAGCGCCGGCGGATGCCACGCCCGCATCGGAGAGCACAACGAAGCGTGCGGGCTCAGCACCCGATCGTGCGGGGGTGATGGCCGCGCCGAAGTCACCGCCGAGGCAGACCCGGAGCGATGTGCCAAGCCGCAGCGGAATGCGGAGCGCCGCCGCGCTCCATTTGATTTTAACGGCACGCGTGAGGATTTCCGCGAGCACGGCAACGAATGCGAGGCCGTGGGCGGCGAGCGGGATCACGGGAGGCGCACCACCTACCGCCCAGCCCGTCCACAGGATCCACGCTGAAACGCTGAGGGTGGCGGCGAACGAAGCCGCCACCAAGAGCCAGCGCTTGACGCTCACGGCAAGCTCACCGCGCGCGGGTGAGATCGAGCGTCGAGATGCGGCGTGGGCCTGGATACGGGACATGATCGCCCTTCAGTGCCCGCCACAGAATCTGGTTGAAGAGTGCTTCGTCGGCCGCATCTTCGATGCGCAGGTCGAGCTGCGCGGATTCACGCGCACCGCGGGTGCCTCCGGGATTCACGTCGCCGAGGTTGATGGCTGGCGTGAGCGCGGTGTATGGACGCAGATCGGGGGTGGTACCGAACACTTCCGTGATGGGGCGTCCGAAGTGATCGAACTGCGAGAGCGACCCGAGCTTGAGAATGCGCTCAATCGTTGCGATGACGTCGGTGGTGTTGGCAAAGCGATGATAGACGCCGGGCTTGTTCCACGCCGAGGCGATCAACACCGGCGAGCGATGCGAGTCCACGTGATCCGGACCGTTCTGCGCGTCATCCTCGAGCACGAACACCACGGTGTTCTTCCAGAACGGGGAGGTAGAAAGTCCCGCGAGAATGCGACCGAGCGCGAGATCGTTGTCGGCGACTTGCGCGCGCGGCGTGGGTGCGCCGGCGCGGACACCGGAGGTGTGATCGTTGGGCAGCCGCATGATCTGCAGTGCCGGCATCTCGTTCTTGGCGGTGTAGCGTGCGAGTTCGGCGAGCCACACGTCGGCGCGGCGCTGATCGCGGACATTGAGATCGTAGGCCGGGTATTCCGGACTGGTGTGCGCGCGCAGAAACGGTTTGGTGCCGCGATACCCAGCCGGAAGCGGATCATCGGGATCGGCGTTGGCCGGCATCACGAACTCGCCAAAGTTTCGAAAGGTGAGGCCGGCGCGCTGCACGAGATTCCAGAGATACCCGTTCGCCGGTTCACTGACATCGTCGTCGTCCACGGGGAGGCGGCCACGGTTTGTGCCCTCCCAATCGTACGTTCGGCCGCGGCTGGAGTAATTCGACGGCACGGTCTTCTGGAGATAGTCGGTGGTGTAGGCGGCGGTGGACCAGTTATGGCCATCCGGACTCACTTCCGCATTCACAAAAAAGCGATCGAAAATTCCAAACCGTTCGGCGATGGCGTGATGATTCGGCGTGTTGGCGCGGCCGAAGAAGACCAGCGACGTATCGCCGTCGGCCTGCGTGAGATCGCCGAGTATTTGATCGTAGGTGCGATTCTCTTTGATGATGTAGAGGACGTGTTCGAACGGGGGGAGTGCGGCGGTGACGCGCGGCTCGCCCCAGTGATTGGCGCGTGAAACGCGTGCGGAGAGGGCGTCAAGTTCCGCGCCGGACACTGAGGCGGTGAGCGACGTGACGAGGCTTCCCGACGTCTGGCCAAGGGTGTACTGCCCGACGTCGAACCCATCGTCGGTGCGGCCGCGCCCAGGCTGCGGGCCGGCGCGATTGGGCAATGTTCCCTTGCCCTTGCCGGCGAGGACCATGAGAGAGTCGCCGCGCGCCACGACGGCGGTTGGATACCACTGGGTGGGCACGCGTCCGATCACGCGGTCGTCACCAGTGGCCGCGACGAGGCCGGCGGATGCGGTCGACAACGCCACGATGGCGATGGCGTTGTTGTCGGCTTCGGCGATGAATAACCGCCGACCATCGGCGGAGAGGGCGAGCGCGTTGGGTGTGCTTCCTTCCCCTGGACCACCGGGCGGCGTATCGAGAATTTCGTTGAGCAGGCGCCGTTGCTTGACGTCCACCACCGCGACGCGATCCGTGCTCCCTGACGCGACGAAGAGTCTCGTGCCCGAGGCATTAAGCAGCATCGCCGACGGGTGCCGCCCGACTCGGATGCGTGGACCTGCCGTGAGCGAGCCGTCGGCCGTTGGGGTAAAGGTGGAAACCGTGTTGCCGCCCCACGCTGATACAAAGACCGCACCGTTCTTGGCCACCACGACGCCGTACGGCCAGCGTTCCGTGGCGAAGCGCTGCACCACCTTGGCGCTGGCGAGGTCAATGACAGCGAGCGAGTCGGCGAGGTTTTCGGCGACATAGAGGAACCGTCCGTCGGCCGACGGGGCGAGCCCGCCTGGGTACCGCACGCCGATGGCCCGCGCGGCCTTGGGGGCGAGGACGAGGCTGTCGATCAGCGTGGCGCGACCCTCGCGCCAGGAATACCGGTACACCACATCCTGATTGCCCCCCGAGGCGTACAACGTGCGGCCGTCGGGGGAGAAGGCGAGTCCAAGAAAGGCCGCCGGCTGGACGACGGTTTGCGTGACCTTTCCGGAGGTGCGGTCAATGACCTGGATTCCTTGCTCGCGGTAACCGCTCAAAAGCGCCACCATTTGCCGCCCGTCCGGAGAGGCGACCAATGCCAGCGGCATAGAACCCAGCTCAACCACCGTGCCGACGGGATCGAGGGTTCTGCCCGTGGGCAACTGCCCAGCAACGCCGAGTGTGGCGGTTTCCGGCGTGGACGAAGCCGGTCCGCGCTGGCAGGCGGCGAGGGCGAGGAGGGCGAACAAAAAGGAACGGGGCACGAAAACCTCGGAAAAGAATCAAAGGGTACTGCGGCCAGCCGGTGAAGACGCTATAAATGTATTGTCCGCCGGCGGTCCAAACGACCTGACGGCGCTCCAATCGACGTAGTCCATCCGGAGGAATGACGTGAGAGTACCGTCCATCGTTCAAGCCGTCGCTCGAGTTTCGCTCATTTTGAGCGCCTATGCGGGCTCCGCCGCCGCGCAGTCCATCGATACCGTGGCCTTTGCGGGGATGCGATGGCGCGAGATTGGGCCTTTTCGTGGTGGCCGATCGGTGGCCGTCGCCGGCTCAGCATCGCGCGCGAGTGAGTACTACATGGGGACGTCGGGCAGCGGCGTGTTCAAGACCACCGACGGTGGCATGAACTGGCAGCCGGTGACCGACAAGTATTTCGGTGGCACGGTCGGCTCGATTGGCGTCGCGGCCTCGAATCCGGACATCGTCTGGGTCGGCGGCGGCGAAACCGACATTCGTGGCAACACGGCGCCAGGCGATGGCGTGTGGCTCAGCAAGGACGCTGCCAAAACATGGACGCGCATCACCTTCTTCGATGTGAAGAACCATGTGACGCGCATTCGTATTCACCCGACCAACCCGGATATCGTCTGGGTTGGCGTGCTCGGCCACGCTTTTGGCGCGAATGAGCAGCGCGGCGTGTTCAAGACGATGGATGGCGGCAAAACGTGGAAGAAGGTGCTCTATCGCAACGACCGCACTGGCGTGTCGGATCTCATTGTGGATCCGAATGACCCGAACGTGCTCTACGCGGCGTTTTGGCACGCCTACCGCACGCCCTGGTCGCTCAACTCGGGTGGGCCCGGTGGCGGACTCTTTAAGTCCACTGACGGCGGCGAGAACTGGACCGAACTGACCACGAACGCCGGACTACCCACTGGATTGTGGGGCAAGGTGGGGATCACCGTGTCGCCCGCCAAGTCCACGCGCCTGTGGGCGTTGATCGAAGCGGAAGCCGGTGGAGTGTACCGTTCCGACGATGGCGGCACGACGTGGGCCAAGGTAAACGAAGAGCGCAAACTACGGCAGCGCGCGTGGTACTACTCCAAGATCTACGCCGACCCGAAGGACACGAACGTGGTGTACGCGTTGAACGTGTCGTGGTTCCGGTCGCGTGACGGTGGCAAGACCTTCCCGCAGAACATTCAAGTGCCGCACGGCGACAACCACGATCTATGGATTGCGCCGAATGATCCGAACCGGATGATCGAGGCGAATGACGGTGGCGCGAACGTGTCGGTCAACTATGGCCGCACCTGGACCGCCGAGTCGTTTGCGACGGCACAGATGTACCATGTGGAAACAACGAACGAATTTCCGTACAAGATTTGCGGCGCGCAGCAAGACAACTCCACGCTGTGCGGACCGAGCCGGAAGTCCGGCGGCATTTCGATTGCTGATTGGGTCGAAGCGGGTGGCGGTGAGTCGGGATACATCGCAGCGAACCCGAAGAAGCCGGACATCATCTTTGCCGGCAGCTACGGCGGCCTGCTGACGCGCAAAGACATGCGCACCGGTCTCACGCGCGACGTGAATCCGTGGCCCGACAATCCGATGGGCATTAGCTCGGAAGACATCAAGTACAAGTTCCAGTGGACTTTCCCGATCCTCTTCTCGCCGCACGACGCCACGGTGATGTACGTGGGCGGTAGCAACGTCTTCATGACGCGCGATGAAGGGCAGAGCTACTCCATCATCAGTCCGGCGTTGGCGCGCAATGATCCTAAGACGCTCGGCGCCTCGGGCGGACCGATCACGAAGGATCAGACGGGCGTCGAGACGTACGGCGTGGTGTTCACGATTGCCGAATCGCCGTTGGTGAAGGGAGTGATCTGGGCTGGCACCGACGACGGGCTCGTTCATATCACGCGCGACGCCGGCAAGACGTGGAAGAATGTGACGCCAAAGGATGTTGGAGATTTCTCGCGTATCTCGTTGGTTGAAGCGGGTCACTTCAATGCCGGCACGGCGTATGTGGCCGCCAACCGTTTTCAGCAGGATGATTTTCAACCATTGCTGTTTAAGACCACCGATTACGGCGCCACGTGGACGAAGATCGTGACCGGCATTGGCGCTACGGATTTTGCGCGCGTGATTCGCGAAGATCCGACGCGTAAGGGACTGCTTTATGCCGGCACCGAGCGCGGCGTGTGGGTGTCGTTCGATGACGGCGCCAAGTGGCAGCTGCTTCGGATGAACATGCCGATGGTGCCCGTGCACGATCTGACGATCAAGGAAGGGGACTTGATTGCGGCGACGCACGGTCGGTCATTCTGGGTGCTCGATGACCTCTCGCCGTTGCGTCAGGTGACACCGGCCACGGTGGCCAAGGAAGCGCATCTCTACAAGCCGCGCGACACGTACCGCGTGGACTGGGGCGGTCGTGGCGGCGGCGGTGCACGTGGCGGTGCGGCGGGAAATCCGCCGAGTGGCGTGAACGTGTACTACACACTGTCGCAGCCGAATCAGGATGTGACGCTCGACTTCCTCGACGCCAAGGGGAAGCTCATCAAGTCGTTCTCGTCGAAGCCTGATAGTGCGGCCGCGCCGGCGCCGATCACCGGTGACGAGGAAGACGGTGGTCGTCCGACTCCGCCGGCTCCCCGTCCCGGAAACAAGCTGGGGCTCAATGTGTTCGCGTGGAACCTTCGGTATCCGGATGCGGTCACGTTCCCAGGGCTGATCATGTGGGCCGGCGACACGCGTGGCCCGATTGCCCCGGCGGGCACGTTCAGCGTGCGCCTGATCGCTGGCGGCAAGGCGCAGACCCAGACGTTCAAGTTGGTCAACGACCCGCGCAGCTCGGCGAGTGCCGAAGACCAGGTGGCGCAGTTCGAGTTCTTGCTCAAGGTGCGTGATCGCGTGTCGGAAGCGAACGAAGCCGTGCTCTCGATGCGCCACGTGAAGAGCGAGGTCGAAGATCGCATCAAGCAGGCGCCAAACGCCACGGCGAAGAGCGAACTGACCTCCAATGGCGACCCGCTCAAGGGGAACATCACGGGCGTTGAAGCCGAGGTGTACCAGATCAAGAATCAGAGCAATCAGGATCCGCTCAACTTCCCGATCAAGTTGAACAACAAGCTTGCGGCGCTGACGGGCAGTGTGTCGTCGGCACCAGGGCGTCCCACGGCGCAGGCGCAAGCGGTGTTCGGCGAGCTCAACGGGAAGCTCGACGTGCAGGTGAAGAAGATGAAGAAGATCTACGCCGAAGATCTCGCGCGGTACAACGAACTGCTGAAGAAACACGGGTTGCCGGCGATCGACACCAAGCCGAAGCCGAAAACGGCGGCGTGACGCGGCATATTCGCGACGCCGTCGCGACTGACCACGATGCGGTGCTGGCGCTGAACAACAGCGCCACACCGCACGTGAATGCGCTTTCGGAAGTAAAGTTTGCGTGGCTCGTGGAGCACGCCGAACACTTTCGGGTGTGTGAGGACGAGGCCGGGCTTGCCGGCTTCGTCCTCACGTTGCGCAGTGGTCTAAAATACTGGAGCGAGAACTATCAGTGGTTCTCCGCTCGGTACGACGATTTTCTGTATCTCGATCGGGTGGTCGTTGCCGATCGGATTCGCGGTCAGGGCGTTGGTCGGGCGATCTACCACGACCTCCAGACGCTGATCGGCGCGCAGTGGCCACGCATTGTGCTCGAAGTCAACCTTCGTCCAGCGAACCCCGCGTCGTCGGCGTTTCACGAACACGTTGGCTTTCGGCATGTGGGTATCCGCGAACATGCGGACGGCCGCGAGGCCGTGACGATGATGGAGCGCGCGACCTAGCGCGACCTACGACCGAGCGTGGTCGCGCTGTGCTTACAGCGTGCCTGGCGTTCCGCGATCCACGGCAATCCCCATCACATGGAATCCCTTGTCCACGTAGACGGTGGAACCTGTGATACCGTTTGCGAGCGGTGAACAGAGGAAGGTGGCGGCCCACGCCACTTCCTCGGCGGTGAGCGGATCGGTGAGCGGCGAGTTGGCGGTGTAGTAGTTCACCAAAATCTCGACGATTCCAATGGCACTGGCCGCGCGCGAGGCGAGCGGCCCCGCGCTAATGGTGTTCACCCGCAC
>CANIWQ010000093.1 GCA_947471365.1 Gemmatimonadota bacterium | reverse complement strand
TAGCAATATTGAGGAGCTTCTCTTGGCACGCTTTCGTGTTTTCGATGTACAGCTTGCGACTCTTGATCAGCTCTGCAAGCGAAGTTCCGTCAAACTTCTCAAGAAAAAGATCTACTTCGTTCCCCGAAGTTCGCGCGAATCGACAGGAGACCAGGTACTGGCTCGACGGAAGGTCGATCCAACTATAAATTGCTTCAGCAAACCGCTGTGCAGTGGCGTGATCAATAAACTTGGCGCGTTTAAGTATGTACCGGACTGACGACTCCGTATCATGTACTAGATAAACGGAACCAAACCCACCTTCACCGAGGAGCTTGTCGACGGTAAAGTCTTCGTAAAGCGTTTCCCCTTCATTAAAGACGTCCCGATCTTCCGGATGATCGATTCGCGTCTTTTGCTCTCCTGTGCTGTCGCGTGCAGCTGCGCGTGCAGCCGCGCCGGTAGATCTGCCGATTAGCGCGTTCAGCAAGTTCTTGAAAGTGGGCATTTTTTCTTCTCTAAATTGTACTGAGATACATGGACGGTGAGTTAGGCTACAGCGGCTTCCCGTTCGAACACCACCGGACGGTGTTTGCCGCGCGTCGAGAAGAAGCTCTCCATGCCCGAGTCGCCCCAGACGTCGCCCGACCGACTCATGCTGCACGTGACGCTCGGGGCCTTCAAGTGCCGTCAAAAGTCCTCTTTACAATACTGGCTGTCCTGATTCGAATGGTGCAAGTCGGCTTCGCACGCCGCAGGCGCGTGAGCTTGGCGTCCGCGGGCATCTCTGGCCCTGCCCGGGAAACGCGTCCGCCGGATCCGCCGCGAACTCGCGGGCCCATCGCCGGAGCAGCGTCACACTGTGACATCCAAATCCCGCCCCGCTTGGGCCACCGTGACCCCACGCTCGCGGACCAACCGAACTGCCTCCACCTTGAACTCCCGACTGTGCTTCCGTTGTGCTCGGATGTGACACCTCCAAGTCCAACGTACCTTAAGGATGGTGTCCACCGACATTAGGTGGACGGGAACACACATAAATTCCGTACTACCTGTGAGCTACATGAACAGGAAAGTGTCGGCTAACCCATTGTTTTACAAGGTGTTATGCGCTTCCGTATGCGCCAGATTCTTTCTGATAATCCGCGTGTCGGGGGTTCAAATCCCTCCCTAGCCACTTCACGTATTTGGGCGCGCCCCTGCGAAAACCGCGGGGGCGCGTTCATTATACGGGTACTCAGGCGATTGTACGGCCATGGTGCTGGTTCTTGACCAGCATCCCGCGAAAGGCGCGATAGCGCCGCCCCCGGCTCCCCCGAAACCCATGAATTTCCTCACCGCCAGTATTGCCAAGCTCAAGCGTAGCCTCGGGGCTCTTTCTCGGGTCGACGCGCGGTTTGCCGCACTCCACGAGCAACTCAACGAGCGTATGGATGAGATGCGCTTTGCTCAGGGGCTGGTGCTAGCGAGCCTCCACGAGCACCGTACGTCGCCGCGCATTCAGGATTACGAGTTCAAGGTATTCTCGCAGTGGGGCGAAGACGGGATTCTGCAGTACCTCACGCGCGTGATCCCAATCACACACAAGACATTTCTCGAGTTCGGCGTCGGAAATTTCTTTGAGTCGAACTGTCGCTACTTGATGGCAAAGGACAACTGGCGCGGCCTCGTCATCGACGGCTCGGCGGCGAATATGGCGCAGTTGAAGCGTTCGAGCTTCTACTGGAAGCACCACCTGATCGCCCTGGATGCGTTCATCACCAAGGACAACATCAATGCGCTCCTCGCGCAGAGCCAGTTTGATGCCGACGTTGGCATTCTGTCGGTAGACCTGGACGGCAATGACTATTTCGTTCTCGACGCCATCGACACCTTTACGCCCCGCATCTTGATTTGCGAATACAACGCGGTGTTTGGCCCGACACGAAAGATTAGCGTACCGTACGATCCGTCGTTCGATCGCACAAGCGCGCATTCGTCGAATCTGTATTGGGGCGCGTCGCTTCCGGCGATGACGTACCTCGCAAATAAGCGGGGTTATTCGCTGGTTGGCACGAACGCTGCTGCCAACAACGCCTTTTATGTTCGAAACGATTTACTCAACGCGCGCGTCGAAGTACTGACTGCCGAGCAGGCGCATGCGCCGTCGCTCTACCGGGAAAGTGTCGACACGCAGGGCGCGTTCACGTTTCTCGCTGGTGATGAGCGATTGGCCGCCATCCAGGGGATGCCGGTATTCAATGTTGAGCAGGGTGTGATCGAGCCGTTGTAGGCGCGGGCGCTCGTGTGACGGCGCCACTGTTGTCGCGCCGACGCATGGTGTGCCTATTCGTATCGTAGCGCTTCGATGGGATCGAGCGTGGAGGCGCGCCGTGCTGGCCACACGCCAAAGACGACCCCGATGCCGCTGGCGAACGCAAAGGCAATCAGAATAGAGGGCACGTCGACGGCCGTCTCCCATCCCATGGCGGCGCTGAGCTGCGAGGCCCCGATAGTCCCGGCGAAAATTCCGAGGATACCGCCGAGGACGCAGAGAATGACGGCTTCCGTAAGAAACTGAAGCAGAATAGTATTGCGGGTCGCGCCGAGGGCTTTGCGCACCCCGATTTCGCGCGTGCGCTCGGTGACTGACACGAGCATGATGTTCATGATCCCGATGCCGCCAACGAGAAGACTCACGGCGGCGATTCCGGCGAGCAGCAGCGTGAACGTTTTTGTGGTCTCCCCGACCGTGGCGAGCAGGTCGGCTTGATCGCGAATGGAAAAGTCGTCGGGCCGTCCCGCGCGCAGTTTATGGGACCGCCGGATGGCGGATTGGATTTCCGCCATCGCGGCACTGATGGAATCTTCGGAGCCGACTAACGTCCAGATATCGTTGATACGATCGGTACCAAAGATCTCGAACCGCCCGGTCTGAAACGGAATGAGGATTTGCTGATCGCCGTCGCCAAAGCCGGTGGTGCCTTTACCCTCGAGCACGCCAATCACGGTGAATGCGCGACTCGCGATGCGAATCTGCTCACCGATGATGGCTTCGGGGTCGTCAATCTTGAGGAGCGGCAGTACATCGGCACCGAGCACGGCGACGCGGCGACGTGCCACATCCTCGAGATTCCCGAACATGCGCCCTGCCGCGACTTTAAAACCACGCACCGCCAAGAAGTTCGGCGGCGTTCCCGTGATCTGCACATTGGTGTTGCGATTCTTCCAGACCACCTGCAGTGAACGATCCTGCTGCCAGTTGACCGCGACCACGTTGGGGGACCGGGCGCTGATCATGTCCACATCCTTCGTGGTCAACTTCACCGTGGTGGCGGACGCTACGCCGGCTTGTTGCACGCGCTGCGGGTTGATTTGCAGCACGGTGGTACCCAGACGCGCGATGCGATCTTTGATGGCGTTCTGTGCGCCGTTGCCGAGCGCCACCATAGCAATCACGGCGGCGATGCCAATGACGATGCCAAGCATGGTCAGGAGCGAGCGCATTTTGTTGGCGCGGAGGGCATCGATGGAGATGCCAAAGATTTCGAGCAGCGAGACTTGCACGACTTAAGGTTACGCGGCTGGGTTTGTGTGTGCCACGACTGCACGAACCGTCATACGAGTGGCGGCGACGCGGCGTCGGTTGTTTTTCACGTGGTGCGCCCGGACATCAGCGGCCGCGTTCGGTGCTGAGTAGCCCGCGCGAGACTTTCTTGGTGCTGCCGGTGCGTGCCTTGATGGGGGAGAACCCCGCCTGCCGCTGCAGCGCGTCGGTGTAGAGCACTTCGTATGACAGGGGGCCAACATCGAGCCGGCGTCCTTTTTCGCGAATGACAAGGCCTTCGATTGTAAGTGTGACGAGATATTTTCCAATCTCACGCGTGACGGTCTGTGCGGGAACGAGATCATCGCTGCCCGGCACGGCGTGGGCGGGTTTGAGCTTGGTGGCCATAGCGGGGATGGTAGGTGGTGAGGGGCGAAAGCTACAGGGTGGACAACCGCGCTGACAGTTGACCCCATCACCGCCGGGCGCGCTGATAGCGCCCGACACCCGACGTTGCTACTGTTTGATGAGAGCGCTTCAACGTCGGGTGGTATAGCCTGCGTTTACGGATGGTGGTGCAGACGTCCTTGTATCACCGCCTTGCCTTCGATTCACTCCAGTCCGGAACTTTGTGATGACTCTGTCGATCATGCCCGCGCGTTTTCTGATGACCATTACGGTGCTTGCGACGGCGGGATGCGCGACGATTGCGCCGCCGTCGTCCACTGTCGGCACTGGATCACCTGCCGCGCCGACAGCAGCCAGCACCGCCCCCGCCGCCGCCCCCGGCGCCCCCGGCGCCCCCGGCGCTCGCCAAGGCGGCGCGCCCGTTGCGCGCGATCGTGGCGCTCCGCGGGACCGCGGGTTTGTCGGCACCATGGACTCCGCGCGCGCACGTCAGTTGTATGTGAGCAATGACCCCAAGGATCTGCCCCGCGCCAATTTTGACGCGGCCGTCGTAGCCAAGACGCGCACCGACAGCATTTACGGCGCGCGATTCAAGGGGATCGCGGAGTTCAGCAAAATCACGTACAAGAGCAAGGCTGACGGGATGGAGATTCCGGCCTACCTGTTTGTGCCGCTCAATCATCGTGGAGCAAAAGGACACGCGGCGATGGTCTGGGTGCACGGCGGTGTGCATGGCAACTGGGACGAAAACATGTTGCCGTTTGTGAAAGAAGCGGTTGCGCGCGGCTATGTGATTGTGACACCGGATTATCGCGGTAGCACCGGGCACGGTGAGCAGCTCCACATGGCTATCGACTACGGCGGCAACGAGGTCATTGACGTGCTCTCGGCGCTCGATTTTCTGAAGACGCAACCGTACGTGGATATGGATCGCATTGGGATGATGGGGTGGAGCCACGGGGGCTTCATTACCGCGCTCAATGCGATGACGCCAGGAACGCCACTGAAGGCGGCGGCGGCGATTGTGCCGGTGACGAACCTCTTGTTTCGTTTGTCGTTCAAGGGGCCGACGTACCAGCGCGATTACGCGGCGGAATCGACGATTCGCGGATTGCCGTTCGAAAAAACGGATGAGTATATCAAGCGGTCGCCGCTGTACCACGTGGAAGATCTGAACATTCCGTTGCTGGTTCATGTGTCGACGAATGACCTCGACGTGAACTATGTGGAAGACCAGCAGCTCGTGTGGAAACTCCGCGCGCTCAAGCCTGAGTTGGCGGAAACGAAGATTTACGTCGATCCGGCGGGATGGGGCGCCAGCGTGGGGCACGCGTTTAGTCGGCGCGTGGATCACACGACGCTCGCGCGTGTGGATTCGCCGGCGCAGATTGACTCGTGGAATCGCACGTGGGCGTTCTTTGATTGGCTCCTGCGCCCGTACGAAGACCGCTCCAAGCCACTCCCGCCGGTGCGGACGCAGCCGTAGTTGTCGCCGATGGTTTGAGTGCGTGGCGAACCGCGTGCGGCGCCGAGGTGGGGGCAGTCTCGCGGAGGTAAATTCCCCAGATCTCGGCCTTTTGCCACAGGTGCGCACCGCCGCCTGTCACTAGATTCCGGTTTCCGGAGGACACGACATGCGCCGACCCGTTATGCGTTCGCCATTTGCGAAGAGTTTCCCGCGCCACCTCGCTACGTCATGGGTGCTGGCGCTCTGCGTGAGTACGCTCGGCGGTTTGGTGGCGCTCGGGGCGCCCCGCGCCGCCCGCGCTGCCCGCGCCGACGTCCGTCTGGCGATCGCCTCGGACACGATCCGCGGATTTGTGTTTGATAGCCTGTTGCATGCGCCGATTGCGGACGCGACGGTGATTGCCAGTCCCGGTGGCGAGCAGGTCATGACGGCCAAGGATGGTCGCTACTCGTTGGTCAGTGCACAGAAGATTGTGCGGATCAATGTGTATCACCATCTCTTGGAGCGAACAGGGATCGGCAGTTTGTCGGTGGGGATTGGGCCGTCGGCGTCGCGGACGCAGTTTGTGATTTCTACGCCGTCGTTCCAGACGCTATGGAAGACGCTGTGCGGGGCGGCGACGATTGCTGATGGCCGCGCCGGTATTGTGCACGGCACGGCACGTTCGAGCGACAACAGCACACGGGTGGCCGGTGCGCGTGTGCGTGTGAGCTGGGATGTGGACGAAACGACGCGCAAGAATCCCACACTTCCGCGCGTGATCGAAACACGGACCGATGCTACGGGCGCGTATGCGGCGTGTGGCGCGCCGCCGCTGGCTGACGTGTATGTCGTGAGCTATTCGCCGGAGTTCAG
Organism: Gemmatimonadota bacterium; assembly: GCA_947471365.1. Lineage (GTDB taxonomy): Bacteria > Gemmatimonadota > Gemmatimonadetes > Gemmatimonadales > Gemmatimonadaceae > Fen-1231. The sequence continues at coordinate 6,659 of CANIWQ010000093.1, read as the reverse complement.
TTCTGGGACACTCTTGCTCGCGGGCGATTCACTTCCGTTGCGGAATCAGGAGCTCGTGGTGGGGCCGCCCGGACAGACGGCCGTCGTCCGGGGAACGGCACGTGATCAGCGGAGTCAGCCGCTCGGCAATGTGACCGTGGAAGTCGACGGGCTGCCAGGATCGTGGACGTCCGATGCCCAGGGTCGGTTTGCGCTATCGGCGATTCCCACCGGTACGCGCACGATCCTCGCGCGCGCGCTCGGCTATGCGCCGGTGATCCAGCAGGTGGATGTCCTCGCCAAAGAAAACGAAGAGATCGCGATCCGCATGACACGCGCCACGCGGTTGCCGAATGTGACGGTGAATGTGCTGGCTGATAAGGGGCCGGTGGTCCGCGAATACGAAGAGCGCAAGAAACGCGGTTTCGGCTGGTTCACGGATTCGCTGCAGTTCAAGAACCGTGCGGATACCCGCTCAATCTTTCAGGGTGCCCCAGGGCTACAAATCGACGCCGACAACAGTCGATCGCTGAGCGAGTTTAAGATTTATATGCCCTACACGCTGGGGCATTGCCTCGCGAACATCTATTTGGATGGATTTCGCTCCGACGCGCAAATGCTCTCCGGGCTACCCAAGACGCAGATTGCCGCCGTGGAGGTGTACATGCGACCGGGCGAGGTTCCCGGTAAGTACCTCCCGTTCGACAGTCTTTGCGGCACGGTGCTGGTATGGACCAAACAGGCGTTTGAGCCGCCGCCGGCAAAGAAGGCGAAATAGTCATAACGACAAACTAATGTTTCCTGTATCTAGCTAATCGCTTGTCGCAAAACACTTTACTACTCCATCTTTCGTTGTTTCATTCCGAGGCTCAGGATGCGCTGGAGTAGTTCTGGGTACTCGATCCCACCGGCTTGCGCGGCCGAGGCGAACTCCTCGCCCTGCGCGATTTCGGGGTTTGGGTTGGCCTCAAGAAAATAGAAATGGCCTTCCTCGGTCATCCGAAAGTCAATCCGCGCGTAGCCTGAGAGTTCGAGCGTTTTGTAGATACGCTTGCTCACGTGTGCGAGCTGCGCCGCCTGCTCCGTGGTGAGCTCCGCCGCCCGAATTTCGATGCCATGGCGTTGCTGGTACTCGAGATCGTGTTTGACCCGCGCGGTGGCGATGAGCGGTTCGTTCTCGGGCTTCTTTTCGGCCACGAGCTCCCAGGCAGGAAAGGCGACGAGTCGTTCGTTGCCCATGACGCTCACGTACAGTTCGCGGCCTTCGATGAACTGCTCCGCGATGGCGTCGGTGTGCACGCGCTCGTGAATAAAACGCACGCGCTCGACGAGCTTTTCATCGGTGTCCACCACGGACGCTTTTGCGATACCGACCGACGAATGTTCGGTGAGCGACTTGATGATGACGGGAAACTTGAGTCGCGGGGGGCGGCGTGCTTTTCGCCCCATCGGAAAGACATGGAACTCGGGGACGCGAATGCGATGGTACGAGAGCAGTTTCTTGGAGAGCGCTTTGCCGCGGGAGAGAATCATGCCGCGCGGATTGCAGCCGGTGTAGGACACCTTCAGGAGCTCGAGATAGCTCACGACGTTCTGGTCGAACAGCACCTCGCCGTGGAATTCTTCGAGCAGATTGAACACCACGTGCGGTTCCCACGTTTCCACCTGCTCGCGAATAGGGAGCAGTTCGTATTGCACCCCAAGGACGCGCACGTCGTGGCCAATGCCGCGCAGTGTTTGCACGACATCGAACTCCGTTTTCCAGACATTGATGTCCTTTTCGCTCTGCCCCTCGAGTGAATCCGGTGGCACGAGTTGCGGGTGCATGAGCGTAAGGACGCGGAGTCGCTTCATACGGCGATCCAGTCGCGCCGACCGTGATTCGCAATGAACTCCATGGTGCGCGCGGTGAGTAGCACCATGAAATCCATGAGCAGTTGCCGGTCGCGGCCAGCGGCACGGAGGCGGAGTTCGCGGCAGCGGCCGATCATGTCGCCAAGCACCGCGTCGAGTGTGAACTGATACTCACCGGTCCATTTGGCCACGACACGTCGGATGTCACGGCGGTGCCGCCGCAAGAAGCTTGCGGCGGTTTCGTAGGACTTGTGGCGCGGGGCACTCGAAAAGAGACGGCGCAAGTCTTCGTCGTAGGTGTTGGGGTACTCAACCGAATAGAGCGCACGGCGGTAAGTGTAATGCTCGAACAGCGTGCGCGGCATGGAGCGGAGCGAATCGATGCGCGCGCGCGTGCGGACGGCGGGCGTGACCTCGGCGATTTCCTGCATGAGCGTGTCCACGTACTGGAGTTTCTTGAGTGCCGGCCATCCGACATACCGTTTGCGCCAATCGCTCCGCGGACGGAGCCAGACGGCGAAGGTTTCGGCAAAATCTTCGTCGGGGTGACTCTGTGCGTACCAGCGCCGGAGATGCTGGACGTATTTCTTGCTCGCGGGATTGGGGCGGTAGGACTCGGGATACGGCGTGGACGACCGTCCAAACAACCGCTGCCACTCGCGACGACGATGCAACTGAAAGGCGTGTTGCACGGCGTGGCCACACTCGTGCCGCATGATCTGCATGCATTCGGTGATCGTTCCACCCTCGATCTCAAGTAACTGCTGCCGCTCGAGCTTCATCAGGCGCGGGTGCGTCAGATAGAACGGAATGGCAAACCCGGGCACGTTGCCGGGCGAAAACCATTCATCCGAAAGCCACACGTGCGGATGCAGCTTGATGTCGCGCGCGTCAAGTTCGGCATAGAGCTCGTTGACGCAGTCTTCGATCCAAGTGCCTTCAATGGAAAGGCCAAGGTCCCGCAGCCGTAGCTGCAGGAGGCGCTCGGTGGACCAGTTGGCCCAGGGCAGGCGGTGGCGGAACCGGAGGTTGGAGTAGGGCATGGGTGGAGAGGTCCCGTGGCGAATTCCCTTGGCGAGAGCTTGGCGCGCGTGAGGCGCGGTGGCAAGGGGAGCTGCGCGGTAGTTACGATTGAGCGTGACGAATCCCGAGCCAGGCCCCTACGCCTCACTGCGAATCCCCAATTTCCGGCTGTATATCGCCGGGTTGCTGGCGTTTACGATGGCGATCCAGATCCAGGGGACGGTGGTGGGCTGGCAGATTTACGAGCTCACGCACAACAAGCTCGCACTGGGGTTGATTGGGTTGGCCGAGGCGCTCCCGTTTATTGCGCTGTCGTTGTACGGCGGCCACGTGGCAGACCGACACGATCGCCGTCGCATTGCGCTGATGGGGCTGGGCGCGCTGGCCGTGTGTGCGGTGGGGTTGTTGCTGTTGCCGACGCTTCTGCCACACGCACCGGCCCTCGTGGTGCGATCGATTTACGGGGTGATTGTGTTGAGTGGGCTGGCGCGGAGTTTTCTGCAGCCGGCGCGTCAGGCGTTGGGGGCGGAGATTGTGCCGCGCGAGCTGTATGGCAACTCCATTCCGTGGCGCACTGGCACATGGCAACTGGCGTCGGTTATCGGGCCGGCGCTGGGTGGCGTGCTCTACGCGATGGGCGGGACGACGCTCGCGTATGCCGTTGATGTGGCGCTGACGGTGCTTGGTGCGCTGTTGGTGGGGGCCATCCGTCACCGGTCGACGCCGGCACCGCGGCACGACGAAGGCATTGCGGCGAGCTTGGCGGTTGGCGTGCGTTTTGTGTTCCGAGAGCGATTGCTGTTGGCGGCGTTGTCGCTCGATTTATTCTCAGTGCTCTTTGGTGGCGCCACGGCACTGCTACCGGTTTTTGCGGCGGAAATTCTGCATGTGGGTCCGCGTGGGCTCGGGTTGTTACGGGCTGCGCCGGCGATTGGCGCGGTGGTCACGTCGGTGTGGCTGGCGCACCGACGCCCGATGGCGCGCGCGGGGCGCGTTCTGTTGCGCGCCGTTGCCGTGTTCGGGATGTGTATGATCGCCTTTGGGTTGTCGCGAAGTGTGGCGCTCTCGGTGGCGGTACTCGTGGTGAGCGGTGCGGCTGACATGGTGAGCGTGTTTATTCGTTCGTCGCTGATTCAGACCCTGACGCCGGTGCATATGCTGGGGCGGGTGAGTTCGGTGAACTCGGTGTTTGTGGGGTCTTCAAATGAGATTGGGATGTTCGAGTCTGGGGTGACGGCACAGTGGTTGGGCACGGTGCCGAGTGTGGTACTCGGCGGCATGGCCACGCTGGTGGTGGTGGCGGTGACCGCTTGGCGGGTGCCGGCGCTGCGTGCGCTCCGGCGGGTAGACGAACTGACGGCGCGACCGTAGCGGCGCGTCGGAACCCTTGGAGGGACGGTCGGTATCACCGGCTATGGTCGTACGACCCACGCGCTTCTTCCGCGATCTCACTAGAATTCAATTCTATGGCATTCAACCTTCGAACGATTCGGCTCGTTGTGCCGGCCCTTCTCTTGGTTGCGGCGTCGGCCGGCGCGCAGCAGAAGAGCACGCGACCGGCGGCTCCACCACCACCACCACGGCCGGTGCGCGCGCCGCTTGGCATGATCGACGGGACGGTGACGGACACGAACCTCGTGCCGATTCCGATGGCCGATGTGACGGTGTTGCGCACGACGGCGCGCGTGGCCACGGACAATCGTGGGCGATTTCAGTTGCGTGGTGTGCCGGCTGGTCAGTATTTGATCATTGTGCGTCGCTTAGGATACCGGCCGTTATCAGGAATTATCGATGTCCCACAGGGTGACACCATTCGTCTGGCGTATCAACTCGATCGCGTGGCGCAGACGCTTGGCGCGGTGACGATTACCGAGCAACGGCATTCGATGCGGCTTATGGAGTTTGACCTGCGCGCCAAAGCGGGTGTTGGGGAGTTCATCACGCAGGCGGATATCGACAAGCGCGCGTCCATTCAACTGTCGGACATTCTGAAGTTTTCCAAAACGATGTCGATCACGAACGACAATACGAGTGGGCATCTCGTGGCTTTGAGTCGTCGCGAAGGCGGGAGCTTGGTGGGTGCGGGTGCCGGCTACTGTCCCATGCAGATCATGCTGGATGGTGTTCCGCTGCCAAGTGGGTTTCCGATGGAGTTGTTGCCGTCGCCGCGTGATGTGGCGGGCGTGGAGATTTATTCAGGCCCTGCCACGGTGCCGTCGCAGTTTGGCGGGCATGACAAGCGTTGCGGCATGGTGCTCGTGTGGACAAAAGACGGGTACTAAATACGATCGGACCGCGCGGCGAGTTCGTGAGAACTGCCGCGCGGTCCGTGTACGTGGTTCGTCGAGGGCGGTGCTGCCTTACTTGGCGAGCACCGCCTTTGTTGTTTCGACGAGACGCTGAGCGGTGATGCCGTATTCCGTGTAGAGCCGCTGGAACGGTGCGGAGGCTCCGAAGGTTTCGATGCCGACGACGGCACCGTCGCCGCCCACCAATCGATACCAACTCATGGGATGCGCGGCTTCAATGGCGACGCGCTTGATCCCCGCGGGCAACACCGAGCGCTGGTAATCGGCGGACTCGGCGGCAAAGCGTTCCATAGATGGTACGGAAACGACACGCGCATCAATGCCATCGGCGGCGAGCTGCGTGCGCGCGGCGAGCGCAATTTCCACTTCAGATCCGGATGCCAGCAGCACCACGTGCGGCGCCGCGTTCGGGGCATCAACGAGCACATAGGCGCCGCGCGCCGTGCCAGTCACCGCGCCATGCGTGGTGCGATCGATGAGCGGAAGTTTTTGACGAGTGAGCACAAGCGCGGTCGGTCCCGAGCGGTGATTGACGGCAATCCGCCACGCTTCGGCGGTTTCGTTGGCATCGGCAGGCCGAAGCACGAGCAAGTTGGGAATGCAGCGAAGCGAGGTGAGGTGCTCCACCGGCTGGTGCGTGGGGCCGTCTTCGCCGAGTCCGATGGAGTCGTGGGTGAAGACGTAAATAACCTGCTGCTTCATGAGTGCGGCGAGGCGAATCGCGGGGCGCATGTAGTCCGCAAAGACCAAGAAGGTGCCGCCATAGGGAATGATGCCCCCGTGCAGCGCCATGCCATTCATGATGGCGCCCATGGCGTGTTCGCGAATACCGAACCAGAAGTTGCGGCCACCGGGCGTTGCCGCGGTAAAGTGCGGTGCGCCTTTGACGGTGGTGAGATTCGAGCCCGCGAGATCGGCCGATCCGCCGATGAGTTCTGGGATTTTTTCGGCGATGGCGTTGAGGACAGCGCCGGAGGCCGCGCGGCTGGCGACGTTGCCGTTGCTCGCGTCAAATGTAGGGAGTGCCTGTTCCCACGCGGCTGGCAAGTCACCGTGCAGGCGCCGACCGAGTTCTTTGGCGTCGGCGGGATGGGCTTTGGCGTAGGCGATGAGCTGTTTGCGCCAGGCGTCCTGTGTCTGCGCACCCTGGCCGGCGGCTTCGCGCCAATGGGCGAGTGCGGCTTCGGGCACGTGGAACGGCTCGGTGGACGGCCACCCCAATGCTTTCTTGGTGAGGAGGATTTCGTCTTTGCCGAGTGGTTCGCCGTGGGCTTTGGAGCTGTCGACTTTGTTTGGGCTACCGAAGCCGATGTGTGTGCGCGTGACGATGAGCGTTGGGCGGATGGTGTCCGCCTTTGCGGCTGTCACCGCACGGTCGATTTGGGCGAGATCGTTGACGTCGGCAATGTGGAGGACCTGCCATCCGTACGATTCGAAGCGTTTGACGACATCGTCGGAGCAGGAGATGTCGGTGCCGCCGTCGATGGTGATGCG
>CANIWQ010000092.1 GCA_947471365.1 Gemmatimonadota bacterium | reverse complement strand
TCGGTGGCCTCGCGCCGCTCACCGCGCCGGAACTTGGCGCCGTGGCCATTCGCGCTGCGATTGCGCGCGCCGGTATTGATGCGTCGGAGATTGGTGAAGTGATCATGGGCAATGTGCTGCAAGGCGGCGTCGGGCAGGCGCCGGCGCGTCAGGCCGCGATGAAGGCCGGCGTGCCGGGCACGGTCCCCGCGCTCACGATCAACAAGGTGTGTGGTTCCGGGTTGCAGGCGGTGATGCTCGCAGCGCAGGCCATTCGCGCTGGTGATGAGCAACTCCTCGTGGCCGGTGGACAAGAGTCAATGTCCAACTCGCCGCACTACGTGAGCGGGATGCGCAACGGCATCAAGTTCGGTCATCAGTCCATGGCCGACGGGCTCATTCGCGACGGCCTCTGGTGCTCGTTCTATGATCGCCACATGGGCGGACACGCCGAGTATACGGCCAAGAAGGCTGGCATCACGCGGCAGCGGCAGGACGAGTTCGCGTATGCCTCGCACCAGAAAGCGGTGGCGGCGATCGAAGCGGGCAAGTTCGCCGGAGAAATTGTCAAGGTTGAGATCGCGGGCAAAAAGGGCGCGACGGTGATTGACACCGATGAGAGTCCGCGCAAGGACACGTCGGTTGAGGCGTTGGGCAAGCTGAGGCCGGCCTTTGCGAAAGACGCGCCCAAGGACATGAAGCCCGAAGAACTCACCGTGACCGCCGGCAACGCGCCGGGGCTCAACGACGGCGCCGCGGCGCTCGTGGTAGCGAGCGAAGCCTACGCGAAGGCGCATGGCCTTCCCATTCTCGCCCGCATCACCGGCTATGCATCGGGTGGCGGCGATCCGCAGGATTTGTTCTTCGCGCCGATTCTCGCCGTGCAGAACATGATGAAGAAGACCGGTATGAAGATCAGCGACTACGATCTCATTGAAGCCAACGAAGCCTTTGCGAGCCAGGCGCTCGCCAACGGCGACGGGCTCGGCTGGGATCCGTCGCGCGTGAATGTGCACGGCGGTGCGATTGCCCTCGGCCATCCGATTGGCTCGAGTGGCGCGCGCATTCTGGTGACGCTGCTGTATGCGTTGCAGGATCGAGGCCTGCGCACCGGCTTTGCGACGCTCTGCTTGGGCGGCGGCAACGCGGTGGCGCTCGGCGTCGAGCGCGTCTAACCGCGTTCTGGCACGCACCGCAACGCGAGCGACCGCATGCGCGCGCTGTTTGAGACCGCCGACGGCGCGCTCCGCGCGCCGTGGCGGATTGTGCTCTTTTTTGGCGTCACCTTTGTTGCCGGCGGACTGATTGGCGGATTGCTGTATCCGCTGGTGGCGCTCACACCGCTCGTGCAGTGGGCGCGCGAGTACCGTGTGCCACTCGATCAACTCGGTGCGCTCCTCGCGTTAGGGGCGGCCAGCTGGTTTTGCCTACGGCTCGACGGCCGCGGCGTCCCTGCATGGACGCGCGTTGGTCTCGCGCGCGCCGACTGGAATGTGCGTTCGGCCAGTTACGGCTTTGCCGTTGGTGCGCTGGCCATACTGGTGCCCTGTGCGCTGTTACTGGCGACAGGGCACTTTTCGTTTGAGAGCGTGGCGACACCCGAGTCATGGTGGGTGGCCACGAGGTCGGCGTTGTTCATTCTGACGCCCGCGGCACTGGTGGAGGAACTGGCGATGCGCGGCTACCCGTTTACCGCGCTTCGCGAGTCGCTCGGTGCGGGGTGGGCTGTGGCGCTCACGAGCATCGTGTTCGCACTGCTACATCTGTTCAATCCGGCGCCCACGATGATGTCCACCGCGACCGTGGCATTGGCTGGCGTGTTGTTGGCGGTGGTGCGACTGGCCACGGGGAGCCTCGTGGCGGCGTGGACAGCGCACCTCGCCTGGAACCTCATGCAGGCCGCCGCGTTACATGCTCCGGTGAGTGGGCTTCCGCTCGGGACCCCAGGTTACCGGCTCCTTGATCATGGTCCGGTCTGGCTTACCGGCGGGGCATGGGGGCCAGAAGGCGGGCTGGCCGCTGCGGCGGGGATGCTGGTCGCTACTTTTCTATTACTGCGGCGTGGCAACCGACTTGCTGTGCGCGCCACCGGAGAGGACCTCCTCTCTGCGACAACTGTGGAGAACTGACCAATGAGTGATACGATTGCCGTGATCGGCGCTGGGCAGATGGGGAATGGCATTGCGCACGTCTGCGCGGCGGCCGGCCTCTCCGTGACGATGATCGATGTGTCGGCCGAGGCGCTCGCGCGCGGCAAGGGCACCGTCGAGAAAAACTTGGACCGTCAGGTGAAGAAGGGAACGCTCGACGCCGCAGCCAAGGACGCCACGCTCGCGCGTATTGCGACCAACACCGACCTCGGCGCCGTGGCCGGCGCCTCGTTTGTGATTGAAGCCGCCACCGAAAATCCCGCGCTCAAGTTCAAAATCTTCTCGGACATCGACCGGCTCGCGCCGGCTGGCGCCATTTTGGCGACGAACACGAGCTCCATATCCATCACGGAGATTGCCGCCAAAACAAAGCGGCCCGCCGATGTGATCGGGATGCACTTTATGAATCCCGTGCCGGTGATGCAGCTCGTGGAGATCATCCGCGGCCTGGCCACGAGTGAGGAGACCGTCACACGCACGTTGTCGCTGGCCACGCTGGTGGGGAAGACGCCGGTGCAGGCCAACGATTACCCCGGCTTCATTGCCAATCGCGTGCTCTTGCCGATGATTAACGAGGCCGTGTACTGCGTGATGGAAGGCGTCGGTACGCCGGAAGCGGTGGACACGGTCATGAAGCTCGGCATGAACCATCCGATGGGGCCGCTTGCGCTCGCCGACCTCATTGGGCTCGACACCTGCCTCGCCATTCTCGAGGTGTTGCACGAAGGCCTCGGCGACTCCAAGTACCGCGCCTGTCCGTTGCTTCGCAAATACGTCGCGGCCGGCTGGATGGGACGTAAGTCGGGACGTGGCTTCTACGAGTACAAGTAACCTGCACCCGCTGAACGACTCGCCCCCCGCTTCCGTAATTATCTGTAATGACTGACGCATCACTCACGCCGCTGACCGCTGATCAGGCCGAAATTCAACGCACCGCTCGCGCCTTTGCGCGGGCGGAACTCGCGCCGAAGGCGGCGGAGCTCGACCGAGAATCACGGTTTGACCCCGCGCTCATTGGTCAGCTCGGGGAACTTGGCTTTCTCGGCATGCTCTTGCCCGAGGAGTACGACGGACTCGGCATGGACAGCCTGACGTATCTCCTCGCTCTTGAGGAGATTGCGGCCGCCGATGCTTCGGCGGCCGTTTTAATGTCGGTGCACAACTCGCTCCCCACGCAGATGTTGCTGCGCTACGGCTCCGAAGAGCAGCGCAAGCGTTGGTTGCCGCCGATGGCGCGCGGTGAGGTGCTCGGTGCCTTCGCGCTCTCGGAGCCGGATGCCGGTTCCGATGCTGCCGCGTTGCGCACGCAGGCCGTGCGCGACGGTGACCATTGGGTGCTCAATGGCACCAAGGCGTGGGTCACCAATGGCAACTGCGCCGGCGTGATTCTCGCGATGGCGCGTACGGATACCTCGGAGTCGCGCCGCGGTGGGCGCGGGATCTCGGCTTTTATTATTACGCCCGACTTGCCGGGCTTCCACGTGAGCAAGAAAGAGAACAAGCTCGGGCTCCGATCGTCGCCGACCGTGCAACTCACCTTCGATGATCTCCGCGTGCCGGCGGACCGACTGCTCGGCGACGAGGGGATGGGTTTTGTGTATGCGCTGCAGTCGCTCGAACACGGTCGGATGGGGATTGCGGCGCAGGCGGTGGGCATCGCGCAGCGTGCACTGGACCTCGCGATACAGTACGCGAGCGAGCGGAAGCAGTTCGGGGCGCCCATTCACGATTTTCAGGGCATTCAGTTCAAGCTGGCCGACATGGCGTGCCGTGTGACCGCGGCGCGCGCGTTGCTTCATGCGGCGGCAATGATGAAAGATCGCGGCGAAAGTCCGGGCGCCTACACGTCCATGGCCAAGCTGATGGCGAGCGAAGCCGCGATGTGGGTGACCACGCAGGCGATTCAGGTATTTGGTGGCTACGGCTACACCAAGGATTACGAGGTGGAGCGTTTGTTCCGCGACGCCAAGGTCACCGAGATTTACGAAGGCACCTCTGAAATTCAACGCATTGTTATTGCTCGGTCGCTTCGGCTGCCCGACTAAACCGCTGTTTCCCTCACTCATTCGGATATTCATATGAAGGTCTTTGATACGCTCTCCGAACTCGGCCATGAACAGGTCGTGCTCTGTCATGACAAGTCCACGGGCTACCGCGGCATCATCGCGATCCACGACACCACGCTGGGCCCCGCGCTCGGCGGCACGCGTTTCTGGAACTACGCCACCGACGACGAAGCCATCACCGATGCGCTCCGCCTCTCGCGTGGCATGACGTACAAGAACGCCGTGGCCGGTCTGAACCTCGGCGGCGGCAAGTCGGTGATCATCGGCGATAACCGCACGGCCAACCGCGAAATGATCTTCCGTGCGCATGGTCGCTTTGTGGAATCGCTTGGCGGGCGGTACGTGACCGCTGAAGATGTGGGCACCGGCACGTCCGACATGGACTACGTCCATATGGAGACCGACTACGTGGCCGGACTCGCCAACAAGTCGGGCGACCCATCGCCCGTCACGGCGCGCGGCGTGTTCCGCAGTATTCTCGCGTCGGCGCAGCATCGCTGGGGTTCCACCGATCTCACGGGGAGAACCGTGACGATCCAAGGGTGCGGCAATGTGGGCCGCTACCTCGCCAAGGAACTCACGGCGGTGGGCGCCAAGTTGATTGTGAGTGACATTCGCGCCGAGAAAGTGCAGGCGATTGTGGATGAGTGTGGTGCCAAGGCCGTCGACGGCGACGCGATCTTCTCGCAGAAGGCCGACATCTTTGCCCCGTGCGCGCTCGGCGCGATTCTCAACGATGATACTATCCCGAAGCTGAACGTCGAGATCGTCTGCGGCGGCGCCAACAACCAGTTGCTCGCGCCGAAAAAGCATGGCGAAATGTTGGAGAAGCGCGGCATTCTGTACGGACCGGACTTTGTGGCGAACGCCGGCGGCGTGATTAACGTGTACTCGGAACTCGCGGGATGGACGCGCGAGCGCGCGCTCCGGAAGGCCGATGAAATCTTCGACACCTTGCTCGGCATCTATCAGATTTCCAAGGAGCAGGGCGTCCTGACGTACGATGCGGCCGACAAGCTCGCCGAACGCCGTCTCGCCGCCGTGCGTGGACTCACCAAGACCTGGCCCCAGTGGCCGCGGAAGAGCTGATGGCAGAACGAATCCCGATTGCGTCCGACCACGCTGGTTTTGCGCTGAAGGAATCGCTCAAGGCGCGGCTCACCGCGCTTGGTTTTGAGGTGCAGGACCTCGGCACGAGTTCCGAGGCGTCCACCGATTACCCTGACTACGCGCATCCGCTTGCCGAGGAAGTCTCGACCGGCGAGGTGATGCGTGGGGTGTTGATTTGTGGCACGGGGCTCGGCATGTCGTACGCGGCCAATCGTCATGCGCATGTGCGCGCGGCGGTCGCGTGGAACCCCGAAGTGGCGGCGCTCGCGCGGCAGCACAACAATGCCAACGTGCTGGTGCTGCCCGCACGCTTTGTGACACCAGTAGAAGCCGAAGCCATTTTGCAGGCGTGGCTCGACACCCCCTTCGACGGCGGGCGACACGAACGCCGCGTCGAAAAAATTGAACTCGAGGGAGATTCGCAATGAGTGGATGGCCTGCATGGGACCGCGCGGAAACCGGCGCTGCACTGCGCGCGAGTGATCCCGAAATCGCGCAGCTGATTGATGAAGAAGTGCGTCGGCAGACCGACGGCCTCGAACTCATTGCCAGTGAAAACTTCGTCTCCCCCGCCGTGCTCGAAGCCCTGGGGACGGCGCTCACCAACAAATACGCCGAAGGGCTGCCGGGTAAGCGTTACTATGGTGGCTGCGAGGTGGTGGACAAAGTGGAGCAGCTCGCGATTGACCGCGCCAAGAAACTCTTTGGCGCCGAGCATGCCAACGTGCAGCCGCACTCGGGCGCCTCTGCCAACTGGGCGGTGTACCTCGCCTTCTTGAAGCCGGGCGACACGGTCATGGGGCTCGACCTTTCGCAGGGCGGTCACCTCACGCACGGCTCGCCGGTAAACTTCAGCGGATTGCTCTACAACATTGTGTCGTACGGTTTGGACGACAACGGCCTCATTGATTACGACGCCATGCGCGCCAAGGCGCGTGAGCATAAGCCGAAGATGATCATTGCCGGCTATAGCGCGTATTCGCGTGTGTTGGACTTTGTCGCGTTCTCGGACATCGCCAAGGAAGTTGGCGCGATTCTCCTCGTGGACATGGCGCACTTCGCGGGGCTCGTGGCAACTGGGGTGTATCCGTCGCCGGTGCCGTACGCCGATGTGGTCACCACGACGACGCACAAAACGCTGCGCGGCCCGCGCGGCGGCATGATTCTGTGCAAAGCTGAGCACGCCAAAGCGGTGGACAAAGCCGTGTTTCCTGGCACGCAGGGCGGACCGCTCGAACATGTGATTGCGGCAAAAGCCGTCTCGTTCCGCGAAGCGTTGGAGCCGGCGTTCAAGGTGTATTGCACGCAGATCGTGGCCAATGCCCGCACCCTCGCCGCGGCACTCGCGGCGCGCGGCTATCTGATTGTGAGCGGCGGTACCGACAACCATCTGATGCTCGTGGATCTGCGCTCCAAGAACATCACCGGGAAGGTGGCGGAGTTGGCGCTCAACAATGCCGGGATCACGGTCAACAAGAACACCGTGCCACGCGAAACGCAGTCGCCGTTTATCACCAGCGGCATTCGCATTGGTACGCCGGCCGTGACAACGCGCGGCATGGGCGCGGCGGAAATGGAGCGGATTGCCGGCTTTATTGATCGCGTGCTCACCGCGCCAGAAGACGTCGCAGTGCTCGCCGCCGTGCGCGCTGAGGTCAAAGCGCTGACGGTCGCGTTCCCGCTCTACCCAGGGAAGTAAGCAGGCGGAAGCCCCCACCCCTCGCGAAGGAGACTGGTCGTTTGCCGGTCTCCCAACCGATATTATGAGGTAGCGTCGGGCCCGGTGGGCGGGTGCCGCGCGGGGGTAACAATGGCTGAACTGGCATTTCGCGATGGCGTGATGGACCGCATCAGGTTGCGCGAGCCTCGGTTTTCCGAGGCCGGCTACCTGTTTGTGCTTGCCGCCCTCGAGTTTTGCCAGACGCGGCTCCCCGAACGTCGCCACCTCACTGGGGCGGAACTCGCCGAGGGGTGCCGCGATCTCGCGCTGGAGCGCTACGGACTACTCGCCCGCATGGTACTCGCGCACTGGGGCGTGACGCGCAGTGCCGACTTCGGCGACATCGTCTTCACGCTCGTGGATCTGGGCTTGCTCCTCTCACAGCCCAACGATTCGCGTGATGATTTTGCTGACGTCTTCGATTTTGCGACGGCGTTCGATCGCGACTATCCGTGGAATCGCCCGTTTACGGCGTAGGACGCACCGCACCATGACCGTGCGCGTTGTTACCGCCGCAGAAGCTGCCGAGCTCGAGCAACGCGCGATTGCGGACGGCGCCTTGTCGCGTGAGCTGATGCGCGCGGCCGCCGCGGCCACCGCGCAGTCTGTGCTCCAACGCTTTGCTCCGGAGGCGGCGCGCGGCGTCGCGATCTACGCCGGCGTGGGGAATAACGGCGGCGATGCCTGGCGCGTGGGCGCGCTGCTCGCGCGCTCGGGGCTGCCGGTGCGCGTGCACAGCACCGGCGCGGCGCAGACGGCGGATGCACAGGTCGAGCAGCGCGAGGCACTCGCGGTGGTGGAGTCGGGCGAGCCGGACGGGAGCGAGGGCGTCGTCATTGACGGACTCCTCGGTACGGGTGCCACCGGCGCGCCGCGTGATGCGGTGGAAACGGCGATTCGTCTGCTCCAGGAACGACACCGCACGGCACGTGTGGTCGCGGTGGATGTGCCGAGCGGCGTGAACGCCACCACGGGCGAATGTGCGGGGGTGCATGTGCGCGCGCACCTCACCGTCACCTACGGCTCGCTCAAACGAGGCGTGCTGCGGAATCGCGCGGCGGCCGGTGCGATTCTCGTGGCGGATATCGGGTTGGGCCGCGTGGCGGCCGCGTGGAGTGAACTGCCGTCGCTGGTCGACGCCGAGTTTGTGCGCCGCGCCGTGCCTCCGATTCTCGCCGACGCGCATAAGGGAACCCGTCGGCGTTTACTCGTGGTAGGTGGTGCGGCGGGAATGGCCGGCGCTCCTATTCTTGCCGCACGCGGTGCCATGCGGTCTGGGATCGGGATGGTGAAGCTGTGCGTGGCGCCGCAGAGTCTCGTGGCGGTGCAGGGTGGTGAGCCAGCCGCGATGGCGGCGCCTTGGCCAACGGACGACGCCGAAGCCGCGGCGCTTGGCGCGTGGGCGCACGCACTGCTCATTGGGCCCGGACTTGGGCGCTCGGACGAAGCGGCGGCGTTGATTGCGCGCATGCTCGGCGTGTTCGCGGGGCCCGTCGTGTTGGATGCCGACGCACTCAATGCATTTGAGGGGCGCCGCGAGCAGCTCGCCGCCCTCCTCAATGGGCGGACTGCGGTGATCACGCCACACGCGGTTGAGTTTGCGCGCTTGATAGGGGGAGACGCGGCGTCGGCCGACGAGGAGCGGTTCGATGCCGCCCAGCAAGCGGCGCGTGATCTGCGATGCACCGTTTTGCTCAAAGGGGTGCCAACGGTCATCGCCAACGCCACCGAGCGCTGGGTGAGCGCCGCAGGGACTCCTGCCCTCGCGACGGCCGGCAGTGGTGACGTCCTAGGGGGGATCGTGGCCACCCTCCTCGCGCAGACCGGTGAGGACCTCGCTAGCGCCGCCGCTGGCGCGTGGGCGCACGGACGCGCGGCCGAGATCGCGGGGGCCGGCAGAGGGGTCCGTGGCGTGACGCTCGACGATGTCCTCCGCGCACTCCCCACGGTCTGGCAACTCTCCGATGCCCCACGGTCGCCCCCGTGGCTCGCCGAGCTGGCGCCCGTGGCGGAGCTCCCGACGGTCGTGTAGCGGCGGCCGTATGCCGATACCCGCAGGCTGGTCTGGCCTCCGGCGTACGCCCATGCACGGAGCTGAGCCGCTTCGCCTTGCTATGGAATCCGGCGCAGGGGATTAGTTTGTAGCACGGCATAGCCGCTCAGACTTATGGCAAATCTCCACCTCCCGCTCGGACCAGGCAGCGAGTTCGACACCGTGCGCGCGACACTCGCGCGCTGGGGGTCGGTCGCGCGCGGCACCGGCGACGATGGCGCCGTGCTCGATGTGGGGGAGGGGCGCCAAATCGTGGTGAGCACCGACACGATGGTCGAGAACGTCCACTTCAAGCGCGGCTGGTTCTCCAGCAACGAAATCGCCTTTCGGGCGGCCGCATCGGCCATCAGCGATCTCGCCGCGATGGGCGCCGAACCCCTCGGAATGCTGATCTCGATGACGCTCCCTGACCGGTGGCGCGCCGAGAGCATGGCCTTCGCAGACGGGTTTGGTGCGGCGGCTCGCGCGTCTGATATCAGCATTATGGGCGGCGATTTTTCCACTGGCAGCGAACTGAATTTTTGCGTGACGGTTTTGGGGTCGGTCGAACCAGCCCGCACGTTGAGTCGCGCCGGTGCCATTCCCACGCAGGCCCTCTGGGTGACCGGCGCGCTCGGCGGACCGCGACTGGCGTTGCAGGCCTTGCAGCGTGGCGTCGCGCCGCTGCCGTTGCATCGCGACCGTTTTGCGCGGCCGGTGCCGCGCTTGCGTGAGGCGCGTTGGCTCGCCGCGCACGGCGCCACCTCGGCCATTGATATTTCCGACGGCGTGATCGGCGACGCCGCGCATATTGCGGCGGCGAGCCGCGCACGACTGACGATCGAACTCGAGTGGCTTCCCGTGATCAGCGGCGCCACCATGGATGATGCCGCGCAAAGCGGTGAAGAGTACGAGTTGCTTGTGTCGGCCACGGATCAGCTGGATGCGGCGGCCTTTGCGATAGAGTTTGGTGTCCCCATTACGCGCATTGGTGTGGTCGACGTCGAGGACGAGCGTGGCCCGGGGTTGGATGTGCTACGCGGAGGCAGTCGAGTGACGCCGCCGCGAGGCCACGACCACTTTTTGGCCTAATGCGCACAGCCGCTGCGGTATTCGCGCTGATCGTCTCGACGATCTTCTTTGGCACCCTCGTCATTCTTGCGTCCGTGCTCGGCGTCAAAGACCGAGAAGGATCCATTTATGATTGGGCGCCGCGCTGGTGGGCACGCATCATTGTGTGGGCCTCACGCGTGAAGGTCGTGCTGCACGACGTGCCGGGTGCGCGCGTGGGGCGTCACGTGTTTGTGGTCAATCACGTGACGCTGTTTGACGTGCTCGCGGTGGCCACTGTGGTGCCACGCGTGAAGTTCGTGGCCAAAGCCGAGCTCTCGAACATTCCGCTGTTCAGCCGCGCCATGCGATCGGCGGGGATGGTGTTTATTGAGCGCGCCAATCGAAAGGCGGCGTTCGAGTCGTACCGCAACGTCGCGGGCCGCATCAGTGAAGGGGGCTCCGTGGTGGTCTTCGCGGAGGGAACGCGCGGCACCTCGTACGCGCTCCGACCGCTCAAGAAAGGCCCCTTTGTGCTCGCGATCGACGCCGCGGCCCCAGTCGTGCCCACGGTAGTGTATGGCACCATGCAGGTGCTCACCCGCAACCCGTTCCGGGTGTACGGGGGCACAGTGCACGTCCATTTTCTTGAGCCCGTTCCCACGGCGGGGCTCGATTATGACCAACGCGACACCATCGCGGCCAAGGTCCACGCGCGGATGGCCGAGGTGCTCCGGTCGGAGTATGGGGTGGAGAGCCCGCTCTGGGAGCCACGACGGGCTGTGATCGGCTAGATTTAACCGTACGGTGCTGCGTATGGCAGGCGGTGCCGTCGCGTCGGTGGCGCCGCGTCGCCGAATGGTTCGCGTGTTGGTTTGACCTCCGCTCTCACCTCTCCGATCATGTCCGCTATCACCAGCGTTCTCGCCCGCGAAATCCTCGATTCGCGCGGCAATCCGACCATCGAAGTTGACGTCCTCCTCGAGGACGGTGGCGCCGGTCGCGCCGCGGTGCCGAGTGGCGCGAGCACGGGCTCGCACGAAGCGCTCGAACTGCGCGACGGCGACCCCAAGCGTTACGGCGGCAAGGGCGTGCGCAAAGCTGTGCGCAATGTCGAAGAAAAAATCGCGCCCGTACTCCGCGGGCGCGAAGTGAGCGATCAGCTCGACATCGATCGCGCGCTCATCGAACTCGACGGCACCAAGAACAAGTCCAAGCTCGGCGCTAACGCGATGCTCGGCGTGTCGATGGCCGTGGCGCGCGCCGCGGCCGTCGATGCCGGCTTACCGCTGTATCGCTATCTCGGCGGCCCGCTCTCGCGCACACTCCCCGTGCCGATGATGAACATCATCAACGGCGGCGCGCATGCCACGAACACCGTGGACCTGCAAGAGTTCATGATTGTGCCCGTGGGCGCCGAATCCTTTGCCGACGGCCTGCGCATGGGCGCCGAAGTGTTTCACGCGCTCAAAAAGGTGTTGGTCAAGCGCGGCTTTGCGACGGGTGTGGGCGACGAAGGCGGCTTTGCCCCCGATCTCAAGAGCGACGAAGACGCCATCAAGGTGATTCTCGAAGCCGTCGCCGCGGCGGGTTACGCGCCAGGCACCGACATTTGCCTCGCGCTCGACTGCGCGGCCAGCGAACTCTTTGACAAGGGGAAGTACACCTTCAAAAAGAGCGGCGCCGGCACCAAGAATGCGGAACAGATGATTGAGCTGTATGACAGCTGGATCAAGAAGTATCCGATCGTGTCTATTGAAGACGGGCTTGCGGAAAACGACTGGGCCGGCTGGGCCAAGCTCACCGCGGCGCTGGGGGATCGCGTGCAACTCGTGGGCGACGATCTCTTTGTGACGAACGGGGAGTTCTTGAGCCGCGGCATTGATGAAGATGTGGCCAACGCCATTCTCATCAAGCTCAATCAGATTGGCACCGTCACCGAGACGCTCGAGACTATTGAGATGGCGCGTCGCAACGGCTATCAGAATATCATCTCGCATCGCAGCGGCGAAACCGAAGACACGTTCATTGCCGATCTCGCGGTGGCGACGAACGCGGGGCAGATCAAAACCGGTTCGGCGAGTCGTACGGACCGCGTGGCCAAGTACAATCAGTTGCTGCGCATTGAGTCAGAACTCGGCGCGCACGCGGAGTATCCGGGCGGCGCGGTGTACGGCATTGGCGCCTAAGAGGGCCGCGGGCGTTGACCGCGCTACGACGATCAAGCGGGCGTTGATCGGCGTGGTGCTGTTGGCGGCACTGTTCTTTGCGGTGCAGGGGGGCGAGTGGAGTACGCTCGACCTGCTGCGCCAGCGTCAGCGGCTCGCGCGGATGGAAAAGACGGTGGATTCGCTGCAGAAGGAAGTGGACTCGCTCAAGGCGTATAAGAAGGCGCTGGAGACAGATCCGGTGCTGCAGGAGAAGATTGCCCGCGAGGAGTTTGGCATGGTGCGTGGCAACAAGGAACTGCTCTATCGCTTCACGACGCCGGAGAAACGCGACACCGGGCAAGGGAAGCGTCGCTGATCGCGTTTTGCGTGTGAAACAGGGGCAAAAAGAGCGAAAAACGCTTGACTGCGGGCGTAACCGGACTAGCTTTCGATGTAATGACGCGGGGTGGAGCAGCCTGGTAGCTCGTCGGGCTCATAACCCGAAGGTCGCGGGTTCAAATCCCGCCCCCGCCACTGATTTCGACGGCCGGTTCCGAAAGGGGCTGGCCGTCGTTATTTTCCGGAGGCTCGGGGTGAATTCCGAGAGTTTGGCAGGGTAGCTCAGCTGGTTAGAGCACGTCACTCATAATGACGGGGTCGCGGGTTCGAGTCCCGCTCCTGCTA
>CANIWQ010000091.1 GCA_947471365.1 Gemmatimonadota bacterium | reverse complement strand
TTGCGTCACCTCCCTTGGGTACTAGAGTCACGCCCACCATCAGACGTGCATACCAGGTTGGCTCCGCTCCTGTTGCTAGTCGGCCCGCTCAGCTTCTCTCAAAGCCGAAGTCGGGGGTTGTAGTCTCCTCTGTAAAGTGATCGCGCCAACACGCACACGCCGCACCGCGCGCGTGCGCTGCTACCGCATGCCGTCCACCCAACGATTCGTCGCGTTCAGCACCGCAAGCGCGCCGGCCGTCTCACTGTTGTCTTTGACCTCGCAGCACCCGGTCAGCAGCGTGCTGCTCCGCCCGGTTTTGGCGCGTAAGCCCACCACGACTAACTCGCGATCAAAGGCCGAGACGATCTTCACCCCCTCGAGCGTCAGCGAGCGAGCGCCGCCATCGGCTAAGACCACCGCCTGCATCGCCGCGCGTGCACTCAACTCCACACGATTCCGATCGCCGGTCTCTACCCCCTCGGCCTCGCCCACAAACAGCTCGCGTCCACGGCGTACCGTCACCTTGCACGTCACGCCCTTGGCACGCGAGCCGCGGAGTTCCACATCCTCGAAGTACAGCGCACGACCCGCATCGTCGACGGGAGTAGCCTCCAATGCGGCACCTTCTGCCACCGGCGTCGGCAACGTCAACGGTGTCGCCTTCGCCGACGAAACCGCCGCGCCGGGCGCCGAGAGCAACGACACCGCATCCGCTCGCGCCGTCGTCGTGGCCACACTCACCTTGCGATGGTCCACCCGCATCCCGAGCTGCGCCATCAGCGCGCTCTCAATGTTCCGCACCATCTGCTTGGCCGGCGTGTCACCCGTCACCAAAACGTGAATCGCCTCCACGTTCCCCGTGTCCGTCGACACAATCCGCACACTCACCACTCCGGCCAACGTCGCGATCAACTCTTCCGCGCGCTGCAATGGCAGCACACTGCCCGCGATTGGCGACGAAACTCCTGGGTGCGGTTGAGTCACTTCTACCTTTGCGATGAGTACCAAACACGAACGGAGGCACCGCCGAATGACCGACGGGAGTATTTGTCCTATCTAGACGCTCACTTGACGATTGAGCGACCCAATTAGGGACAAAATGTTCGTGAACTGGTCAGTGGCGCAATAATCGGACTAATTGTCCGATTCGTAGTCGCCGGTGGGAAGCCCATACTCCTTCAGCTTCCGGTACAGGGTGCGCTCCCCGATGTCCAAAACTTCGGCGGCCCTTCGACGGTTACCGCGTGATTCCCGCAGCGCGGCTTCGATGGCCGAACGCTCAATCTGCGCCATCGTCATGCCCGGCGTGATGGTCACGATGTTGGACGGCGACGCCGCTGTCGGAGGCTCCACGCCCCCTGCCACCGCACCAAGCAGGCCGCCCGAGCCGACCCCGCCGACCACATACCCGTGAGCCGCAATCGCACTCAAGTGTGACCGGTCGTCGTCTACCTTCCGTCGCAAATCCTCAACCTGAAGTTTCAGCTCCAAGAGGCTGCGCACAATAAACTCGAGTTCCCGTCCGGCGGCCTGCTCACCCTCGCGCATCACCGGCCCCACATGCACGGGCAACAGGCGCTCCATCCCGCTGCCACCACGAAGCTGCGGGGGAATGTCGTCCACGCCGATCTCGCGACCGTGCGACAACACCACCATGCTCTCCACCAAGTTCCGCAACTCGCGCACGTTGCCAGGCCACGAGTAACTCACCAACGCTTGCATGGCCTCGGGTGAAATCCCACGGAACTCGCGATCGTGCTGCTGCGAAAACTCCTGCACGAAGCGCCGCACCAGCATCACGATATCGTCGCGACGCTCGCGCAGTGGCGGCAAATACATCCGCAACACATTCAAGCGATAATACAAATCGCTCCGGAACGTGCCGCGCTCCACCCCTTCACGGAGCGGACGATTCGTCGCCGCCACCACGCGCACATCCACCGGAATCGTGTGCGTGCCACCAACGCGCGTGACTTCTCGCGCCTCCAGCACCCGCAGCAACTTTACCTGCGTGCTGGGCGAAATGTCGCCAATCTCATCGAGAAAAATGGTCCCGCCGTGCGCGAGCTCGAACCGTCCAATCCGTCGCTCCGCCGCTCCCGTGAACGCGCCCTTCTCGTGCCCAAAGAGCTCACTCTCCAGCAACGTCTCCGGCAGCGCGCCCACGTTCACGGCAATGAACGCTTTGCCGCGGCGCGGACTCAGCTGATGCACGGCACGCGCGACCAACTCTTTGCCGGTACCGCTCTCCCCCTCAATCAGCACCGTGCTACTCACCGGCGCGATCTGCTCGATCTTCACCAGCAACTCGCGCACGGCTTCACTGTCGCCGTACAGCCCAGTCTCCAGCGCCAACGCCCGTCGATCAACCAAGTTCTTCACGCGCGAGAACAACTCCTCGCTCGACACGGGCTTGGCCAACACCTCATTGAAACCAACGCTCCGCAACCGCGACTCCAACTGCGGGTCCCCAACGTCGGCCAAACCCAGTACCGCGGCCCCACTCCACAGCTGCTGGCGCACGAGGTGCAGCGTTTGCTGGTCCAGCAGATTGCCGGTAATCACAATCACGTCGGGCCGCTCGCGGGTGACCGTGCTGCCGAGGTCATCCATCGGCGAGACCATGGCCGTCTTGATCCCTGCCGCCTCGAGGGCGGCATTGAGACGGACAGCGGGCTCGACGTCAGTGAGCGTAATGAGAACTTTCATGAACCACGAAAGCGAGAGACCAAGTGAGCGTTAACAGAGACCCGTCAACGACGAACAACAGCAGCAGTGGCCACACCGATTAGCGATGCGACGCATTCTTATAGAACGGCAACTCCACAATCGTCGCCGCGAGTCGCTTGCCACGAATCTCCACCTCAAACGTGTTGCCCGTCTGCGCGTGCGCGAACGGGACATACGCCGTCCCAATCGCAATGCCGCAACTGGGGCTCGCCGTGCCGCTGCACACGGTGCCACTCGCCACGCCATTCACAAACACGGGATACCCATGACGCGGGAAGCTCTTTTCGGCAATCGTAAAACCGACGAGTCGCTTCGGCACGCCAGCGGCCTTCTGCGCTTCGAGCGCGGCGCGCCCCGTGAAATCGCCCTTCTTCATCTTCACCAGCCAGCCGAGGTTGGCTTCCCACGGCGTGACGGTATCGTCGATGTCATTGCCGTACAGCGCCATCCCCATCTCCAGGCGTAGCGAGTCGCGGCAGCCGAGTCCGGTCGGCGTCACTTTGCCGGTCGCCATCAGCGCATTCCAGATGTGCACGGCGTCCTTGACGTCGTGATACAGCTCGAAACCGTCTTCACCGGTGTAGCCAGTGCGACTCACCACCATCGGCCCCACGCCGGCGACGTTGCCTTCGGTGAAGTGGTAGTACTTGATGTCGTCGAGCTTGATGTCCGTGAGCGTCTGCAGAATGGCCTGCGCCTCCGGGCCCTGCAGCGCGAGCAACGCGATGCGATCAGAAATGTCCTCGAGCTGCACATCGAACTTCGAAAGCTGCTGGCTGATGTGCGCGAAGTCTTTGTCCTTATTCGACGCATTCACCACCATCATCAGGTGGTCCTCGCCACGATACACGAGGCAGTCGTCTTCGAAGGTACCGCGCTCGTTGAGCAGGCCGGAGTAGTGCACCTGCCCGAGGGCGAGCGCGGCCACGTTATTGGACGTCACGTAGTTCACAAATTCCACACGTTGCGGCCCGGTGACCTTGAACTCTCCCATGTGGCTCACGTCGAACAGGCCGCAATGCTGCCGAACGGCGTTATGCTCGGCGGTGATGCCGGCGGGGTACTGGACGGGCATCTCGTAGCCGGCAAAGGGCACCATTTTGGCGCCAAGTGCGACGTGGAGTGCATGGAATGGGGTTTTGAGCAAGTCAGCCATTTTGAACTACCTATGGGCGGTCGAAGTGGAGCGATAGACCGTTCACACAGCAGGGATTGCAGCGTGAGGCGGGATAGTCAATATGCCGAAGTGGCAGGGGTGATGGTAGGCGCAGAATGCCTGACAGCGGCCTCCGGAACCTTGGGAGAGGGGGGTCGTTAGTCTCAATACACCGTGCATACCCTCCGAATCCTCCTGGCCCTCGGGCCGCTCGTCGCCTCGTTCTTCCGAGACCGCAAACGTTGGCTCTGGTGGGGCGCGCGGGTGTCGCGCACCCCGGAGTTCCACGCGCGCCGAGCCCGCGCCCTCGTCAGCACGATCGCAGGGCTGGGGCCGACCTTTGTGAAGCTCGCTCAGGTCTTTGCCTCGCGCGCCGACCTCATTCCGGACCCGTATATCGGCGAGCTGGGGACGCTCGTGGATGCGGTGCCCCCCTTCCCTGTTTCCGTCGTCGAACGACTCGTCTGCGCCGCCTATGAGGTGCAGCGAGTAGAAGAGGTGTTTGAGACGTTCAACCGCACGCCGGTGGCCGCCGCATCGCTTGGGCAGGTGCATCGCGCCACCTACCGCGGACGCGACGTGGCCGTAAAGGTCCTCCGCCCTGGGATTGAACGCATCATCGAACGCGACCTCACGTCGGCGCGGCGCATCCTCGGCTGGGTGAACACGCGCTGGCCGCATCCGCACGTTGCGGGCTTAGTCGCGGTGGTCGATGAATTTTCTGCGCGCATTCACGAGGAGCTCGACTTCCGACTCGAAGCCGAGTTCGCCGAGGAGATCGGACGAAACTTTGCCTCAAACAAACGGGTGATCATCCCCGGCGTCGTGCACGCGCTCACGCGGCAACGCGTGCTCGTGCTCGACTATATGGATGGCACTCGCATCGACAAGCTGAACGCCGGCACGGTGGACGTGAAGGGACTCGTGGCAACGCTGGTTGAAGTGTATGTGCAGATGATGCTGGTGGACGGCCTCTTTCACGCCGACCCGCACCCCGGCAACCTGATGGTGGCGCCGGACGGCCGGTTGATCCTGCTCGACTTCGGCATGGTGGTGCGCGTAGATCAACCCACGCGCGCTAAGCTGACGCGCACCGTCCTCGCGGCCATTCGGCGCGACCCCAATGGCGTGGCCGATGGATTCCGCGCGATGGGGCTGGTACTCCCCGGCACGGACGACGAGACGGTGCACCGCCTCGCCGTGTTGCTCATCGTCAATGCGTTCGCCAAGACCACGACGCAACAGCGCATCGACGCGCTCCTCGCCGATCGCGTGATGAAGACGATCTTTGATTTTCCGATTATTCTGCCGCGCGACATGGTGTACTTCGCGCGCACCGCCGCGCTCATTGAAGGCGTGGGGACCAAGTACGACCCGTACTTTCAGGCGATTCCGATTGCCAGTCCAGTGGTCCTACGCATGCGTACCCGCATCCTGCGCTCCGTGGGCGAGGCAGCCCAGCCAAACGCCGCCGAAATCGCGACCGTCGCTGGCTATGCGCTAGGCACCGCGGCCCGTTGGGTCGTAGATTCTTTCGCGTCCGTACAAACAACATTTACTCAGAGGTCCGCTTCGATGCGTCGTCGCCCAGGCTCCCCCGCTGCGTTGCTCGCACTGCTCGCGCTTCCGCTCGCGCTCGCTTCACGTTCCGCGCAGGCACAGGCGCTTCCCACCGTCGAGCAGCAAGTGGCGGCGGCGTTGCTCCCGCTCCCAAAGGATTTGCAGGCGGGCGCCCTCGTGATGGGCTATAAGACCAAAGGAAAACTCGAGACGATTCGCGAGGGCAAGAACGGTATGATCTGCCTGGCGCTCTATGTGGTGCGCGAAGATTTTCACGTCGCCTGCTACCACAAGGGACTGGAGCCGTTCATGGCCCGCGGCCGCGATCTTCGCGCGAACGGCGTGAAGGACCCCGAAGTGGACTCGGTGCGGTTCCGCGAAGTGCACGCCGGCACGCTGAAGATGCCGACGGCAGGCTCGCTGTACTCGCTCACGACGAAGAAAGAAAACTTCGACCAGGCCACCAACAAAGTGAAAGATGCGCGCCCGCTCGCCGTGGTGTACGTGCCCGGCGCGACGCCCGAAAGCCTCGGCCTCTCAGCGGCTCCGCTGCCGAATCAGCCGTGGATCATGTTTCCGGGCACGCCCAAGGCGCACATCATGATCATTGGCTCGATGCAGCCGTAAGCAGTTTGAGCGCGGTCTGAACCTCGGCAGCATGGCCGTCGGGGTTCACCTTCTCAAAGAGTTGCTTCACCTTACCGTCGGGGCCGATGATGACCGTGGTGCGCTGCACGCCCCAGTATTTGCGGCCGTAAAACAGTTTCTCGACCCAAATCCCAAACTGCTCGGCGAGCGCGTGACCCTCATCGACGAGTAGCGTGAACGGAAGCTCGTACTTCTTCCGGAACTTGGCGTGTGATTTCACTGAGTCCGGTGAGATGCCGAGGATCACGGCCTTCGCGCGTTTGAACCGCGGAAAGAGATCGCGAAACTCACACGACTCCATGGTGCAGCCCGAGGTGTCGTCCTTGGGGTAAAAGTAGAGCACCACCCACTGACCCCGCAGGCTTTTGAGCGTCAACCGCTCGCCGGTGTCGGTTTCGAGATCAAATGCGGGTGCCAGCTTCCCAACTTTCACGCTCGTGCTCACAGCATCCTCTGGGTGTATGTCGAACTAGAAATTGAGCGACTTCACGTGCGCCCAGTTCTGCTTTGCGGCGGCGAGTTCATCGGCGGGCCCTTCCTGTTCTACAAAACACGGCTTGCTGCCGATATCCGTGACCTCATGCAAAAACTTGTGCAGATCGAACACGCCGGCGCCGAGCTCGGTGTCGTGCGTGCGATCGGCCACCACGTCCTTCAGGTGGAAGGTGGTGTAGCGCGTGCGGTACTTGGCGAGATACGCAAAGGGATCAGCACCGCCCACCGTCATGTTGCCGGTGTCGAGCTGTAGCCGCACCGCAGCGGGATCGGTGCGTTGCACAAACAGATCGTACGGCACTTGGCCGTCGATCGTTTTGAAGTGGTCCGGCTCGTTATGAAAGGCGAGCCAGATGCCGGCTTTGCGCGCGGCGGCGCCCGCCGTATTGAAGTGATCGGCCCATTTTCGCCACGCATCGAGCGACTGCTGCGTTTCGGCAGGAAGGCTGGGCACAATCAGATATTGCTGGCCGATGAGTTTGGCATCGTCGAGCGCGCGATTCCAGTCGCCGAGCAACAGTTCGGGAGCGATGTGTGCGGACGGTGCGCGAAGTCCTTCGGTACGCAGCGTATCACGCACCTGTTTGGCGCTCCGGCCGAAGTTGTCGAAACTCCAGAGGAGTTCGACGTCCGTGTAGCCGATGGCGCGTACGGCGGCGAGGGTGCGTTCCGGGTTTTGGCGCATTGCGGCTCGCACCGAATACAACTCCAGGCCAATGCGATCGAGCTTTGCCGTTGCCCAGGGACGGAGCGGCGCGAAGTGCGCTCCCACGACTGACGTTCCCACGGCATGGAGAAAAGTGCGGCGCTTCATGGCATTTCCAGGGGAAGGATGTCGCTGATAGACGGTCCCACGGACACGGTACGACGAATCCACGCACTCCCGCTATCAGCGACGCCGAGCGTTCTTGGCCGGCGTCTTGGCGGACTTCGCCGTCGGTTTCTTGGTCGGTTTCTTGGGCAACGTCTTTTTCTTTTTCGCGGAAGCCAGCGATTCCCCACCCATCAACACCGCCATCACCGCCTTTTGCGCATGCACACGATTTTCCGCCTCGTCCCACACGCGGCTCTGCGCACCGTCCAACACGTCGGCGGTCACTTCCTCGCCGCGATGCGCGGGCAAACAGTGCAGAAAAATGGCCGATTTGTGCGCGCGCTTCATCATGGCGGCATCCACGGTGTATCCGGCAAAGGCGCGCAGACGCGTCTCTTGCTCCTCCTCATGCCCCATCGAGGCCCACACGTCGGTGTTCACCACATGCGCCCCGTCGATCGCCTCAGCGGGATCGCGCGTGAGCGTCACCTTGGTGGCACGCGTGGCGCGCTCAAAGCACGCGGCGTCCGGCTCAAAACCCTCCGGGCATGCGAGTGCGAGTTCAAAACCCAGCACCGCGGCCGCATCAAGCCACGTATTGGCCATGTTGTTGCCGTCGCCGATCCATGCGATCTTTTTGCCCTTATAACTTCCGAGAAACTGATTGACCGTGAGCAAATCAGCGAGAATCTGACACGGATGCTGGAGATCGGTGAGCCCGTTAATCACGGGCACATCCGCATGGAGCGCGAGTTCTTCAACCTCGGCGTGCGCATAGGTGCGCACCATAATGCCGTCCACCATGCGCGCGAGCACGCGCGCGGTGTCGGCAATCGGTTCGCCGCGGCCGAGCTGAATGTCGCGCGGCGAGAGAAAGAGCGGATTCGCACCCAACTGCCAGGCGCCCACTTCAAACGACACGCGCGTGCGCGTGGACGATTTGAAAAAGATCATCGCCAGCGACTTGCCCTCCAGCGGGCGGCGGCGGTACTGACCCGTCCGCATACGCTCAGCGAGCGCAAAGAGCGCGTCGAGTTCCGGCTTCGAAAAGTCGGGGATCGCAAGGAAGTCGCGATGCGGGCGGGCCGGGCGGTCGGTCATGGCTCACGTAGTCCAGAGGTGAGCGACGAAATCTAGCAGGGTTCGGGCCAAAGTTCTACAGAATGTACTTTCGTAGATCCTCGTCCTCGGCAATCGCCTTGAGTCGGTCGCGCACGACCCGCGCATCGATCTTGACCGGCTCCGTCCCACGGTCTGGGAGGTCGTAGAGCACGTCCTCGAGCAACGTGGTCATGACGGTGTGCAACCGACGAGCGCCGATATTCTCCATCCGCGAGTTCACCTGCGCCGCTGTTCGCGCGATTTCCGCGACGGCGTCGGCGGTGATTTCCAGCACGGTATTCTCCGCCGCGATGAGCGCCGCATACTGCTTGGTGAGCGCATTCTCCGGCTCCGTCATGATGCGCACGAAGTCGGCCTCGGTGAGTGGCAGCAGTTCCACGCGAATCGGAAAGCGGCCCTGCAACTCGGGAATCAGGTCACTCGGCTTGCTCACATGAAAGGCGCCCGCGGCAATGAACAAGACGTGATCGGTCTTCACCATACCGTGCTTGGTCTGCACGTTGCTGCCCTCAACAATCGGCAGGAGATCGCGCTGCACCCCCTCGCGCGACACATCGGGCCCGCCCATCTCACCGCGCTGACCGGCGATCTTGTCGATTTCGTCGAGAAAGATGATGCCCAGCGTTTCTACCCGCTCCAGCGCATCGGTGACGACGTCATCAAAGTTGATGAGCTTGTCGAACTCTTCGTCGAGGAGAAAACGGCGCGCGTCGGCCACTGCAACCAGGCGCTTTTTCTTTTTATGCGGGAGCAGCTCCGCCAGCATCTCGCCGATGTTCCCGAACCCTTCGCCCATGCCGCCCAAACCGTCGCCGCGCGCGACTTCGGGCACGGACGGCCCCGACGGCGTCACTTCGATTTCGACTTCACGCTGCTCTAACTGTCCGTCGAGCAGCAGTTGCTTGAGCTTGTCGCGCGTGCGCTTGTGCCGCTCGCGCGAGGCTTCGAGCTCCTGACTCACCGCGCCTTCCGCGCTCGCCACAAACACACGCTCGGCGTCTGTGCCCTGTGGAGCGGTCGGCTCAACGACGGGGGGCAACAAGAGATCGAGCAGCCGTTCGTCTACTTTGTCGTTGGCGAGATCTTCCACTTCCGTCTCGCGTTCATTCCGCACCATGTCGACCGCGCTCTCGACGAGATCGCGCACCATCCCCTCCACATCGCGCCCCACGTAGCCAACTTCCGTGAACTTCGACGCTTCGACTTTCACAAATGGCGCGCCGGCCAGCTTCGCGAGACGGCGCGCGATTTCCGTTTTCCCCACGCCCGTGGGGCCAATGAGGATGATGTTGTTGGGCGCGATCTCGTGACGAATCGGCTCCGGCGCGCGCTGTCGGCGCCAGCGATTCCGCAGGGCAATGGCCACCGCTTTCTTCGCGTTATCCTGCCCCACGATGTAACGGTCGAGTTCGGCGACGATCTTGCGCGGTGTAAGGTCGGCAAGTCGGGCGAGCGTCTGTTCGGTGCGCTTCGAAGTCATGGGCCGGTTAGCAGAGCACGGACACAACCGTATCGTGCATCATGATGCCGGCTCAATGACCGTGACGTGTTCGTTGGTATAGATGCAGATTTGCCCGGCGATCGACAGCGCCTTCTGCACGATCTCGCGCGGGGTAAGCGACGTTTCCTGCAACAGCGCGCGGGCCGCCGCCTGCGCATACGGTCCGCCGCTGCCGATGGCAAAGACCCCGTCATCCGGCTCAATAATTTCGCCGGTGCCACTCAGCACAAAACCGGTGTGCCGATCCACCACCACGAGCAACGCTTCGAGACGACGCAACACGCGGTCGGAACGCCACTCTTTGGCGAGTTCCACCGCGGCGCGCTGCAAGTTGTCGGGATGCCGTTCGAGTTTTTCTTCGAACTTTTCAAACAAGGTGAAGGCGTCGGCGGCGGCACCGGCAAATCCCGCGAGCACCTTGCCGCCCTTGAGGGCGCGGACCTTGATGGCGTTGGCCTTCATGACCGTATCACCGACCGTGACTTGGCCGTCGCCGCCGATGGCGACCTGATCGCCGCGGCGCACGGCGAGAATGGTCGTGGCGTGGATGGTTGGGAGGGGCATTCTGAAAGGTACCACGGCGAGTAGACGGTCAACAGTAGACGGTCGACGGTACACGTTGAACGACAACGAGTTACGTGACGTTTCCGGCCCCAAAATCAACGCTTTTTCGAGCGGTTCGGTGCGCCCAGCATGGTCTGCGTTCCTCCCAGGGGCAGCGGTATTGGAGGTCGAAGTGACCAAACAGGCATGACTGGGGTTCTAATCCACGTGACCCTCTCGGACTCCGACGCGATCAAGGCCGTACAGACCGGCGACATTGAGGCATTTGCGGTACTGGTCAACCGGTACCAAGACCGCCTGATGCGCTATGCCGCGCATTTACTCGGCAATCGGCACGACGCCGAGGAGGCCGTGCAGGAAACGTTCGTGCGGGCGTACCGCGCGTTGCCGCGCTACGAGCACCGCGAGCAGTGCAGCGCCTGGCTACTGCGCATTCTGATCAATCGGTGCCGCACGGCTGCCTCGCGCCGGCGCGAGCACGAGCCGCTTGAAGCGGCTGACTTTGAATTCACGAGTGATGAAGATCCGGTGGAACGCCTCGCCGTGCGCGACGAACTCGCGCGCGCGATGGCGCAACTCACCGACGAGCAGCGCGAGGCCATTGCCTTGCGATTTGGCGAAGACCTGAGTTTTGACGAGATGGCGGTGGTGACAGGCGCCGGCGTCTCTGCACTCAAAATGCGCGTTCAGCGGGCCTGCGCCCGCCTGCGCGTCCTGATGGAGGGACACCGTGCAGCCGTTTGACGATTCGCTTTCCGAGTCCCTGGCGCGCGAACTGCGCCGCGTTCCGCAGGTAGGCGATGTGGCCCGCGCCCGCACCATGGCCGCGGTGCGGCGTGAGGCGCAGCGCCCACGGCGTCTGGGATGGCTCTCGCCGGTCCTCGGCGCGGCACTGGCCGCCTCGCTCACCATTGTTGTGGCGGGCGGCGCGCTACTGGGGAGCAATCCTCTGCGTACGGCCTCAGTGCAAGCGGCTACGCCAACCGTCAGCCTTGGCTCGTCGCTCCGCGATTCGCTGTTGCTCGTGCGCTTTGCCTTTGCCGCTCCGGCGGCAGCGCGCGTCGCACTCGTGGGCGACTTCAACGACTGGGGCTCGCGGCGCACGGCGCTCGCGCGCTCCGCCAACGGCGTTTGGGTGGGAGAGGTCGCGATGGCGCGGGGCCGTCACCGGTACGCGTACGTGGTGGACGATACCGGCTGGGTCACCGACGCGGTGGCGCTCGACACACTCCCCAATGGACGCCGCGCGGCGCGACTCGAATTGGTGAATCAGGAGTAACGGCCCTCCCCTCGGTGCGGGGGACGCGTACCTTTCTAGGATGACCACTCCGATCACATTCGACGACGTTCTGCAGGCGCAGCAACGCCTCTCCGCGCATCTCACGCCGACGCCGCTGCGCCGCTATCCCCTGCTCGATACGCTGGTGGGCCACGGCATTGAAGTATGGGTCAAGCACGAGAACCATCAGCCCACCCAGAGCTTCAAGATCCGCAACGGGCTCAACAGCATTCTCGCACTCACGCCGGAGCAGACGGCCAAGGGTGTGATTGGCGCCAGCACCGGCAATCATGGCCAAGGCGTGTCATATGCCGCGCAGTTGCTCGGCGTTCCCGCAGCCATCTGCGTGCCCATAGGCAACAATCCGGAGAAGAACGCCGCTATCCGCGCCATGGGCGCCGAGTTGATTGAAGTGGGCGACCGGTACGACGAGACGATTCTCGCCTGCCAGCGCATCTGCGCCGAACGCGGCATGACGTTGGTGCACTCCACCAACAATCGCGACGTCATGGCGGGCGCCGGCACCATGACACTCGAAATGCTCGAGCAGCAGCCGGCACTCGACGCCGTGCTCATTGCGCTCGGCGGCGGTTCGCAGGCCGTCGGCGCCCTCACCGTGGCGGCGGAGAAGAAGCCGTCCCTGCGTGTGTACGCTATTGGCTCGGAGGGCGCGCCAGCGCAGTACGAGTCGTGGCGCCGCGGAGAACGGCTGACTGGAATGCCCGTGAACACCATGGCCGAAGGGATCGCCACCGGCGCTGCGTACGAAGCGACGTTCGACACACTCAAGCGTGGACTGGCCGGATTCTTTCAGGTGAGTGAAGCGTCGCTCTACGAAGGAATTCGCGATCTCATTCGCATCACGCACAATCTCCCCGAAGGGGCAGGCGCGGCTGGGCTCGCGGCGCTCCGCCAACATGCCGCGGAATTTGCCGGTCAGCGCGTGGCGATTGTGATGTGCGGTGGCAATCTGAGCGACGCCGCGCTGCGACAGGCGATCGTCGGGTAGCGACGCCGCGCTGCGACAGGCGATCGTCGGGTAGCGACGCCGCGCTGCGACAGGCGATCGTCGGGTAGCGACGCCGCGCTGCGACAGGCGATCGTCGGGTAGCCACGCGGCGCCTGG
>CANIWQ010000090.1 GCA_947471365.1 Gemmatimonadota bacterium | reverse complement strand
GGAAATAACAGAAGGGCCCTCGCGCTTGGCGAGGGCCCTTCTGTTATTGTGCCGATCTCGACTAGCGACCGTTGTTTCCGCCGCCACTGGCCGTTGGCGCGGTCCCAGTCGTTGGCGCGGTCCCAGTCGTTGGCGCGGTCCCAGCCGTTGGTGCGGTCCCAGCCGTTGGCGCGGTCGCCGGCTGAACTGCGCCAGCCCCGCCCCCGCGATGGCTGCTCGCGGCATCGGACTGCAGCTTGGCAAGGGCCGTCTGCGCAGCTTGCGAATCACCGCTGTTCACGGCTTCGATGAGCGCCTGAAAATCGGCCTCGCGCTCAGTGCTTGCGGCCGACGAGGTCTGCGACGAAGAGGTCGTAACTGCGGTAGGGCCTGAGTACGCGACGGTGATGGGCACCGCCGACACGGACCTCAATGCCCGAACGGCCAGCATCGCTAGCTTCGCCGCAGCCATGTCACCGCTTTTGACGGCGTTGATTAGCGCCGACATATTGCCCTGGTATTGATCCTTCTGAAGCAGCGTAGACTGCTTCGGTTTATTGAAGAAGCTCTTCTGCCCTGCCATGCCCGCTACAACGATCCCACCGGAAGTGCTCGTCACCGGCGTATTGCTGGAACCGATACGTAAGATGGACAAATGCGCCTCGTTGCTAATGAAGGCGGTCGTGGGGGGGGGCGCGACCATCGGTCGGTGGTCATACTCGGGACGGCCATGGCGGATCGGCCGTTTGTGGCTAAAAACCCTTTGGTAATATAAACAGCTGCTTCGGAAAACTTTAGCCCCCCCCCCCCGCGGGGGGGGCATCGGATCGCCTCTCGCTAGCGCGCGGCGTCAAGCGCGGCCCGCAAGCCGCTCAGCACGGCGACCGGTGCGCCATCAGCCCAAAAGTGGATATAGTAGATCTTGGGTGTCTCGCCAATCATGTGCGAATGCACGGCCGTCGCGGTGATGCCGTTTTTGGCGAGCGCAGAAATCACGGGCTGCACGCGGTCCTCCAGCACGGAGAAATCGCCCGTTGCCACATACCGCGCGGCATCGACCATCTGAACATTGATCGGCGTGCCGTAGCCTTGAGCGGGCACGACCGTCATGCCGTGCATGGTCACCGGCACCTTTGGAATCACGACAGAGATTTGCACAATGGCGCCAGTCGCGCGGCCCGGTACGCCGAGTGTGCGAAAGACGAGGCCGCTGTCGATAGTGACGGGAGCTGGCGTGGCCGCGGTGACCGGCCGCGGCGTGTGTGTCTTGGCGAGCACTTTGTCGAACTTCACGGCCAATGCGAGTGCGGAGCCCATTGCCTCGACGTGCACATAGGCGATTTGTGGCTCTCCTACGACGTGATTATGGATGGCCGTCACCGCGATTCCCTGCGCGCTCAATTCGGCGAGCGTCGCCGCCATTTCGTCGCCCGGAAGTACGAGATCGCCCATCACGGTCGTTGCGGCCGGCGTACCTGCGAATCCGAGCCAGGTGCCCAGCGCCAGCGCGGGCGACACCGTCACATCACGCACTTTCAGCGTCAAGTCACGGCGCGGAAAGTTGTATCGGATGTATCCATCGGCACGCGTGGGCGCGGTCTGCAGCACTTTGCCAACCGAATCCCACGTGGCCTGAACATCCAGTTGCTGTGCTCCACCCATGCGCGAGGTGGCCATCATCATTACGGCAAGAACGAAGGAACGGGGCGCGCGCATGGGGAAAAGCCTCATGTCAGTGGTGTGATCCTCGTGCCGCTCCGCCGGCTCAGGGTCCGGCGGAGCGAATTGCTACGGCTTTCGCGGTGTGTCGTATACCGTGCTGGCCTTCAGGTCGTTCCGTAGCATATCGGCATTCACCCAATACGCATCACCAAAGGGCTGCTTGCGCGGCCACAGTTCATCGAGCGAGAAGCCGTCGTACAACGTACCACCCTTCATGACCCACTTGATGTCCATCGTGTTACGGATGTTGTCGAGCGGGTTAGAGTTGAGCACCATAAAGTCCGCCAGCTTGCCGACTTCAATGCTGCCAATGTCCTTATCGGCACCGAGAAAGATGGCGCCGTGCTTGGACGCCACTTCGAGTGCGCCCATGTTTCCGAGCGCGGAGGCACCCATCCACACTTCCCAGTGTGGCGCGAGGCCGTGGTGCTCGCCATGCGAACCCAGCGCGCCGTGGCCGCCTTCCTTAATAATGTCGGCCATCGCCTGCGCGATGAGCGGGTAACTGTAATCGGTGGCCGGACGCAACGTGCGCGTGCGCAACTGCGGCACGAGCGCGCGCCAAGGGAACCAATGCTGCTGCTTGGGATCCTTCCACCAATCTTGGCTCGCAAACCAGTACTCGATGTTCCAGCTCTGCGGACCGGCCACGACGAGCGTCGGTGAATAGGTGGCGCCCGCCGCACCGAGGAGCTTGGCGCCGTCGGCATACATCGGCACTTCGCTGAACGGATGCTCCCATCCGGTTTGACCGTCAAAGATCATGCCGAGATCTTCAAAGAAGTCACTCCCTTCGCTCGTGACGTTGAGCCCAACCTGACGCGCGGCTTCGGTGACCCACTGCCGTTGGTCGCGACGCGGCTGCGCGTACTGCTTCATTTGTGTGGCGCCCCAATCGGACATACGCCGCACCAGCGCGAGCGCGCCGGCCAGATTGGAGATTTCGTTTGTGCGCGATCCGTCGCCGCTGCTGGCGTTGTCGCCGGTGCTGAAGGCGCGCGGGCCGACCATCGCGCCCGTCTCGATCATTTCAGCCGTGGGGAACACATTCTGACTCCACGTGCTGTTATCCATCGTGGTCGTCACGCCGTAGGCGAGATAGATGGCCTGCTCAAAATCGTGCGCGGGCCGCATGCCACGCCACTCGCGATAATGGTGCGAGTGCATATCCACAAAGCCCGGAATGATGGTCTTGCCCTTGGCGTCAATCACCTGCTGCGCACCAGCCGTACTGCACGTTCCCACGCAGGTGATGCGGCTTCCCTTCACGATGATTGTGCCGCGCTCAATCACCTTCCGCTGATCCAACGTCACAATGCGCGCTCCGGTAATCGCGACCGTGCCCTGCGGCACCGCGCGCGCGGCCTTCACGTTGAACGCGGTGGTGTCAATCTTCTTGGTGTCGGCGTGCCAAGCGAACATATGGTTGCCACTGCCCCACTCGAGCACCGCCGCCGTACGCCAACGCGGGAAGATGCCGCCGTCACGCGAGAGCTGTGTGACGGGGAATGCGCCGCGACGCTTCTGTACATCCTGTGGCGTGCCGCCGAGCCCGCCCCAGGCGAACGGTGTCACATACACATTGTCGCCTTCCTGAAACGCGAGCCAGGCACCATCTGGGCTCGGCACCATTTCGTCGGCGGCAGGGAAGGTGACGTGCAACTGGCGATCACTACCGTCGGCTTTCACACTCGAGAGCCCAGTACCGCCGCCGCGACCACCGGCCGGCGCGCTGCGCTCGTCTGGCCAGAAGAGCCGCCCTTCGGGACCAAAGCTCGGACGTAGTAGTTGACGACGCGCTTCGTTGCCCACACTCTGCCCCGTGGGGCGCGACACCGTGGTGATCACCACACCGGTGTCGTTGCCGCTCGCCGCATAGCGAACAAGATCGTACCACGCATTGTGCGTGAGCGTGCGACCGCGTGCCGTGGCACCTTCGCCGCGAGCGACCACCACCGAGCGACCATCGGGGCTCCACACGGGATCTACAAAATCGCCAGCGTCCGACGAGAGCCGCACCGGTTCGCCACCAGCGGCTGGCACTTTCCACAGCTGACCGCGCGCGCCGTCATCCATCGACACAAAGGCAATCCACTGCCCGTCGGGGCTCCACACCGGCGCGTACTCAAGCGGCTTGAACGACGCCGGCGTTACACGATGCGGCGCGCCATTCGCTCCACTCTGCACATACACGCGGCCGAGCGCCTGAAACAGCACGCGCGCGCCATCCGCCGAGGAGGCCGGCCAGCGCACGAACTGCGCTTTCACGGAATCGTCTGAAATACGAAACTGCTTGCGCGCCATTTCACCAATGGTGCGCTGCACCTTGGCGGTAAAGGCAATCGTGGATACCGCTCCACTCGCCACATCGAGACGGCGCAACTTGCCGCCCTGAGCGAGCACAATCGATTTGCCATCGGCCGCCCACTTGTAGCGCGGCAACACACCGAGCGTTTTGGAGCCACTCGTCACAATCGGATCAATGGGATCCATCACCAATCGCTCGGCGCCGGTTTTCATATCGCGCAGCCAGAGCGACGAACGGGGACCGTATTTGTGTCCTTTGAATTCGTAGAGCCCGTCAGGAATCTGGCGCGCAAAGGCCAGCCAGCGTCCATCGGGGGAGATTTCCGGTGCCACCGCGCCGCCGCTCGAGAAGCGACCAGCGGCCGCACCAACACTCTCACCGTTGGTGACATCTACAATTTCACCGCCCTTAAAGCCGAACCGGCGAAGTTGCATCGACCCAGCCAATAGATCGTGGTCGGTGATGGACGGCATGCTCACGTGATAATACAGGTACTTGCCATCACGACTCACGCTCGGCCACGCGCCACCATTCACCAGCATCACGCCGCTGCCACCATCCTTGTGGTACATCGCGAGCCCGGAACCGCCGCCGGCGCCCCCTTCCCCACCACCGCGGCCGCCGCGGCGCACCACCACATACTGACCGTCTGGTGTCCACGCCGGTTCGGCCGCGGTCACGTTGAGATCGGTGTACACCGGGCGCGGATTCCTACCGTCGGCGTCCATCACCCACAGGTTGTTCTGCCCGCGGCGATCGGAGATGAACGCGACCGTCTTGCCGTCAGGACTCACGCGCGGCTGATAGTTGAGCGCCACGCCACTGTTCTGGGTGAGGCTTTCCGCCTCGCCACCGGCGCTACGCACGCGGTACACGTGGCCGAGGAGATCGAAGTAGATCCACTGCCCATCAGGGGATGGGTCGGCCGACATCCAGGTGCCTTCGGTGGTGGTGAAGGCGATGTCGCGCGTCTTGCCACGGGCGAGGCTGGCATCCCATCGAGCGCCGGCTGAATCCGCCGGCGCGCCGCCTCCGCGTTGGGCGTGCGCAGTGGTCGGCAGGAGAACGCACGACAGAAGGGCGGCCGCAACGATGCGGCGTGGGAAATTCATAGCCATTTGAGCACCTCGGGGTGGAGTCAGCCCGGAAAACGTATCCCGTGCTGTACGCCTCAGCCAGAGGAGATGCTGAGCTTTTGCCCTGTGAAAAGGGGGTTGGGGCCACCGGACATACCCCGGTCCGTGTATCTTTCAAGGATTGCACGGGCAGGCCGAACCAGCGGCCCCGCCGAGTTCGCACGCATCACCCGAAAAGACGACCTACACGTGGCCAATATCCTCCAGTCCCTCCCCGTCGGCGAAAAGGTCGGCATCGCCTTTTCCGGCGGGCTCGATACCAGCGCGGCACTCCATTGGATGCGCGAAAAGGGCGCTATTCCGTTCGCCTACACCGCGAACCTCGGCCAACCCGACGAAACCGACTACGACGAAATTCCGCGCAAGGCCTTGGCCTACGGCGCCGAGAAGGCGCGCCTGATTGAATGCCGCGCGCAGTTGGTGATGGAAGGGCTCGCCGCCCTCCAGTGCGGCGCCTTTCATGTGACTACCGCCGGTGCCACGTACTTCAACACGACCCCGCTCGGCCGCGCGATTACCGGCACGATGCTCGTGGCCGCCATGCGCCAGGACGACGTCAACATCTGGGGCGACGGCAGCACCTTCAAGGGCAACGACATTGAGCGGTTCTATCGCTATGGGTTGCTCACGAATCCCGATCTTCGCATCTACAAGCCGTGGCTCGATCAGCAGTTCATCGACGAGCTCGGCGGTCGCAAGGAAATGTCGGAGTACATGAACAGCCGTGGCTTTGCCTACAAGATGAGCACGGAAAAAGCGTACTCCACCGATTCCAACATCCTCGGCGCCACGCACGAAGCCAAGGATCTGGAATTCTTGAACAAGGGCATGCACATCGTCGAGCCGATTATGGGCGTCGCTTTCTGGAAGGACGACGTCAAGATTGCGCGCGAGACGGTGAGCATTCGTTTTGAAGAAGGGATGCCGGTGGCGATCAACGGCAAGACGTTTGAGTCGGCGCTCGCGCTGTTCACGGAAGCCAACGCCATTGGCGGTCGCCACGGGCTCGGCATGAGCGATCAGATTGAGAATCGCATTATCGAAGCCAAGAGTCGCGGTGTGTACGAAGCGCCGGGGATGGCGCTGTTGTACATCGCGTATGAGCGCCTTGTCACCGGCATCCACAACGAAGACACGATTGAGCAGTACCGCATCAACGGACGCCGACTCGGCCGCCTGTTGTATCAGGGGCGCTGGCTCGACTCGCAGGCGATGATGCTGCGCGATTCGGCGCAACGCTGGGTGGCGCGCGCTATTTCCGGCGAGGTGACGGTGGAGCTACGTCGCGGCAATGATTATTCGATTATGGACACGACGAGCCCGAACCTCACGTACAAGCCAGAGCGGCTGACAATGGAGCGCGGTGAAGCGTTCTTCACGCCGCTGGATCGTATTGGTCAGCTCACGATGCGCAATCTCGACATAGTGGACACGCGCGAGAAGCTGATTCTGTACACGCAGACGGGCTTGCTCCGCGCGCCCAAGGACAGCGGCGTGCCGCAGCTGCCGAGCGGCAACGAATAAGTTTGGCGACAGGTGATGAACAAATGCGGGGGGCCACGATCCACGTGGCCCCCCGCATTATTTGCCCCTGCTGCTCTTACGGTTTTGCTTTTGCTACGCGTTTGGCCGAGAAGGAATCTTCCGCTTGACCGCCGAAGTCGACCGTTCCGGTCATGTCGTCGCCCACGATCTTGGCATGCACGGTGAGGGTGAGTCCGTTGCCGTTGTATTCCACGGTGTAGTTGAAGGCCACGGCGTCGCCCTTGATGATGCCGATGAGCGGCACGTCACCCGCCGAGCGTTTGACCACGCCGGAGAGGGAGTCGCCTTTGACGATGAAGGTGATTTTGTATGGACGGGCGCCGCCGGGGGTGTTGATGGAGGCGTCCCACTCGCCGGCGATCGACTGCGCGTGTGCGGCAGGGGCGATGGCGGCGGACAGTGCGAAGAGGAGCGCGATGGCAATGGTGCGCATCGGGGGACTCGGGGTGTGAGTGAGGGGGTAGCTGGCCGACTTATAAAGTATAGCCGCCTCCGCAACGGAAGGTAGGAGTGGTGGACGTTGTCACGATCCTCTTGGCCGCTTGGACCGCGCTAACTCTTCACGCACCACGCGGCGCACGATTTTCTCGAGCGGCTCCCGTTTGCGTTCCATTTCGCGGCGGAGGGCGTCATTGATCATCGTCTGATAGTTGCCGCCACCCGCCGTCTCGACCGTATCGCGATACCAGTCGAGGATATCGGTGTCGAGCCGAATGGTGATGCGCGTTTTTCCCGGCGGCGGCGGCACAACAGGGCCGCGCACTCCCTTCGAAAAATCATTCCGCACGCATTGCTCTACTCCCATGAAGTACCAAAGTCGCTACCGCCGCGCCGCCTGACGCGCGGAAAACATCCATCCCAGCGGTGACGAATCGCGCTTCCACCGGGTGTGGGCCGGGAATGGTCAGCGCGCGAGGATCGTCAAAGATCGCTAGCGCATCGGAGAATTTGACGCCGTGTTTTTCCCAGTTGGACGCCGCGTTCGCCGGATCCCATGCAAAAGACATGGGGCAGTATATGTACAATTGTACATACACTGCCCCATCACATCAATACACCCAACGCCGATTTACCGCCTGACGCGCACCACCCCAATGAGGCTCCGCCCTCCCTCCGTCATCGACCA
Source organism: Gemmatimonadota bacterium (assembly GCA_947471365.1). GTDB lineage: Bacteria > Gemmatimonadota > Gemmatimonadetes > Gemmatimonadales > Gemmatimonadaceae > Fen-1231. Next base: position 5,215 of record CANIWQ010000090.1, on the reverse strand, counting down.
CGCCATCACCGCTCCGGCGGCCGTTTCGGCCAGCTGGGGATAGTTGCCGAGCCCCACGTTTCCCGCCGAGAGTTCGTCGAACGACGGCTTGCCGGCGTCATCGGCTTTGGCGCGAGCCAAATGAATCTTGCGTCCGCCCGCTCCGATTTCGTCCCAAGCGAGCAGTAGCGAACCATCGGCCACCGTGATCAGCTGCGCGTGGTGCGCCGCGCCCTTGGAGGGCACACGCACCCGCGGCGAAAACGAGCGTCCATCTTTGCTCATCGCATAAAAGAGCGCGAGCGGCGATTCCGTTTTTCCATCCGGCGGCGTGGGCCACACTACGTGCGCGCGCTTCTTGCCGTCCACCGCAAGCGTGGGGCCGTTGTCGGGGCAGCCGTCGAATGCCCAATGGTCCTCGCTCACACGCGCCGGCAAGCTGAAGGTGCGCCCACCATCGCGCGACACCGTGAGCGCAATGTCGCGCTGGCTTCCAGCATACACGTGGCGCCACACGCCATACACCGACCCATCTGCCGCCGCGACGAGCGATGTCTTGCAGCAGTAGCACACGCCGCCCGTGATCACACGTGGCGTTTTGTCGTCGAGCGAAGAGAAATACAATTTGGAAAGTTCTGCCATGGCGGTGGGATCATGCTTCATCTCCCCCATCGCCGGCATCGCTTTGGCCTTGGCGGTCTCGCGATGATCGAGCCAGAGGGTGAACAGATGCCCTGCTTTATCCACCGCCACCGATTCCCACCCACGACTGCCCGCGCCGTCGCTTCCTGGGATTACGCTGTTCGCGCCAAAGGTCCGCCCGCCGTCCGTTGAACGAGCGGTAAAGAGTCGCGTGCCGTCGACGCCCTTGGTGGTCCACACTACGGCAATCTCCGGCAGTGTGCCTTTTCGGTCGATCAGCGCCACATGTGGTGGCTGTTCTCCGCCGACACGCGCATCGCCGGCCGTCGCATTCACCCGAACTGGCGCGGCAAACTTGCCGCCGCCATTCTGACTCACTGCCACGAATACGTCGGTGCCGCTCGCATCCGACGCACCGAACGCGACCGCCACAAACAAGCCAGAGGCGGCCACGGTCGCGCTTTGATTGGTTTTGCCCTCAACGCCGATCGTAACCGGCGCGCCCTGCGCAACCGCGCGCAGGGCAAAGGCAATGAGCAGGATGACGGCGCGCATAGTTAGAACCCGACCTTTATGTCAGCGACAAAAGTCCGCTGCGGAAAGGGATGAAAGAGGAAATACTTTCGGTTGAGCAGATTGTCCACGCCAAACGACACCGTCGACTTGGCATTCACTTTGTACTGCGCCTTGACGTCGGCCACGAACCAACCGGCAAAGCCCTGATAGGTATTTGGATTCACATCGCTGTTGTCGAGCGTGGTCCACAGCTTGTCGCTATACCGGCCGGCGAGATTCAACGACCACGTGTCGCCAGCACGATACGTGGTGGTGAAGGTCGCCCGCCACTGCGGAATGTTCGGCAGGAATTTTCCCACTGCACTACCGGCTGGCGCTGTGGCACTCGCGCGTCCGGAGAGCGCTAAGGTGCGTGCGTCGAGATACGTACCGCTCGCACTGACATCGAGCCCCTTCACCAACACATCACTGACGCCAGCCGACAGTTCCACACCTCGCGCCCGCACATGATCTACGTTGGCGAGATACGAAAACAACGTGGTGGAGTTGGGGACGAGCGGCAAGAACTGCGAGATAATGGCGTCGTGCACATCATCTTGAAAGAGTGCCACCTGCACGCGTGCGTGCTCGAAGGTGCGCTCCACACGCAACTCCGTGGCAAAGACGTCGTCCGGCTTCAGGTTCGGATCGGGCGAGGTGAACGTCGCGCCGGTGGTCACGAGCTGATACAACTCTGCGGCGGTCGCAAAGCGGTACGCTTTTCCGAGCGAAAGTGTGGCGGACCACTCGGCATTGGGCGTCCAGGTGGCCGTCATCTTGGGACTGAACTTGGAGTCCGTCACTTCCTTCTGCGGCACACTCACCAACCCGTTGCCGTTGTAGCCGTTGTAGGCACGCCAATCCTCGTACCGAAGGCCAAAGGTCATGCGGAAGTCGGCATTGAGGCGCCACGCATCCTGCACCCAGAGCGCCTGCGTGCGCGTTTTACCATCGCCCTCACTCACGATGGTGCTAAAGGCGCCGCCGCTCGCGGGGACCGTGGCTCCGTAGATGCCGTTCTGCCAATCCGACGTGTTGTACGTGGGATTCCGCAGCGAGTACTGATCGTAGTGCACACCAAAACTCACCGACTGCGCCGAGCCAGGTCCACCAGGGTGCCACGCGGCCTTGGCGTCGACAGTGTTCCACGCCGTGCCAGTCAACACCGCTACGCGGCCAGCCGTGGCAAAACTCAGGCCCGTGGATGCCGCGGATACCGGGAAGCGCTGCACATCCTTGTCCATGCGATACCGACTGGCCACAAGCTCCCAGTCCCAGTCGCCTTTGGACGATGTGCGCAACGACAGGCTGTGTGCGGTGTGTTGCTGCACGAGATCGTAGTTCCCCGAAGCAAACGCCGCGAGTGCGTTGAAGGTCGGCGCACCGCCTTTCTGTACATACGTCTCGACGCCGGATTTCGCGTCGTTGCTCCACGCGCCAAAGGTGTAGGCGAGCCGCAGCTCCGGCGTGAGATCGTACGCCAGTTTGATTTTTCCGTTGACCATCCCTGTGCCGAGGAGGCCGGTGGCGCCGAGGACGTTCTGTCCCGTGCCCAGTTTACTCAGAGCCGTGTATCCGCCCGTGAGCGTGGAGGGGGTCGCAACACTCGTGGCGTAGGTGAGCGGTTGACTTTCGCTCTTTTGATAGTTGCCGCTCAGCCAATACGAGAACTTGCCGAGGCGATCCCCAAAAGTTGCGGCGAACTGCGTGGTGGGAAAGAACTGCTTGGTGCCATTCAAATCGAAACTCTGCATGGCCTGCGCAATCGACAACGATCCTTCACGCTTGGCGGGCTGACGCGTCGTAATCTCCATCACCGCGCCCATCGAGTTTCCGGCGTACGCGGCAGAGAACGGCCCGTACATCATATCGATGCGCGCGATCTCCGTCGGCGACACCAGCCCCCACCGCGGACCGCCGATCGTATTGTTGTTGGCAATGAGCGCGGTGAGCGGCACTCCGTCGGCAAAGATGAGCGAACGGGCGCTTGAGCTGACGCCCCACACACGCGTGGCCATCACGGCCTGCGTGTCGCCATTGTTGCGCTTGCGCAGAAAGACGCTGGGCAAATACTTCACCGCGTCTTCAGCGTCCATCACGTTGACGGTTTCGCTCACGCGCTTGGCCGTTACGCTGACTGTTACAGGGAGCGTGCTGAGCTGAAGCGCCGGCAGTTTGACGCCGTCGGTGGCGTCGGCCACGACGCGCACGCCAGCGAGTTTGGCGGTATCGGACTTGGCGGCCGCCGCTGCTCTGTCTTGAGCCGATTGCGCGTTAGCGGCCGACAAACTGAACGTCAGCAGTCCGCCCGCCAGAGCGAGCGAGCGCAGGATGTAGCGATGCATTTTTAATTTTCCTTGCGAGTCTGATGAGGAGAGCAACCGACCGCACCCGTACGGTGTCGGTGTGTCAGCGGCTCAGCACGTTCGTTGGAAATGCGCTCACAATCCGTGCGGCTCGAGGCGGCACACGGTGTTGTAGCGAACGATCAGACGCGCGCGGGAGGGGCGGTGGCGAATGGAAGCGCGTGCGGCGTCGCCGAAGCAAAGACGGCGGTCGCGGCAAAGCGAGGCGCAGCGCGCCGCACAAACGCAGGCGCAAAACTCAGTTCCGTGAACGTGGGCGGTGTCGCGGCCACCGAGGTCACGCAGCAGCCGTCGTCGCAACTGCAGATATCGGTGTGCGATTTGGCGGGTGCACGGCCGTGGCTCAGCGCTGACTCCGCATCAGCTGCGGGAGCAGCCATTGTGTGGCCAGCCATCTGGTGCATGGCGTGCGACATCGGCGCGGCGGCCGACTGCCCCGTCATCTCGTGCGTCATCGGCGCGGAACTGTTCGTGCCTTGCGGCACCGCCGCAGTCACCGCCGCAGTCACCGCCGCAGTCACCGCCGCAGTCACCGCCGCAGTCACCGCCGCAGTCACCGAAGCCGCACTGCTGGAATGCATCGCACACTGATGGAACGCCGCCGGTTGCACCGTCACAGCGGCGAACCAAGGGGCAAACAGGGTGGCTACGAGGCGGCGGGTGCGGAATCGCATGTCAGTGCAACATACCACCATTGGGCTGGTTACGTCACCATATCTGGCAGACGCAGGGGATTTTTCATCCTCACGGGAGGGTGCCGACCGCTCGCTTTTCGCGAAACTTCAGCCCACTGATAGCCTAGGCTTCAGGGCATACCCCCGAATCGTCGGCCGCACCAATGGCATCGCCTTCCGCATACTCTCGCGGCGGCATTCCACCACATCAAATCCGGACGCTCGAATCGCCGCTTCGGTGCGACGCGTGAGGTGGCAGTTTCCAGCAATCCGCTTCCAAACCGGCTCCACCACCCGCTGCCACCGAAGCCGACTCGGCCGCTGCTCCGCCGCCACATGCTCAAGAAACACAAAATGCCCACCAGGCTTTAGCACGCGAAGAATCTCCGCGAGCGCCACCTCAACCTTGGGCACCGAGCAGAGCACCAGCGTCCCCACCACCGCATCGAAGCTCTCATCGGCCAACGGCAAGGCAACGAGCGATGCGGTCAGCAACTCGGTAGGGCTCTGCGCATAATCACGCGTTCGCCGCTCGAGCTGACGGCGCATATGAGGATCGGGCTCCGAAAGCACAAGCCGACTGAGCCCAGCCGGATAGTGCGGCACATTTAGCCCGGTGCCGGCGCCCACCTCAAGCACGGTGCCCTGAAGCCCCCGCAACAGCTCGCTTCGCCACCCCTGCAAACACGCCACCTCGCTCGGCAGCGTCAGCCGATCATACAGGGCGGCAAAGAGTCGGCTCATCAGCGGAGCTCCGCCTAATCAGGATTTCTTAAGGAATTCGGTCTTCAACACGAGCCCCTTCACTTTGTCGGCATTGCATTCAATGGCTCCCGGGTCATCCGTCAGCCGGATGTTCTTGATGACCGTGCCACGCTTGAGCGTGACCGAGCTCCCCTTCACCTTGAGATCCTTGATCACCATCACCGAATCGCCAGCCGCGAGGATATTGCCATTGCTGTCGCGCGCTTCCATCGAGACTCCACCGTTTTATGTATT
>CANIWQ010000089.1 GCA_947471365.1 Gemmatimonadota bacterium | reverse complement strand
CCTGTGGCAAGCACACGGGTGCCATTGATGGTCCCACCGTCGTCAGAAACGTCCCGTGGTCCGACAACGCGTGGACGCAACCGGTTCCGAGCTGGGGCTCGCCGGTGCGCCTGGGCCTTCCCGTTCCACTGCAAAACATCGTCCTCGGACCGTCGGGTGGATTGGGCGCATTCGGTGCGCACCAAGGCGGACATGTCGAAGGGCTCAACCACGTCTGGATTCCGATCACTCTGGGCACCGTTGTTCGCAGTTGGGCCGCTGGCAAGGTCACGAAGATCGAAGACATGGGCGACCGGGGGCTCGGCAACGGCGTGCACGAATACTTCGTGACCATCGACTATGGGCAAGGACTCGTCGGGAAGCATCTCGACGTCAGTCAGCCGCTCGTCAAGCTCGGCGACACCGTCAAGGAAGGTGATCCGGTCGGCAATGCGCCCAGCGCTGAGTTTATGCTCATCGACGACAATCGCACCGACGGCGAACGCACGGGTGGCACGCCAACCACGGGTGGCTCGTATGTGTCCCCCTTCGACTATCTGCGTGAGGATGTGAAAGCGTCGCTCATCGCTCGGCACATTGCGGAGCAGGTGGAGCCCTACTTCAAAGCCGGGAAAGTCGCAGGCAACCACCGTCCGTGGGAGCCGTTCCTCACGAACAAAATGTTGAACCATCCAGATCACCTCGGCACGCTCGTCGGCGAGTGGCTCCTCACCAACAAGGGGTGGAGTTCCATCGATCCGCTCTACTACGAAGTGATGACCATTCACGACGTCACCAACGCATACGGTTCGTTTCAGCGAATGGAGCTCGAGGATCACGACTGGTCTGTTCCTGGCAACAAGCGTGGCGCCGACGCTACCTGGCAGCGCGGCACGGAACCGGGCACGGTGATCGTGTCCATTCAGGGTAGTGCGCCGTGGTACGGTCGCTACATCGTGGACGACACGGGAAGCCGCGCCAAGCTGACCATCGAATGGCAGCATGCAGCGTATCCCACTGCCATCACCGCAAATGCCGCCGTCTACTCCGCGCGGACCACCGCCTATTTGCAGGCCGATGCACAAGCGCTCGGCGTGATCAAGTAAAAGCGCCGCCGTCGCACAACAGCGACGGCGGCGCAAAAACTCCTGCTACGATCAGGCGTTTAGGGCGCGCCGAGTTTTTTGCGCGTAAACGGCCGCACGAACGCTGCCGGCGGATTGTGCGCCGTGGCAAGGTCGTACGCCTTCTGATATAACTCCTTGGCCTTCGCCGCATCACCCTGCTTTTCGTACGTCATGCCGAGCAGGGTGTTCATAAAGGGATCGTTGGCGTTCCCCTGCATCGCGATGGTCTTGGTGAGTTCCGTCTGTGCGACCGCGAGATTGTTGGTGTACAGCGCCACGTAGCCGACGAGGTACGGATAGAAGCGTTCCTGTTGCGCGGCCATGGCCGGGTCGGAGTCGAGAATCTTACGCGCCGCGGCCACCTGTTTCTGCGCTTCGGCCGCATTGCCCGCGCGCGCCGCGAGGCGGGCCAGTGCGTGCGTCAGGCGGAAGTCCCAGAGCGACTTGGGGTGTGACTTTGGCTCCGGCTCCTTGAGTCCGAGTTCCGATCCACGGCGGTAGTACTTGTCTGCCGTCTTGAGGTCGCCTGCGTCGATGCACACGCGCGCGGCTTCGTTGGCCATCTCGCCTTGCTGATAGAACGCGTTCTGCGGCTCCGCCTGTTCGCGCGTGAGCCAATACGCGATCACCATTTCTTCATACTTCACGGTGTTCGCGCAGTCTCCATCAAAGGCATACGACATGGCCATCGCGCGTTGTGCGGCGGATTTGGCAAGCGGATCTGGCGCGCTCTCGATGAGTTTTTGGAAGAACTCGCGGGCTTTGGCCGTTTGGCCTTCTGTGTCGAGGCGCGACGCCTCGCGCAGGCTGTCCGAGCGCGGCGTGCGCGGCGTGCCCTGTGCCGCAGCGACATTGGCGTGCAGTACGACAGTGGCGAGGGCCACCGCGCCCAGGAAACGGCGGGTCAAGTTACGTGTCGTCATCACATTCTCCGTTAGATGCTGCTGATAAAACATTTCACAGGCCGTCGGTGAGCGCTAGTCGGCTGCCCGGAGGCACCGCTTGTTTGAGCTCCGCTACCGTCGGCGGCTTCTTGAAAAATAGTCCGAGCGACACTCCACCGACTTCCATCGCACTTAATTTCTCGACGCCCGACACCTCAAGCTGGCGCGCAGCGGCCGCGCCAAACACCAACGGTGGCGTGAACGTGCCCACCTTCGGTAACGCGCCGCGTGCAAAGGCAACGACCGTCGCGCCACGGCCCGTGAGGTTGATCACATTGCGAACTTCCACTTCGATCACCATGCCGCCTAGCCCAGTTAGTGGTTCGGTCTCCGAAGCGCCTTGTCACAACAGAAGGTTACTCGGTAGAGCTACGCATAGGCGCCGAGGCCCTAATTCTACTATACTTCAGAGATGCGCCTCGCGCGCGAATGAACGAGTGACGGGCCGACCGAACGGTGAAGACATCGGCCCCCATTCTCGACCCTCGGAATCCATGACCGAACAGCACACGGCGCCAAACGCCACGAGCATCGCAGACGCCGCGGATTGGCGCGCCATCGTGGCTCGGTATGCCACCCCGGATTCGCTCCGGTCCGTTCGGCAGTTGACCATCACCCTCGTGTTGCTTTTTGCCTCGGTGTGGTTTGCGGCGTGGCTCATTCCGGTCGCCCCGTGGGCGAGCGTGCTCATGCTCTTGCCGATTGCCGGATTCCAGGTTCGCACGTTCATCATTATGCACGACTGTGGACACGGCAGTTTCTCGCCCTGGCCGCGCGTGAACGACGCCATCGGGTTCATTACCGGTGTATTGACCTTCACGCCCTACGCCCAGTGGCGTCGGGAACATGCGCTTCACCACGCCTCGTCGGGCGATCTGGACCGCCGTGGCTACGGCGACGTCACCACGTTGACGTGCGCTGAATACCGAGCACTCTCGCGCTTTGGCCGTTTCAAGTATCGGGCTTACCGCAGTCCGTTCGTCCTCTTTGGTGTGGGTCCGTTGCACATGATGGTGCTCCAGCGCTTTCGCGCGCCGGGTGTCGCCACTGGGAAGAAGCAGTTATGGAACGTCTGGATGACCAACATCGCGATGGCCGGCCTCGCCGCCATTGGGATCGTGGCGTTTGGGTGGAAGTCGGTGGTACTCCTCTATATCCCCGCGTTCTACCTCGCGGGCGCTGCCGGCATTTGGCTCTTTTATGTGCAGCACCAGTTCGAGGACGCCTACTGGGAACGCCACAAGGAATGGGACTACGCCACCGCGGCGGTGATGGGCAGTTCGTATCTGCGGCTTCCCGCCGTCTTGAATTGGTTCACCGGCAACATCGGCTTGCATCACGTGCACCATCTCGGGCCGAAAATTCCGAACTATCGTCTCAAAAAAGCCCACGAAGAAAACGCCATCTTCCACGAAGCGCCGGTGCTCACGTTGCGCACCGCGTTCCGGTCGCTGCGCCTCACGCTGTGGGACGAGCAGACGGGTCGCATGGTAGGGTTCCGGGAGCTGCGGCATATGCCGCGCGCGGGGTAACAGCACAATGGCCGTTCGCATTTTTGTCACCGGCGGGACGTTCGACAAAGAATACAACGAACTGGCCGGCGCGCTGGCGTTCAATCGGAGTCACGTCGAAGACGTACTCGCCCGGGGCCGCTGCAAACTCGACGTAGCGATCGACGTTCTGATGATGATCGACAGTCTCGACATGACCCCCGCCGACCGACAGAAAATCGTCGCGGCCTGCGCATCGTGCGCCGAACCCCGCATTGTCATCACGCACGGCACCGACACGATGGTCGAAACGGCCACGGCCATCGCCGCCACGGTCACCGACAAAACCATCGTCCTCACCGGCGCCATGGTTCCCTTTGCCTTTGGTAGCTCCGACGGACTGTTCAACCTCGGCAGCGCCCTCTCTTTTGTGCAGGCGCTCCCCGTGGGCGTGTACATCGCCATGAATGGTCGCTGCTTTGCGTGGAACAACGTGCGCAAGAATCGCGACGCCGGCGTCTTTGAAGCCTTGAGCTAACCGCACCAACCGCACCAACCGCACCAACGGAGAAGGGGAGGAAGTCCGCGTGTCGGACTTCCTCCCCTTCATCTTTCCGGCGCCGTGTTACTTGGCTTCGGGAAGCCCCGCCGCCTTTCGCTTCGCGTTGAAGCCCGAGAGTGCTGTCGTCTTGAGTGCCGTCCACTTGGCCAGCACCTCGGCGCCCTGCTTGCGCGCACGATCCACCGTCAACAGCGCACGGTCCGTGGGCGCCACATCAGCGCCCTGCATTGCCATCGCCGCCGACATCATCGCAGTACTCGCGGCATCAAGCGTCACCGCGCTACCACCGCCACCGCCACCCCGACGCCCGCCACCACCGCGACGACCACCACCACGCTGCGGGGCCGGTGCGAGCGAATCAATCTTTGCCTTGAACGCCTCGGCATCAGCGCCAGTCAGTTTTTCTACCTTAGCCGATAGGGCCCGCGCCTCGGCACTGGCCGCGTGCGCTGCTGTTGCCGCATCCCACAAGCCTCGCGAAAGCTGCGCGACCTGCGCGAGCGCCACCGCAGGAGTTTTCACACGCGGGTCGAGCTTGAGCGTCAACGGCTGCGTGTAGCGCTTGCCGTCCACCGTCAGACGCACCGTATAGTTGCCCGCCGGCGCCCACGGTGAATTCACATCGTCGTACGTCGCGTGCGGAACCGCACCCATGGCGCCTTCGTCACCATTGTCTTCAATGTCCGCTACGGGCAGCGGATCAAAGTGCAGATCCCAGCTGAACCGGTGCATGCCAGCCTTCGCCGAGAGCGTGATCGGCTTGGCGGGCCAGTACAGCGGGAGTCCGCAGAACGTAGCGGTGGGACGCTGCTGGCAGATCTTGTCGTACGCCGCCATGTCGTTGGCGGGATGTACGGCGAGTACTGGGTCCTTGGTCGAGTAGTCGCGCACCACCTTGCCGCTGCCGTCCAGAATTTCGAGCAACACATCGCCACTCGCATCGGCGGGCAGATAGTAATCGAGAATTGCGCCCGGCATTGGGTTTTCGCCGGCGGGGAGTTCGGGCGGCCACGGGGTGGCGTCGTTGGTGCCATGACGCACGCGCACCGCGACGACCGGCTTCACGAGATACGCGCGCTTGGCCGCACTCGCCGCACGGATGGCCGCCGCCTGACGCAACGGCGTGACGTCATCCAAAATCCAGAACCCGCGGCCGTGCGTGCCGGCAACGAGATCGGAGCAGAGGCAGCTGCTGTCGTCCTTCACCTGCAAATCACGCACGGAAATCGCCGGCATGTCGTTACGCAGCGACTGCCAGTGATCGCCATCGTCAAAGCTCACCCACACCTGAATATCGGTGGCGGCGTAGAGCAGCCCCTTCTGCCGCGGATCTTCACGAATGGAGTTCGCCACCGATCCACCAGCGATGCCGGTGTTGATGTCGGTCCACGTCTTGCCGCCGTCATGGGTACGGAAGAAGTGCGGATTCCAGTCATCAATACGCATTGTGTTGGCGGCAGCGTACGCCGTCTGCGTGTCGAAGTGGCCGGCCTCAATGTTGAAAATTCGCGTCCACGCCTTGATGGCCGCAGGGGTCACATTCTGCCATGTGCTGCCGCCATTCGTCGTCACCTGAATGAACCCATCGTCCGTGCCGGCCCACAACACATTGAGATCCTTCGGCGACGGCGAGAGCGCCGTAATCGCGCCGAGCGGACTCGGCGTCACGGTGCTCGCATACTTGCCGGCGCTCGCCGGTGCTTCCCAGGTTTGACGCGCCAAGTCGCCACTGATGCGCGTCCAGCTCTTGGCGTGGTCCACCGACTTCCACACCACGTTTGACGCGTAGAACAACACGTCGGGCTTTACCGGCGACCACTGAATGGGCATGGTGCGCACGTTGCGGCCAAAGTTCTCGCCATTCGGCCCCTTCACGCTGAGATCCGGTCCCACCTGCGTCGTCTGCGTGGTCTTGCGATTGTACAGCGACACATTGGTGCGCGCGCTTGCAAACACGAGATCCGGATCCTTTGGATCGGACGCCGCCACACCGTATTCCTGAATGTTCACCGGATGCCAATCGTGGAAGGTGATCTGCCCATCCATCGACCGGCTGGCCACGCAGGCTGATCCCGAGTCCTGCTGACCACCACACACGCGATACGGGAAATCGTTATCTGTGGAGACGTGATACATCGCCGCCGTTGGCTGGTTGTACCAGTTGCTCCAGCTGAGGCCGCGGTTCGCCGACACGACGCCGCCCTGATCCGACACCGACAAAATGATGTCGGAGTTGTTCGGGTTGATCCAGTTCTTTTGATAGTCATCGCCGCCGGGAGCGCCGCGCACCGCTGACCAGTTCACGCCGGCATCCTCGGTACGCCACATTACCGTCGACGAGCTATAGACCACGTTCTCGTGCTTCGGGTCTACCACGATCGTTGGAAGATCGCCGCCGCCAATGCGCGAAAGCGGACGGTTGTCCGGCACGCGCGTCGAACCGGCGGCCGCTACGGCGAGCTGCCAATGTTCACCCGCGTCGCTCGACTGATAAAACGCCACTGGCCCCGACGCACCGGTCGCGGTGGCCGACGCGACCATCGCGTAGAGCACCTTCGCATTGCTCGGCGCCAGCGCGATGTTCGCCTGCAGTACCGTCGGCAATCCCTGCGTCAGCGGCTTCCACGTGGTGCCACCATCGGTGGATTTATAGATACCATTGCCGCCGCCACCAAAACCGCCGCCTTCCCAGAACGCCTGCTGCTGCTGCCAGAGCGTCGCGTACACCACGTTCGGATCATTCGGGTCGATACGCACATCATTCGCGCTCGTGTACTCGTCGCGATACAGCACTTTCTGAAACGTCTTGCCACCGTCCAGCGAGCGGAACAGGCCACGCTCGGCGTTTGGACCATAGGGGTGGCCAAGCGCGGCGACAAAGAGACGGTTCGGATCCTTCGGGTCCACGTCGATCATCGCGATCATCTGCGTGTCGAATAGCCCAAGGTGCGTCCACGTTTTTCCCGCATCAATGGACTTGTAGATGCCATTGCCCGTGGCGAGGTCTGGGCGAATGATCCCCGCGCCCGTCCCCACGTAAATAATGTTCGGATTGGACGGGGCTACGGCAATGGCGCCAATCGAGCCGGTGGATTCTTTGTCGAAGAGCGGCACCCAGGTGGAGCCGTAATCAGTGGTGCGCCACACCCCGCCGTTATCGAAGCCGATGTAGAACGTGTTCGGCTGACTCGGCACGCCAGAGAGCGCACGGGCACGCCCAGCGCGCGTGGGGCCGATCTGGCGCCAGTGCATGGCGGCGCTGGGGTCGGCGGACTGGGTACGGGCCACCGATGGGAGCGCGGAGGCGAAGGCCAGGGCGAGCGAGAGAATCAGGCGCAGTGTATGCAAGGGAAAGCCCTCAAGATGTTAGACTTAGAGTATGCACCAGCTGCGTCCGTACGGCTACTTATGAGTTGGCCCCGCTAACCGTTTTTCCAATATGACACGTCGTCGTCTGCGCTCCGCCCGTTCGTGGTCGGCGCTCCGAACCATCGGGCTACTCATCGCCCTCTCCACCACAGCACATGCGCAGTCGAACGCTCCCGCGGTAGGAGCTGCGTCGGATCGGCCGGTTCGCATCGGACCCGCCAGAAAGGTCGCCCAGGCGCCGGTTATTGATGGACGCCTCACCGATGCCGCGTGGAAAGATGCGGCACCGTTCACGGGCTTTGTGCAGCGCGAACCGACGCTCGGTGCGGGCGCGTCAGAGCGCACCGAAGTGCGCATCGTGTCGGACGGCGAGGCGCTATACATCGGCGCCTGGCTCTATGATCGGGAGCCGTCGCTCATCGTTGCCGGTGAGAAAGTCCGTGACGGACAACTGTCAAACTCCGACTACTTCGCGATCATCCTCGACACCTATCACGATCTGCAGAATGGATTCGTGTTCGCCACGACTCCGGCCGGCATTGAGTACGACGGGCAAGTGACACGGGAAGGCGAAGGGGGAGGTGTCGCACAGCAAGGCCAGTCGTCCGCCCAAGCAGGTACGATGGGTGGCTTCAACGTCAACTGGGATGGCAGTTGGACCGTGGCCACGTCGAAGGATTCCCTCGGCTGGTATGCGGAGTTCCGCATTCCCTATTCGACATTGCGCTACGGGAGCGGCGACGTCCAGAACTGGGGGCTCAATCTCGCACGCCTCATTCGCCGAAAAAACGAGGAGTCCTACTGGGCGCCCATCCCTCGACAGTTCAGTCTGTACCGGCTCTCGCTCGCCGGTACGCTCACCGACCTGGCCGTGCCGCCGCGACGGGTCGCCACGGTCACGCCGTATGTCATTGGAAGGTCGGCGCGCGATTATTCGACCGCGGCCGGGACGGTCACGCACCGCGATTTTGGTGCCGATGCCAAGCTCGGCCTCACGCCGAGTCTCACGCTTGACCTCACGTATAATACGGACTTCGCGCAAGTCGAAGTTGACGATCAACGTGTGAATCTCACGCGTTTCCCGGTGTTCTTTCCGGAAAAACGTCCGTTCTTCCTGGAAAATGGCGGCATCTTCTCGGCAGGGACGCCGCAGGCGGCTGAACTCTTTTTCAGTCGGCGCATCGGCATCGATTCGTTGGGTGCGCCGCAGCGGATTGTTGGGGGCGGCCGCCTCTCTGGGCGCCTCGGCGGTACGACCGTGGGCCTCATTGAGATCATCACCGACGACGCGAGCGCGGCCGGCCATGGGCAGGCGTTTTCAGTGGCACGCGCTATTCGTGAAATCGGTCGCCGGTCGCGGATCGGACTGATGGCTGTGCAACGCCTCGCCCGCGAGAAGAGCGGCGACTACAATCGCACGTGGGCATTGGATGGTCGATGGGGAGTAGGTGACGCGTTCACCGTCGACTGGTGGGGCGGAAAAACCGACTCGCCCGGCCGCACCGGCGATGATTACGGATGGAGTGCGCGCGCCGGCTATCAGACGGCTGACTGGAGCAACAGCCTCCGGGTGGTGCAGATCGGACGCGACTTTAATCCCGAGGTCGGCTTCCTCAATCGGTCCGGCGGCTATCGGTACTACGAGCTCATGTTCATGCGCCTGGTACGCTTTCCTGCGGAGCCGAGAATTCGAGTCTGGAATCCGCACGCGAGCTTTCGCGGCTATGTCAGCCCCGACGGTGTGTACCAGAGCGGCTGGGTGCACTTTGACGTGACCGAAGTCGAGTTCTCCAACGGCAGCAAGTTCGGACCCGAGTGGAACTTCTCGCACGAAAACCTTCAGACACCATTCACGATCGCGAATGGTGTCACGCTCCCGGCCGGTAACTACGACTACTCAGGACCAGGCGTCGATTTTACGAGCAACACGAGCCTGCCGCTGTCGGTTGTGCTTCGCGGAGACTTTGGCCCGTTCTACAACGGAACGCGCACCGGCGGGAGCGGCACGCTCACGTACCGGCGCGGCGCGTCACTGACAAGTTCACTCCTGGTCGACTACAACGATGTCAAGCTGGCCCAGGGTCACTTTGTCCGATCGCTCGTCGGGATGCGGCTCGCGTACTTCATTACGCCGCGGATCTTCGTTCAGTCGCTGACGCAGTTCAACAACCAGTCGTCCACCTGGTCGGCCAACGCACGCTTCGGGTGGCTCAGCACGGCGGGTACGGGGCTCTACGTCGTCTTCAACGACGGCGAGCAGGCCAATGGTTTCTTCAGTTGGCAGCGGCCGCAATCGCGAAGTGTGATCATTAAATATTCCAGGCAGATCGGTAGCGGCAACTAGCAGCGGCAACTCGCAGCGGCAACTCGCAGCGGCAACTCGCAGCGGATGCGTGGCGACGATCGGCGCGGGTAGGTCGCGCCGCACCGATCGCGCCGCTTAGTACCCGAGTCGCGTGCGAGCGTGCGCGACGGCATCGCGGAGCGTCGCGACATCCGTGGCGTCGTTGTAGATGTAAAACGACGCCCGCGTCGTCGCCGGCAACCCCATTTTTCGCATCAACGGCTGCGCGCAGTGATGCCCCGCCCGCACGCAAATGTTCTGCGCGTCGAGAATCTGCGAGAGATCGTGGGGGTGCACGCCGTCCACTACGAAGCTCACCACGCCGTTCGACCGCTGCGCCGCGGTGGGCCCGAGCACGGTAACACCCTCCAGCGCCGCGAGCGCCAGCGCGGCACTGCGTCCGAGCGCGGTCTCATGCTCGTGAATCGCGGGCATCCCCACCGATTCCAAATATCCAACCGCCGCACCAAGCCCAACGGCACCTTCCACATTCGGCGTGCCAGCTTCGAACTTGTGCGGGATCACATTCCACGTGGACCGCTCATCACCAACGAGCGAAATCATGTCGCCGCCAAACTGGTACGGTGGCATCTTCTCGAGAATCGCGCGCCGCACCACGAGCCCGCCAATCCCCATCGGGCCGAGCATCTTGTGGCCGCTGAACGCATACGCATCCACGCCAAGCGCGTCGATGCCTACGGAGAGATGCGGCACCGCCTGCGCCCCGTCGCACACCGCCAGCGCCCCCACCTTCCGCGCCAGCGCGGAAATCGCCGCGACGTCGTGCATCACGCCAAGCGCATTGCTCACGTGCCCGAACGCCACGACCTTGGTACGATCGTTGATCAGCGACGCGAGATGCACGAGATCGAGCGCCGTGCCATCAGCCGTCAGTTCCGCAATGCAGAACTCCGCGCCAACGGCCAAGGCGAGCTGCTGCCACGGCACAAAGTTCGCGTGGTGCTCCATGCGCGTCACCACAATCCGGTCGCCCGCCACCACGTTCGCCCGACCCCACGCCGCGGCCAGCAGATTGAGTGACTCGGTGGTGCCCCGCGTGAAAATCAACGTGTCGGCATCCGCCACTCCGAGAAAGCGCGCGACCTGCGCACGGGCGTTGTGGTACGCCTCGGTGGCCAGTCCGCTCAGTCGGTACGCGCCACGGTGCGGGTTGGCGTTCGCGTCATCGTAATACGCGCGGATCGCATCAACTACCACCCGAGGCTTCTGGCTCGTTGCCGCGGAATCCAGATACACCAACTCCGGATGCTTCGCCAGCAACGGAAAATCCGACCGCGGTACCAGCCCCATCCCTGCCTCCGTAACGCCGTTACCCCTCGTGGGGCTCCGTGCTCAGTGTTCCTGCGCCCGTCTCGAGTGCGCTCTTCATGGCGTGCCACGCCAGGCTCGCACACTTCACCCGCAACGGAAACCGGAAGACGCCGCCGAACGCTTTCAGGCGCCCCATACTCGCGCCATCCGTCTTGCCAGTGATCAGGTCGTGAAAATCATCGAACAACTTCTCGGCTTCCGCCTTGGTCTTGCCCTTGATCGCTGCGGTCATCAACGACGCGCTCGCCTTGGAAATCGAGCACCCCTGTCCCTGAAAACTCACGTCCTCGAGCGTGTCACCGTTGAGCTTCACCCACACCGTCACTTGATCGCCGCACATCGGGTTCACTCCGTCCGCGTGGCCGGTGCTCGACTCCATCGCGCGAAAATTCTGCGGCCGACGGTTCTGGTCGAGGATAATGCTCTGGTACAGTTCGTCGAGTTCCGCGCTCATCGCTACTCCTGTACGGGGCTCACAAAGTGCGCAAAGACCGCCGCTTCTAGCTCGAGGCGCAACGTGTCCAGTTCAATCGTCTCCAGCACTTCGGCGGCAAAGGCGTAGGTCAGCAGCGCGCGCGCGTTGTCGGCGCCGATGCCGCGACTCTTCATATAGAACAGACCAACCTGATCGAGCTTGCCGACCGTGGCGCCGTGCGTGCACTTCACGTCGTCGGCAAAGATCTCCAGCTGCGGCTTGGTATCCACGCGTGCGCCTTCGCTCAGCAGCAACGCATGGTTGGTCTGCTTGCCGTCGGTCTTCTGCGCTTCGGGATCCACGTACACTTTGCCATTGAACACGCCGTGGCTCGAACCGTCAAGAATGCCCTTGTACAGTTCACGGCTCGCGCAGTTGGGAGCGATGTGCTCCACAAACGTCTGGTGATCGGCGTGCTGCGTACCATCCACCAGGTACAAGCCGTTGAGCTTGGCCTCAGCGCCAGGCCCGAGCATGCGCGTATAAACATTCGTACGGCTCAGCGCGGCCCCTTCAGCAAAGCTGAAGGAGTGGTACACCGAATCGCGTCCCTGTGTCACCTGCACGGTGCCCACATGGAACGCCTCGGTGCTCTCCCGTTGCACCTTGTAATGATCGACGCGCGCGCCATCTCCCACTTCAATCTCGGCGACGGCATTCGTGAGGTACTGCGGCGTGCCCACGCTCACATACGTCTCAATAACCGCCATCTGCGCCTGTTCGCCCGCCACCACGAGGAGTCGCGGATACACGGCGCCGCCCGCGGCCTGCGTATCGCACACATGCACGATATGAATCGGCACGGGAATCACCGCACCCTTGGGCACGTGAATCACCACACCATCCGTGGCGAAGGCCGTGTTCATCGCCGTGAACGTCTGATCCTCGTACGACGCGAGCTTGCCGAGCCGCTCCGCGACAAACTCCGGACGCGTCTTGATCATCTCGGCGAGCGTCGTCACCGTGACGCCTGCTGGCAGACCGTCCATATGGGAAAATTGCTTTTCGAATCGTCCGTTCACGAACACCAGCCGGTGCCACGAGGCGTCGCCGCCGGCCAGCGCGGTAATGTCGTTCGCCGAGTGGGCACTGGCGCCGGGCTTGACCGCCTTGAACGTGCGCTCCGCAATCCGCGTTACGCTCGTGAAGTGCCAGTCCTCGTTGCGCGTGGTGGGAAAACCCAGCGCGCTAAAGCGATCAAAGGCCGCGCGGCGCAGCTCCGGCAACCACCCACTCGCTGCCGGTGCTGCCGTGGTCGCAAAGGCGTCAGCGTAGGTGGTCACGCAGCCCCCGTGATCCAATCGTACCCCTTGGCCTCGAGCTCCAGCGCCAGCTCCTTGCCGCCGCTCTTCACAATCTTGCCCGCGCTCAGCACGTGCACAAAATCCGGAATGATGTAGTTGAGCAAACGCTGATAGTGCGTCACCACAATCGTCGCATTGTCCGGACGCTTCAGCTTGTTCACCCCTTCGGCCACGATGCGCAGGGCATCGATGTCGAGCCCGCTGTCCGTTTCGTCGAGAATGGCCAGCTTGGGTGCGAGCACCGCCATCTGCAGAATCTCATTGCGCTTCTTCTCGCCACCCGAGAATCCGGCATTCACCGAACGGTGCAACATCGCTTCGTCCATCTCCACGAGCTTCAGTTTCTCGGTCATCAGATCGAGAAAATCCATCGGGTCCACTTCCTCTTCCCCATTGGCGCGCCGCACTTCGTTGTACGCCGAACGCAGGAAGTAGGCGTTGGTCACCCCGGGAATCTCCACCGGATATTGGAAGGCGAGGAACACGCCCTTCTGCGCGCGCACCTCCGCGTCCATGTCGAGCAGGTCGTCGCCGAGG
>CANIWQ010000088.1 GCA_947471365.1 Gemmatimonadota bacterium | reverse complement strand
TGCTGCGCGGTCTGCCGGATTTCGCCGTTCACTTCTCGCGAGTTCACGGTGGGAGTCAGCTGCCACTCGCTGAAGTTCTTGTAAAAGGCGTTTTTGTCTTTGTACATGTTCACCCCTTCCACGTCGGTGAACGTGACGGGATCGGGGCACGAGGACCACGTGCCGCCAAAATAGTCGGGGTGGTAGATCTGCAGCGCGAGCGATTCCCATCCACCCGTGGATCCGCCGGAGAGCCAGCGGGCCCACGGTTCGCGAATCACACGGAAGCGCTTTTCCACTTCCGGAATCAGCTCTTCCATAAACGCATCGCCGTAGGGACCCATGTTGACGCTGTTGACGGCGTAGGAATCGTCGAAGTAGGGCGTGGGGTGCTGAAAGGTGACCGCGAGCATGCGCGGGAATTGATCGGAGAGCCACTGTTCGCGGAAGGCGGGACCGGCGGCGCCACCGCGGCCACCAGCGCCCGCTTCAAAGCCGTACGGCGCAGCGAGGCCGAAGTGGCCCTGGATGTAGTTCACCGGATAGCTGATCGTGGATGTTTTGTAGTCACGCGGCAGGAGCACCGTAGCGCCCACGTAGATGGGGCGGCCCCAGAACTTGGTGAGTTTGGGGCTCTGGATTTTGAACCGCACCACAAACTCGTTGTCGGCCGGTACGACGATCGGTGGAATGATCTGATCGGCCACGAGGCGCACGACGGATTTCGTTTTGGTGTCGAGATGCACTTTGTGCGGCGCACCATAGATGTTGCCCGGGGAGCGCGTCCAGTTTTGCCCCTCCCACTGGTCGTCGTGCATCCAGAGCACGTGCCCGTCGGCCCGTTTGAACTCAGTGTAGATGTTTACCACGGGCTGGATCCAGTAATCGCCAGCTGGAATGTCAGCCATGTCAAAGACCGGCGTGCCGATCTCGGTGCCGTCCACTACCGCGGCGGTGCCTGCGGCGAGGTTCTGCACGTCGTGCCCAAAGAGTGGGGTGCCGACGCGTCCGACGAGGGTGCGTGGTTCGCGTGTCGTGTCGCGCGAGATGATCACAAACACACGGCCGGTAATCGGCTCGCGGCGAACGGCGGCGGGCACGCTGATCTCGAACTTGACCAGTGCTTTTCCCGAGGGTCCTGGCAGGATGACTGGCGTTTGCGCCCCGGCCACGCGAGCGGAGGAACCGCTACCGATCGCAAAGAGGGTGAGCGCGGTCGTGAGTGTGAGGCCGCGGTGAGCGAGCAATTGCATGAGCTTGTCTCCTGAGGGCACGTGGCGAAGTACGGTGTTCTGGCAATGCGGGACGACCCGTAAATGGGTACGCTGCCGTCCCGAGCCGCGTTGTCTCAGAGAACCTACGCCGGCAGGCGGGTACGGGGAAGCATCGCGTCGGAGTGCGGAACCGGCGACCCCGGAACCGCCGGCGCAAGACGAGTGGGGCAAAGTGTCCTCGTTGGTCGCCGGCCACGCTGTTTCTACTAGCGTCGTGGCCTGCAGGGTCGTACGTTCACGCGATTCGTGTGCGGACTGCCCGTTCGCCAGCAGTGGGTGCGTGTTTACCTGCTGCGCATCTCGCGGTATCACGTTCAGGAGGCTCGTCATGAAACGAAGAGAGTTCGTCGTCGCATCAGCACTGGGATCCTTCGGGCTCGGCTCGCGACAGATGACGCTCGATCATTCGTCTCTTCGTGTGGATGCTCTGACTGGAGCGGCCGACGAACGCGGTGCGCGTGCTGGAACGCGCAAGATTCTGATAGCGGGTGGCGGGTTTAATAAACCCTTTATCCGCTATATGGCGCAGCTCACGGGTAAGAGTCGTCCGAAAATTATGTACCTCCCGACGGCGTCCGCGGATAAGCCGGGCACCTTTCTCCAGTCGTGCGAGGGGCTGGATGTCGAGCCCTCTATTCAGAACAGCTTCATCAGCAGCTACCGTCAGACGCAGACGTGGGAGGAAGCGCTGCTGTCCGTTGACGCGATTGTCGCGTCCGGGGGCAATACGCTGAATCAACAGGTCATTTGGAAGGCGCAGGGGATTGATCTCATCCTACGCAAAGCGTGGGATCAGGGGATCGTCCTAGGGGGCGCCAGCGCCGGCTCGCTGTGCTGGTTCGAAGAGGGCACCACGGACTCGCGGCCGAAAGAATTGTCGATCGTGCAGTGCCTCGGCTTCATCAAGGGCAGTCACTCGCCACACTACGATCGCGAAGCGCCCCGGCGTCCGACGTACCTGAAGATGGTCGGAGCGGGAGAACTGAAGCCTGGATACGCCTGCCACAACGACGCGGGAATCTACTTCGAGGACAACGTCGTGAAACGCGTCGTACACACGCGTGCCGATGCCAAGGTGTTTCATGTCACACGCGTAGGAAATCAGGCGGTGGAAACGGAGTTGCCGGCGGAGATGATCGACTAGTGTCGCGTGGGACGCTGGGATATTCGGGGAGGCCGAATATCGCAAACCTTACTAGCAGTGGGAGCAACGGATGATGAGACGATTGGGACTGGCGTTGGCAATGGTGGGCGCAGTCGCAGCGGCGAACGCGCAGGGGACGACGCGCGACGTCACGGGCACGGTAAAGGAAGAGGGGAGCGGTGCGCCGCTTCCCGCCGTAACGGTGCGGGTGCGCGGCACGTCGATCGGTACGGCAACGCGCGAGAATGGCACGTACACGCTCCGCGTGTCGGCTGGGGACGTGGTGCTCGAGTTTCGGCGGATTGGCTACGCGCCGACGACGGTCACGGTGATCGCCTCCGCGACGACTGGGGATGTGGTGCTCAAGCGCGATGCCCTTAAACTCGATCAAGTCGTTGTCAGCGGCCAGGCATCGGAAATGTCGCGTCGAAACCTCGCGAACTCGGTGGCATCGGTTAGTGGTGAGGAACTCACCCGCGTCAGTACGACGTCCATCGAAAGCGCGTTCCAAGGCAAGATTGCCGGCGCGCAAATGGATCAGTCTACGGGTGCACCGGGCGGCGGCAATCGCGTGCGCATCCGAGGCACCTCTTCGATTCTCGGCTCCGCCACACCGCTGTACGTCATCGACGGTGTCATCGTCACCGACGTCTCGATCGGTTCCGGGACCAATAAGATCACCAAGGCCTCTGGGTCCGGTATCTCCGTCGGAAACCAAGAAGCGCCGGTCAATCGTATCGCTGACCTTAATCCGAATGATGTTGAGAGCATGGAAGTGCTCAAGGGGTCTGCGGCGGCGGCGATTTACGGATCAAAGGCTTCAGGCGGCGTCATTATCATTACGACCAAGCGTGGCTTAGTGGGGCGGCCGCAGTTCACGTTGCGCACTAGTGCCGGAACCTCGACGCTCGCGTACAAGAATGGTCAGCGCAAGTTCCCGAGTCTTGCGGACGCCGTGGCCGTGTTCGGTTCTGGCGTTACGCCGTACTGGGACCCGAATCAGTTCCTGAGCTACGAAGATCTCGTCTATTCGAACCACCCCGTCAATCAGGAAACGTCGTTGTCGGTCAGCGGCGGCAACGATAACACCAGGTATTTTGTGTCGGTCATGTCGCGCGATGAGGAAGGTATCGTGCACAACACCTTTGCCAAGAAATACGGGCTTCGCATTAACCTCGACCAGAAGCTCGCCTCCGGCGTCAGCTTGCAGGTGGGGTCGCAGGTGCTCCGTACCGGTAGCGATCGTGGGCTGTTTGGAAACGACAACACCGGCAACAGCGTGGCGTATACGCTGACAAAAGTTCCGAGTTTCTTGGATCTCCGCCAGCGCGCGGACGGCACCTGGCCCACCAACCCGTTTTATCCCTCGAATCCGCTGCAGACGGTGTCGTTGTTGCAGAATCGGGAATGGGTTTGGCGTTTCATTAACACGGCGCGCCTGACGGTGGATGCATTTCACAACGACCAGCATAACGTGAAGTTCATCGCGTACGGTGGTGCGGACGTGCTGAGTCAGCGCAATAACGTGTACTCGCCGCCTGAGTTGCAGTTCGAAGCGAGCACAACGATTCCGGGCACCTCGGTGGTCTCCTACTCTGGTAATGCGCAGAGCAACCTCAATCTGAACCTGGTTGACGTCTGGACGCCGAAGCCTTGGATCACGGCGACGAC
The DNA here is from genome assembly GCA_947471365.1 of Gemmatimonadota bacterium. Taxonomy (GTDB): domain Bacteria; phylum Gemmatimonadota; class Gemmatimonadetes; order Gemmatimonadales; family Gemmatimonadaceae; genus Fen-1231. The sequence goes on along the minus strand of CANIWQ010000088.1, from coordinate 9,410 downwards.
ACAGCTCGGCACGCAGTTTGAGTCCCGTCAGTTTGACCAGACGCGGTCCTCCTCGCAGAATTTGCAGGGTGGGCTCGAGGTCATGACCGCGGGCACGGTCATCTCCGTGGACGAGACGCGCATCGCCGTGCAGGATTTTGGCATGTTCGCGCAGAGCGAAGTGCTGATCAATGATCGCCTGTTGCTCACGATGGGCGTGCGCGCGGACCGCAGCAGTAATAACGGCGACCCGGGAAAGCTCTTCTTCTTCCCAAAGGCATCCGCGTCGTACCGTTTTCCGGATCTCCGTCCCGGCTTGATCGACGAACTCAAGTTGCGCATGGCGTACGGCGAGACTGGCAACCAGCCGTTGTATGGTCAGAAGTTCACGGCACTCGTGACCTCTCCAGTTGGTGGACTCGCGGGTTATCAGGTGTCAGGTGCGCGCGCGTCGTCAAATCTTCGACCAGAGCGTCAGCGCGAGTTCGAAGGCGGCATCGACGCGACGGTACTCGGGAAGAAGGGCGTAATTGAACTCACAGGTTTTGTCCGCAACGTGTCGGACCTCCTCATTTCTCGCACGCTCGCGCCGTCGACCGGCTATTCGACGGAAACGTCTAATGGTGCCGGCATGAAGATTTGGGGCGGCGAAATCGCCGCGTCGATTTTCGCGATCAACCGTGGTGAATTTTCGTGGACTTCGCGCATCAACTGGGGCGCGAACCGGACGCAGATCACGTACCTCCCCGTGCCAACATTCCTGCTCGGCTCACCGCAGACGGGCGCGGTGCAGATCGAGCTGGGTAAGTCAGCAACGCAGATCATCGCCAACGACACGCTGGCGCAGGCGGGCGGGCGTGTGGTCTACTCGCACGTGATTGGCGACGGTAATCCGAAATGGGTGGGTGGCATTGGCAATGAGCTTCGCTACGGTGCGTTCTCGCTGTACGCTTTGATCGACCGGCAGGCCGGCGGCATGCTGGCGAACGGAACGTGGCGTCACTACGACCTTGGGCAGAACTCCGCGGACTACGACCAGCTGATGCCGTCGGGTCAGCGCATTGGCGAGTTTCGCCGGACGACCTATCTCCAGGTCACGAGCATCTACTACCAAGACGCATCGTTCACCAAACTGCGTGAAGTCACGCTCGGCTGGGACGTGCCGCAGCGGCTGACGCGTCGGATGTGGAATGGAGCGTCGAACGCCAAGCTCACGCTCGCGGGACGCAATCTGGTTTGGTGGACAAACTTCCGTGGTGGCGATCCTGAGGCCCAGAACTTTGGCCAATCGGGTGTGTCGGACTCGGTACAGCGCAATCGTGAGATCGCGGCGTATCCGGCGAGTCGTTCGTACTGGCTCACCCTTAGCGTGGACTTCTGACCATGAGTGATATGACACGTACCGCGCGGCTTTCTCGAAAGCCCCTGATCGTCGCTGGACTGGTATTGGCTGCCGTTGCGGCCTGCAAGGAAGTGACGATTCCGAATTACAACACGCCAAACGCCGACGCTCTGATCTCCACCCCGAATGCCGCAACGGTTAACACGACGGTGCAGGGGCTGATCGCGGCGATGCGCTCGCAGGTTGGAACGATGGCGTCTACGCTCGGGATTCTCGGGCGAGAGGTGTACAATCTGGACGGCGCTGAGCCGCGCAATGTGCTCGGCTACCTCGTGGGACCGTTGGAGCCGGGCGGTTTCGGAACCGATATGGGATGGAGTCGAAGCTACGCCACGCTCCGTACCGCCTACGCGGTGCTCACGGCGGTGGAAAAGGTGCCGACGTATACGCCAGAGCAAAAGAACGGCATCAAGGGGTTCGTGAAGACGGCGATGGCCATCGAGTACATGAATCAACTGCGCATTCGTGATACGTTTGGCATCGTCGTGGAAATCTCTGCAGATCCAACGCAGCTCCAGCCGTTCGTCAGCCGTGATAGCGGCTGGGCGCGCGCGGCGAATCTGCTTGATGAGGCGATGGGAAATCTCAATTCCGCTGGCACCGCGTTCCCGTTTCAGTTGACGAGCGGATATGCAGGGTTCAATACGCCGGCCACGTTCGTCAAGTACAATCGGGCCATGAAGGCCCGAGTGGATGTCTATCGCGGCAAATGGTCTGACGCGTTGACGGACCTTGGGGCCTCGTTTCTCAGCACCTCCGCCACCACCACGGCGGCGCTCGCGGTTGGGGTGTATCACGTCTATTCTACGGCCTCTGGTGACGTCCTGAATCCGTTGTTTGACGCTGCGCCTCGAGCGCTCGTTGCCGTCCCGTCATTTTTGACGGATGCGCAGTTGCAGGTAGACGGCGTGACCCGGGACAAGCGAGCGATCGCGAAGGCAGCGGTCGGAACGGTGTTGCTTAGCACGCAGAGTGTCGCGTCCAACGTGAAGGTGATTGCCTACGCGAGTAACGTGGCGTCGGTGCCGGTGGTCAAGAACGAGGAGTTGATTCTGATGAGGGCGGAGGCGAACTATGCGTTGGGGAATACCGCCGCCGCGCTCGCCGACCTTAACTTTGTGCGCGTCAACTCGGGTGGTCTCGCGCCGTTGCCCATTCCGTACAGCGGCGACGTCGTGAGTGAAATCCTGTACAATCGGCGCTATTCGCTGTTTGACGAATACGGGCATCGCTGGGTGGACATGCGCCGGTATGGTCGCTTGAATCAGCTTGAGAAGGCGCTGCCCAGTCATCGTGTTTTTCCTCTGGTGCCGTTGTCGGTGGATGAGTGCAATCAGCGGCTGTCGGCATTGCCGAAGGGATGCACGCAGGTGGCGGGCTTCTAGGGGCTGATCGCCTCTCCGTAGGACTCCGCACCGCCGGCGCCCAACTCGGGCGTCGGCGGTGCGGCGTATGTAAAAGCTCCCGCAGGAAGAGTTGAGCAGCTGACGGCGGGTAGACCCAGCGTGATCAGTGATCAACCGCAGCTCCGCGACATGAATGTCACCTCTGCTTCCACGCGAATCCTTTAGGGCGTTTGGAGATCCGGTGAGAACTCCTTGCGCAATGCACATCGCTAACCGCGTGCGCCACGGAGTCCACGGCCGACGTTGGAATTCTCTACGGAATACGGGGAAGTTCGCGCCACCATATCATGGCCGTGGGGAATGGTGGACGGATTGCGCGCTACAACGGCACCGGTTGGTCTCAGCTGGCTAGCCCGACCACGCGCCATCTTGCGCGTGTGGTCGGGTGTGGCCCCGTCGACAGCTGGGCGGTGGGCCGTACTCGCGCACGCGCGTTGCGTTTCGTAGATTCGCCGTACCTTCTAACCCAAACGCCATGTCCCCGATTCTTGCAGAGCTGCTCGGTACCATGCTTCTCGTTGTGCTCGGTGATGGTGTCGTGGGCAACGTGGTGCTCGCGCGCACCAAGGGGAATAATTCCGGCTGGATCGTTATCACGGCCGGATGGGCGTTTGCGGTCACGATCGCCGTGTACGCTGTGGGCAGCATCAGTGGCGCGCATCTGAACCCTGCCGTTACTATTGCCATGGCGTCGATTGGCAAGTTTGCATGGGCGAACGTGCCTGGCTACATCGCCGCGCAGCTGGCCGGCGGTTTTCTCGGCGGCGTGATTGTATGGCTCGCGTATCTGCCGCACTGGGCTGCCACCGACGACAAAGAGGCCAAGCTCGCCGTGTTTTCCACGGGGCCGGCCATTCGGAGCAGCGGCGCGAATGTTATTGCCGAGGCGATTGGCACCGCGATGCTCGTGCTCGCGTTGCTCGCCGTACTATCGCCGTCGAATCTCGTTCCCAATTCTGATATGGCCAAAGGATTTAGCCCAGTACTCGTGGGCGTCATCATTTGGTCGATTGGTTTGTCACTCGGCGGTACAACGGGCTACGCCATTAACCCCGCACGTGATCTTGGCCCGCGCATCGCGCACGCCGTACTCCCCATTGCGGGCAAGGGCGGCTCCGACTGGGGCTATGCCTGGGTGCCGGTGGTTGGTCCCGTCGTTGGCGGTTTGATTGGCGCGGTGGCCTACCGCGCCCTCTGGGGCGCCTGAGCGGCCGCTGACCCGCCCAGGCGGGCTCAGGCGGGCTCGCCGGCAAAGAAGCGCCGGCGAGCCCAGAGCGAGGCGTACACAAGTGCCACAAGCGCGGGCACCTCGATCAGCGGCCCCACCACGGCAGCGAGCGCTTCGCCTGAACCAATGCCGAAGGTCGCGATCGCCACGGCAATCGCCAGTTCAAAGTTGTTGCCGGCAGCCGTGAACGACAGGGAAGCCGTTGTTTCGTAAGTGAATCCGAGTCGGCGCGACAGCCAGAACGCAAAGCTGAACATCAGCGCGAAGTACGCGAGCAGCGGGAGCGCGATGCGTACGACGTCGAGCGGCAACTCCAGAATGCGGTGCCCCTGCATCGCGAACATCAGGACGATCGTGTACAAGAGACCAAACAGCGCGGTGGGCCCGAACTTCGGCATGAACACGCCGTCGTACCAGGCCGCACCCTTACGTGCTACCAGCGTTTTCCGCGTGAGATAGCCGGCCACGAGCGGTACGCCAAGGAAGATCCCGACGCTCTTGGCGATCTGCCCCATCGAGACGTTCAGTGTGGTGGTGTCGGCGCCGAACCAGCCCGGCACCACGGTGAGGAAGAGCCAGCCGAGCACGGAGTAGGTGATAATCTGGAACACCGAGTTGAGCGCCACGAGCACTGCGGCCAACTCGCCAGAGCCGCGCGCGAGCGAGTTCCAGATGAGCACCATCGCAATGCAACGAGCGAGGCCAATCAGGACGAGGCCATTGCGGTACGCGGGCATGTCGGGAAGAAAGAGCCACGCGAGCCCAAGCATCAGCAGCGGGCCTACCACCCAATTCAGCACGAGCGAGGTGCTGATGAGTTTGGTATCGCGTGCGTGCTGGCCGATGGTCTCGTACCGCACCTTGGCCAGCACCGGATACATCATCCACAACAATCCTACCGCGATGGGCACGGAGACGCCGGCCATTTGCACGCGGTCGAGGGCCGCGCCGAGCGCCGGATAGATACGTCCGAGCAAGATGCCGCCCGCCATCGCCGCAAAAATCCAGAGCGGGAGATACCGGTCGAGGGTCGAGAGGCGGCGGAGAATTGTTGCGTCGGAAGCGGCGGCGCTGGCGGTGCGTGCGGACGGCGTCATTCGGTGCGTGGGAGCTGAGGTGGGGAATCGGCGGGCGCGCTACGCGTGCCGCCCGTGCGCAAATATTCGGCGTACTCGTTCGGCAGCGTGCTTGCAAGTATGCCCGCCGCCGCCGCATGCACGTCGTAGGGGATGCGTACAAACTCCACCTCAACCTCCTTCGCAGACAGGCTGAGCCGCACATAGCCGGTGCGCGGATCGCCATCTTTGGGGCGCCCAACCGAGCCCGCGTTTACGAAGTGGATGCCATCTACCACGCGATGCCACGTTTTGTGCGTATGGCCAAAGACCGTCACGTCCCCGGCCTTGAGCGACATCAGCGCTGCCATCTGTCGGCAGAAATCGTCGGAGCGGTCAGCGTGCCAGTACACGGTGTTGAGCGTCGGCGTGCCATGCACCAGCACCACGGAGGGCCCCGCCGCGTGTCCGCCGAAAGGGCGAAGGGTCAGCGAGAAGGGCAACTCTCCTAGCGCGCGCTTCGCGTCGACGGAGGTGTGCGACTTGGTCCACTCAAAGCTGAGGTGCGACAGCGCTTCCTGACGTGCGTCGTCATACGTGCAGCCGCAGTGTTTGTAGTTGAGCGCCACGGTGGAGTCGTAATTTCCAGACACACCGGCAATCCCGCGTGCGTTGATCAATGCGACGGTTTCGTTGGGCCATGGCGCGTATCCCACGAGATCGCCGATATGATACGTCGCGTCAATGTCGCCGCGCGCATCAAGGGCAGCCAGCACTGTCTCAAGCGCCGGAAGATTCGCGTGAATGTCGCCGAGGATCGCGATGTTCATGTCAGCTTCCTCCGCATGACGGTTGCCGTCGAGCAGGTCACCAGTTGGAACTGCACGGACGCCTTTACCTCGGCAGGGACGTCGTCGCGCGTAATACGCTCAAAGCCGAACCGCGGGAACCAATCGCCAGCACTCGTGGTGAGCAGGTACACGCTCTCGATACGCATCGCGCGGGCCCACTCGATGGCCGCATTGGTGAGCGCGGCGCCGGTGCCGGTGCCGCGCACGTCGTTCGCGGTGACCACCGAGCGGAGCAGGGCTGAGTCTCCATACAACTCGAGCCCGGCAGCGCCCACGACTTCACCGTCGCGTTCTGCGACCACAAAGTGATCAATCCACGACGCGGCGTCGTCCGGCGGAAGCTGGGCGGCAGCGAGCAGCGCCACGACCGAGGGAAAATCTGTCTTTCGGGCGTGTCGAACAACGATCTCAGGCGCCATGCGACGCTCCGCGGGACGCTCCCGTCGCCGGCTTGGTGGCGCGTACAAAGCCGCTCATAAACTTTCCGTCAATCTCCGTCGCGATGCGCTCCACATCGAGTCCAGCACTCTCGGCAAAAATGCGAGCGTCGGCGGCGGTGTAGATCCGCGTCGGTTCAATTGAGGGATTCTCAAAGCCCGCTTCGCGCAGCAACCGAAGAAACTCCTGCTCCTCAAGGGCGCCGGCCACGCAACCCACCCACAGTTCGGCGGAACGGCGCACGTCGTCGGGCATGTCGCCGCGCACAATCACATCGCTCACGGCAAACCGTCCGCCCGGCTTCAATACGCGGAACGCTTCGGCGAGGACTTGGCGCTTGTCCGCCGCGAGGTTGATCACGCAGTTGGAGATGATGACATCGACCATAGCGTCGTCGAGCGGAATGTGCTCGATGTCACCTTTGCGGAACTCGACGTTCGTGACGCCTGCGGCTTTCTGGTTGGCGTGGGCGAGCGCGAGCATCTCGTCGGTCATGTCCACGCCATAGGCTTTGCCCGTGGGCCCCACGCGCTGTGCGGAGAGCAGCACGTCAATGCCGCCGCCGGAGCCGAGATCGAGCACCACTTCGCCGGCGCGCAGTTCGGCGAGGGCGGTGGGGTTGCCGCAACCGAGTGAGGCAAGTACGGCGGCGGCGGGAATGCCGTGCAGTTCGGACTGCGCGTAGAGGTTGGACGTAATCGGGTCATCGCCGCAGCAATCGGAGCCGGTGCCGCAGCAGCTGCCTTTCGTGCCATTTTCGACCACCGTGAGGGCCGCGCGGGCGTAGCGGTCGCGAACGGTGGATTTGATGTCAGTGCCGGTAGTCATCGGGATGCTCAATGGGAGAGAGATGCGTGGTTTCGAAGCGAGGACGTGAGTGCCGTTGGTGCATGAAGATCCGAACGCGCCGCGTGAGATTGCCCGGCGGCGCTATGCATTACTCACAGCAGGCGGTGGGGAGCGATCGTCGCACGCCGGTCGCTCGGAGCCGCGCGAGATCGTCGTGCGCGGCGCTGAGTGTTTCGTTGCAGATGGTGTAGTAAGCCCAGCGCCCCTGCTTTCTCCAGTGCACAAAGCCCGCGTCGCGCAGCGCTTTGAGGTGAAAGGAGAGGAGCGGTTGGGCAATGTCGAGCGCGGACTGCAGGTCGCACACGCAATGTTCGCCATCCTGCAGCAGCGCGAGAATCCGGAGCCGTGTGGGTTCCGAGAGCGCTCGGAACCGTTCGGCCGAGAGTTCGGGGAGCACGGGCTGGGCCATCGGCAGGCCGACTGGCAGGGCGACCGGCTGGGAGGCCGGCTGGGAGGCCGGCTGGGAGGCCGGCTGGGAGGCCGGCTGGGAGGCCGGCTGGGAGGCCGGCTGGGAGGCGGCCGCATGGGAGGCCGCATGGGAGGCCGCATGGGAGGCCGCGACGCGGGGGAGCGGCGCTTTGGACGGCTGGGCGGCGGTGTTGAGTTTAGCCATGATATCAATATATCTACATTCATTGATACGATAGCGCAAGGCACCCCATATCCGCTGGGTGCGGCGGGTCGCGCCTAGTCCGCCAGTGCCGCCTGGCCAGCTGCGAGCCTCGCAATCGGCACACGGAAGGGGGAACACGATACGTAGTCCAGCCCGGCCTTATGGAAGAAGGCCACCGATGCGGGCTCCCCACCGTGTTCGCCACAGATCCCGCATTTGAGCCCAGGCCGCACCGAACGCCCCTTCTGAACGGCGATATCGATGAGTTGGCCCACGCCCTCTACATCCAGCACTCGGAACGGATCCTCGTCGAAGATCCCCTTCTCTATATAAAGAGGGAGGAAACGGCCGGCGTCGTCGCGCGAGAGGCCGAGCGTCGTCTGCGTGAGGTCGTTGGTGCCGAACGAGAAGAACTCAGCTTTTGCGGCAATCAGATCGGCGGTGAGCGCGGCGCGCGGCAACTCAATCATGGTGCCCACGAGATACTCCATGTGCTCACGCATCGAGCCCAACACTTCTTTTGCCACGCGGTCCACGATCGCCCGTTGGTGCTCAAATTCCTTGACCGTGGCCACGAGCGGAATCATCACCTCCGGATGCACGACTTTGCCGCGTTGCTGCACCGACACAGCCGCAGTGAAGATCGCGCGGGCCTGCATCTCGGTGATTTCCGGATAGGTAATGCCGAGTCGACAGCCGCGGTGGCCGAGCATCGGGTTGGACTCGCGCAGCGAATCCACCAAGTGGTTGAGTTCAGCGCGCGTGAGGCCGAGGGTGCGGGCGAGCAGCTTGCTCTCCTCGCCGCCGTGCGGGAGAAACTCGTGGAGGGGCGGGTCGAGCAAACGGATTGTCACCGGAAACGGTGACATGGCCTCGAAGATGCCTTCGAAATCGGCGCGCTGCATGGGGAGCAGTTTTTCGAGTGCGCGTCGGCGGCCCGCTTCGTCGTGTGCCACGATCATCTCGCGCATTGGCGTGATGCGATCGCCTTCGAAGAACATGTGCTCGGTGCGGCAGAGTCCAATCCCTTCGGCGCCAAACTGTCGTGCGGCGCGTGCGTCCTTGGGCGTGTCGGCATTCGCGCGTACTCGGAGGCGACGTGCGTCGTCGGCCCAGCCGAGGAGTTCGTCGTAGGCGAGAAATACGGGCGCGTCTGGGGCGGGCAGGGTGCCGCCGATCACGCGCATCACCTCGCTCGGCACGGTTGGTAGATGCCCCGCGTACACGCGCCCGTTCGCACCGTCGAGTGTAATCCAGTCGCGTTCGTTGATCACGGTGTCGCCCACCGTAAAGCGACGATGCGTGACATCGACGCTGATGTCCTTGCACCCCACAACGGCAACCTTTCCCATTCCGCGGCACACCACCGCCGCGTGACTGGTCATCCCACCGCGTTCGGTGAGTACGGCACGTGCCGCCACAATCCCATGGAAATCTTCTGGCGTGGTTTCTTCGCGCACGAGAATGACCGCGTCGCCGCGAGACGCGCGGCGCTCGGCTTCGTCGGCGTCGAACACGGCTTGACCGCTGGCCGCGCCTGGGCTTGCCGGCAGTCCGACGGCCAGCACCGTTGAGCTCGTGCGCGGATC
>CANIWQ010000087.1 GCA_947471365.1 Gemmatimonadota bacterium | reverse complement strand
TGGCCGACAAGATTGAGCGCGAAATCGGCATTCCCGCCGCGCCGCTCTTCTGGGCCGCCACCGACGATGCGGACTTTCAGGAAGCGAGTTTCACGCACGTGAACGTCGGCGCGGAGTGTCGGCGCATCCAGATCGTGCGCGAGGGTGCGGAGGGGCTCGTCATGTCGCAGATGCCGCTCGGTGCCGTTCATGAACAACTCGCGGCGCTCCTCGACGCGACGGGTTCCTCGCCGCAGGGGTCGGTGCTCGCGGCGTTACAGCGTGCCTATCACCCCGACGCTACGGTCGGCGGCGCGTACGTCTCGTTTATGCGGTCTGTGCTCGAACCGCTCGGCATCGGGGTGCTCGACGCGTGGCATCCGACCGTGCGGTCTGCGGCGCGCAGTACGCTTGGACTCGCGCTCAATCGAGCCTCCGCAATTGACGAAGCAGTGGCCCTCCGTATGGTGTCGATTGAGCGGGCGGGGTACCGCGCGCAGGTCGCGCGGGTACCCAAGCTCTCGGCCGTGTTTCGCAGCAAAATCGGCATCAAGGAGCGCGTGCCGCTCTCGCAGGCGGGTGATGCGGCGATGCGGGACGATCTTGTGCTCTCGCCCACCGTGTTGTTGCGGCCCGTGATTGAACGATGTTTGCTACCGAGTGTCGCATACGTGGGCGGCCCGGGCGAAGTCGCGTATTTCGCGCAGGTCGGAGCGGTGGCTGAGGCGATGGGCGTTGCGATTCCCCTCGTGGTACCGCGCTGGTCGGCCACGGTCGTCGAGCCGGCGGTGGACCGCATGCTCGGGCGACTCGGGATGGTGTATGATGACGTGCGCGCGCCACACGAAGCGGAACGGCGCATTGGCGAACGCGCGATGCCCGCGGCGATTCGCGAGTCGCTGGCCGAGCTGCGTGACGGGCTGGAGGCGCGTATGGACGCGCTCGTGGCGTCACAGCAAGGACGACGGCTCGTGCCGGACGAAGTGCTCGAAGGGTCGCGGAAACAGTTCCGGCTTCGCATTGAACGCATTGAGCGTCGACTGCGCGCCGCGGTCACGCGTCAGGAGGCGGCGGCCGTGCGCGACTTAGCATCGGTGCGCGCGGCGTTGGTGCCCGACGGCGAACGTCAGGAACGGCGTCTCAACCTTGTGCCGTTGCTGGCGCGCCACGGGGAATCGTTGCTCACCCAACTCAAGGCCGGCGCCACGCAGCACGCGAACGCCATTTTCGGAGTCAAGTGAGCCACCCTGCGCCACGGCAACGTGGCGGTGGCGCGGCGCTCGTTGCCGCGGGTATTCTGCTCAGCCGCATCTTTGGGTTGGTGCGCAATCGGCTGATGGGGCACTTCTTCGGCGTTGGCCTCGCGGCCGACGCACTGACGGCCGCATTCCGCGTGCCAAACTTTCTGCAGAACTTGTTTGGCGAAGGCGTGTTGTCGGCGTCGTTTATCCCGGTCTACGCGCGGCTGCTGGCCGAGGGCGACGAATGCGAGAGTGGGCGCGTCGCCGGAGCCATTGGATCACTGCTCGTATTGACGAGCACCGTACTCGTGCTCGTGGGCATTGTGCTCACGCCATACGCCCTCATTCCGTTGATCGCGCCCGGCTTTACGGGTGAACAGCGCGAGCTCACCATTCGGCTCGTGCAGATTGCGTTTCCGGGTGTAGGGCTGCTGGTACTGTCGGCGTGGGCGCTCGGCATTTTGAATTCGCATCGGCGATTCTTTCTGTCGTACGCGTCGCCCGTGGCGATGAATCTGGTGATGATCGGCGTATTGCTCTGGCGCGGGCCGGACCTCTCGACGTCGCTTGCCGGGCCGGCGGAACTCGCCACCTGGCTGGCGTGGGCTTCGGTGGCTGGTAGCGCGCTACAGGTGGCGGTGCAAATGCCAACCGTATTGCGCGTGGAGCGTCGGCTCCGCGTGGGCCTCGCCACGGGTGATCCCCACGTGCGCACCGTATTGCACAACTTCTGGCCCGTGTTTCTTGGCCGCGGTGTCGTGCAGATCTCCTCGTATGCCGATCAGATCATCGCGTCGTTCCTCGGCCTCGGCGCAGTGGCGATGCTCGGCTACGTACAGGTGATTGCGATCCTCCCGGTGTCCCTGTTCGGCATGTCGGTGTCCGCCGCCGAGCTGCCGGCGATGTCTGGCACGTTGGGTGACGACGCCGAGGTGTCGCGCGTACTGCGGCAACGACTTCACGATGGGCTACACCGCATCGCGTTTTACGTGGTGCCGAGTGCCGTGGCATTTTTGGCGCTTGGCGACATTGTGGGCGGCGCGATTTATCAAACGGGGAAGCTCGGCCGCACCGAAACGGTGTGGCTGTGGAGCGGACTCGCAGGCTCTGCCGTGGGGTTGCTCGCCGGAACGCTGGGGCGACTGTATGCCTCCACGTGGTATGCGTTACGCGACACGCGCACACCATTGCGGTACGCCACGTTGCGTGTGGCCATCACCGTGGTGCTCGGTGTGATCGCGGCGCTGCGTCTGCCGGGCTGGATTGGCATCGACTCCAAGTGGGGTGTGGCCGGGCTCACCGCCTCTGCGGGCGTGGCGGCGTGGGTCGAGTTCTTTTTGCTACGGCGATCGCTCTCGCGGCGCATTGGGGCCACTGGAGTAGACGCTGCGTACATCGCGCGCCTCTGGGCTGCTGCGGCTCTGGCCGCACTCTTCGCGTTTGGCGTAAAGCTCTGGCTCGGCACCGAGCGTCCCGTGGTGCTGGGCGTCGTTGCGCTCCCGCTGTATGGCGCCGTGTACTTCGGTGCCACGGCGATGATCGGGATTGAGGAGGCGCGTGCCTTCGCCGGACGCCTTCGCCGGTTGCTGGGTCGTGCCTGAGCAGAACGACGCGCCTGTGGATCGCCATCCCGACACGCCGACGCGCCAGATGAGCGAACTCCTGCATGCGAAGGTTGCGCAGCTGCCGGAGACGCCCGGCGTCTATCTCTGGAAGAGCGACGACGGCACCGTGCTGTATGTGGGGAAGGCGAACAAGCTACGCCAACGCGTGCGGTCGTATTTGGCTGACGATGCCGGCATGAGTCCCAAAACGCGTATGCTGATGCAGCGCGTGACCGACCTCGACACCATCGTGGTGCCGAGCGAGACGCACGCGCTGATTCTTGAATACAATCTGATTAAGGAGCACCGTCCGCAGTACAACATTGTGCTGCGCGACGATAAATCGTATCCGTACGTGAAGGTCACGCTACAGGAACCGTATCCGCGCGTCTTTGTAACGCGGCGCCTCGTCGACGATGGCGCGCGCTACTTTGGGCCGTACACGGATGTGGGCGCGATGCGCAAAGCGCTCAATGTCGTGAAGCGGATCTTTACCGTACGATCGTGTCGCTTTGATATGCCGCGTGAAATGCCCGAGCGCGCCTGTCTCGATTTCTATATCAAGCGGTGCAAAGGGCCCTGCGTTGGCGCTCAGTCGCAGGCGGATTACGGCGCGATGATTGACGAGGTGGTGTGCTTCCTGGATGGGCGCACCGACGAAGTGGTGCGTCGCGTGCGCGCGCGCATGGCCGAAGCGTCGGACGCCATGGATTATGAGCGCGCCGCCGAGATGCGCGATGCGCTCACCCATCTCACGCAGATGGAAGAGCCCACGGTGATGCTCAATGTCGAAGGGGGCGATCGCGACGTGGTGGGATACGCGCGCGACGGCGAGGACGCTTGCGTGGCGCTCCTGCGCATTCGCGGCGGACGGCTGCTCGGGCGCGAGCATCGCTTTCTTGAACACATTGAGGAGGAGCCCGACACCCGTGTGCTCGGCGCCTATCTCGTGGCCAGTTATCTCGCGGCTTCCGAGCGGGCCACCGAACTGCTGCTCCCGTTTGAGTTTCCAGATCGCGAGCTCTTTGCGGCGTCGCTCCCCGGGACGAACGTGGTGCTGCCTCAGCGCGGCCCACGGCGCGAGCTCCTCGACCTCGCCGAACAGAACGCACGCCACTTGCTCGAGGAGTTCAAGCTCGCCGGTCTCGAAGCCGACGAGCGCGCCGCGGACCCCGTGTACGAACTCGGGCGGGAGCTGGGGCTGCAGAAGATACCGCGCTCGCTGGTCTGCTTTGACAACTCCACGGCGCAGGGCAAAGACTCCGTGGGGTCGGTCGTCTGGTTCGAGAACGGTCGGCCCCGTCGCAGCGAGTACCGCACGATGCGCGTACTGAGTGTGGATGAAGCGCTCGGCCCAGATGACTTTGCCTCGATGCGTGAGGTGGTGGGACGCTATTTCCGCCGGCGACTCGACGAAAAGAAGCCGCTCCCTGACCTGGTGGTCGTGGACGGTGGCAAAGGGCAGTTGAGCTCCGCGGCGGAGGCGCTGGCCGAGCTCGGGCTCGAGAGGTTGCCGCTCGTGTCGCTGGCGAAGCGCGATGAAGAAGTGTTTATGGTGGGGAAGTCTGAATCGCTGCGGTTGTCGCGTCGCTCACCAGCGCTCCGGCTGCTACAGCAGGCACGAGACGAAGCGCATCGCACGGCCGTCACGTACAATCGAAAACGCAGAACGATGCGCACCGTCACGTCGGAGTTATTGAAAATCCCAGGCGTGGGGCCGGTCAAACGTCGTGCGTTGCTCACCGCCTTCGGCAGCATTCAGGGCGTGCGCGCGGCGAGCGTGGACGCGATTGCGGCGTTGCCTGGCTGGTCGAGTAAAGCGGCAGAGAAAGTGCTGGAAACTTTGAAGCAGAACGATCCTACGGCCGCTCCGTCTTCACCGACGACGGCTCCGCCACAGACTCCTGATTTACACTCGAGCCCCGAATGACAGACACCATGTGGTCCCTGTATTGCTCCGCTTGCACCTATAACGCGCCGGGCGAGCGTCTTGCTTCCGTGTGCCCCGATTGCAGTCAGCCGCTGATGGTGCGCATGGCACCGGTTGCACGCAGTCGCGTCACCGCCGATGCCTCTATGTGGCGCTACCACGCCGCGCTGCCGCTGATGCCAGGCGAGACTCGCGTCACGCTCGGCGAAGGAATGACGCCACTCAGTGAGCATCCGCATCTCGCGTCGGCCGTGGGCGTGCGCAGGCTGCACATCAAGGACGAAGGACAGAACCCAACCGCGAGCTTCAAGGCGCGCGGACTGTGCATGGCAGTCAATCGTGCGAAGGCGCTGGGGCTTCCGGGGGTTTGCGTGCCCACCGCCGGCAATGCAGGCATCGCGCTCGCTGCGTATGCCGCGGCGGCCGGCGTGCCGGTGCGCGTGTATGCACCGGCCAGTACACCGCCGCCGATTCTCGGTTCGATTCGCGCCTTCGGCGCGCAACTCGAGCTGGTGGACGGACACATTGGTGACGCAGGCAAAGCCACGATGGCCTTCGCCAAGGAGAGCGGCTACTTCAACGTGGCCACCGTGCGCGAGCCGTATCGCGTAGAAGGGATGAAAACGATGGGCTACGAAATCGCCGAACAGCTCGGTTGGCGTCTGCCGGATGCCATCGTGTACCCTACGGGCGGCGGCGAAGGGACGATCGGTATTTGGAAAGCCTTCGCTGAAATGATCGAGTGGGGATGGCTCCCCGCCGACACCAAGAAACCCAAGATGGTCGTGGCCCAGGCTGCGGGCTGCGCGCCCCTCGTGCGCGCCTTTGCCGCCGGTGAAGACCGAGCCACGCCGTGGGAGAATCCCTCCACGCACGCGAGCGGATTGCGCGTGCCCGGGCCATTTGGCGATCGCATGACGTTGCGTGTATTGCGCGAAAGTGCCGGCGGGGCGTGGGCCTCCACCGAAGAAGAGATTCGCGCTGACACCTTCTTGATCGCGTCCACCACCGGCATTGATGCCGCCCCGGAAGGCGGTTGCGGCCTCAACGTGGCGCGAAAGATGGTGCAGGCGGGCCTCGTGAGCCCCGACGCCGAGGTCGTGGTGTTCAACACGGGGTCCGGCGCATCCTACCGCTGGTAGCCGTAGATTGAGTGCATGAACCAGATCGCGATTTTTGATCCCTTCTCCGGCGTGGCCGGAGACATGACGTTGGGCGCGCTGCTCGACCTTGGCCTCAGTGTGGAATGGCTCAAGGACTTGCCGCGCGTCCTCGGTCTTGAGGGCGTCACCGTGCGTGCGGAGCGGGTGTCACGCGGCGAAATTGCCAGCTGGAAAGTGGACTTCGATATTCCGCCACAGCCGCACGGTCGTCACCTCAAACATTTGCACGCGATCGTCGATGCATCCCCGGCGCCCGAGGGCGTAAAGGCCAAGGCACGGGCCGCCTTCGAGGCTGTGGCCAATATCGAAGCGGCTATTCACGGGACTACCGTGGATCGCGTCCATCTCCACGAAGTCGGTGCGGTGGACGCCATTCTCGACATCATGGGCGCCATCTGGGGCCTCGAGCAACTCGGCGTCACGCAGGTCTATCACAACACCATCGCCTTGGGCGACGGTTTTGTCGATGCCGCCCACGGTCGCCTTGCCGTGCCGGCGCCCGCCACGCTACGGCTCCTCGAAGGGCTGGACGTGCGCCAAGGGCCACCCGAGAGCGGGGAACTCACCACGCCCACGGGCGCGGTGCTGCTCAAGGTGCTGTCGAGCGGTGCGCCGCCTGCCGCGTACCGACCGGTGCGCAGTGGCTACGGTGCCGGCACCAAGGACCCGAAGGGGCGCGCGAATGTATTGCGCATCATCCTCGCCGAAGTCGACGGGGCCAGTGCCACCACGGAGACGCTGGCGGTTCTTACTGCCGATCTCGACGACATGACTGGCGAGTACGTGGCGGCGGCGGCCGACGTCCTGCGTGCCGCCGGCGCGCTGGACGTCACCCTCCTGCACACCATGATGAAAAAGGGGCGTCCAGGCATCCGTCTGGAGGTGCTCTGTGCCGTAGCGGATGCCGAGCGCCTCGAAGACCTCCTTCTCCGTGAAAGCAGCTCCATCGGCGTGCGGAGGAGCCTCGTGCAGCGCCGAGCGCTGGCGCGTGAGACGCGTACCGTGGACGTCTTTGGCCACCCCGTGACCCTCAAGACCGTGCAGCTCCCAGGGGGCGGCGAACGGGAGAAAGCCGAGTTCGAAGACATCCGCCGAGTGGCCTCAGCCACAGGGCATTCCACAGCCGAGATTCTTGACGCGGTAACAAAGGCTTCTTAGACCTCTGTCAAGTGCCGGAAGTGCTGAAAAATCATTGTTTTCGGCCTCTGGATCTGATAAATTGCGTGAATGGTCAAAGTCGCACATATACAGCCCGAAAGCATCGCTTCGGAACTGGGGATTGAGGTCGGTACCGAACTGGTGTCGGTCAATGGTCGTGCCCTTGAAGACTTCCTTGATTGGGAGTTCCTGACCGCCGAAACCGCGCTCGAGATCGAAGCCAAACTCCCCAACGGTGAGTTGGTGGTGTTCGACATTGAACGCCCTGAAATGGAATCGCTTGGCGTCGAGCTCGAACCGCCGACGGTACGTCGCTGCGCCAATCGCTGTGAGTTTTGTTTTGTGGAAGGGCTCCCCAAGGGGTTGCGCCGCCCACTCTACATTCGCGACGACGATTACCGCCTCTCCTTTGCGTACGGCAACTTTGCGACGCTCTCCAATCTCAAGGAGCGCGATTTTGAACGCATCCTCGAGTACCGGTTGTCGCCGCTGTATGTATCGGTGCATGCCACCCCCTGGGAGGCGCGCAAGAAACTGCTCAACAACCCGCGCGTGCCCGACATCATGGCGCAGCTCACGCGTTTGGTGGACGGCGGCATTCAGTTTCACGGGCAGATGGTGATTGTGCCAGGGCTGAACGACGGCGAGGTGCTGGAGCAGTCGCTCACCGATCTGTACAACTTCGGCGAGTCGTGCCTTTCGGTAGCGCTCGTGCCGGTGGGGCTCACGCAGTTCTCGCACCTGTACTCCGGGGAGTCCATGAATCTGGAGAACGCCGGCCGGCTGCTCGAAGTCACGGAGCGGTGGGGCGAGCGGGCGCGGCGTGAGCGGGGCGAAACGTGGGTCACAGGTTCCGACGAACTCTATCTGCTGGCCGGCGCCGAACTGCCGCCGCCGTCGTTTTACGGCGACTACTCGCAGATCGAAAATGGCGTGGGCGCGGTGACGGCGCTGCGTGAACGCGTGGCCGACGGATTGGAGCGTCTGCCCCGGCTCGACGGCCTTCGCATTGGCGTGGTGACCGGTGTCTCGATGGCCCCGCTCATGCCGGCGTTGCTCGACCAACTGCACGGCGCCACGGGCGCCATCTTTGAGTTAATCCCAACAACCAACTCGTTGTTCGGACCTACTACTACGACAGCGGGATTGCTCGTGGGCGCGGATATTCGCCGCGCACTCGCAGGGCGCGCTGACCTCGATCTGGCGCTCATCCCCGCCGAGTCCATTAACGAGAACGGTCTCTTCCTTGACGAAGAATCGTTCGCTGCGGTGCGTGAGTCTTTTCCTATGCCAGTCTATCCGTCGTACGATTTCATTGACGTGCTCGAGCACGAGTCGTCGCCAACCACAGCGGGGGCTCGATGAGTCTTCCCGTCGTAGCACTCATTGGACGGCCGAATGTCGGCAAGTCCTCGCTGTTCAACCGTATTGTGGGCACCGACCACGCCATTGTGAGCGACGAGGCGGGCACCACGCGCGACCGTCACTTCACGCGCGCCGAGTGGAATGGGCGCTCCTTCTGGCTCGTGGACACCGGCGGTTTGCGCGAAGATTCCGACGTGCCGATGGACGTCGAGATCCGTCGTCAGGTGAAGCAGGCCATTGCCGAAGCCGACGTGATGCTCCTCGTGCTCGACGCCAAAGTGGGGGTCCACCCGAGCGATGCGCGCGTGGCCGACTTGGTGCGCGCCTCGGGCAAGCCGTGGATGGCGGTCGCCAATAAGGTCGACGATCCGCGGAGCACGGACTATTACGAGTTCTATTCGCTGGGTGCGGGCGAACCGATTCCGGTGTCCGCCATCAACGGTAAGAATTCCGGCGATCTGCTCGATGAACTGATCAAGCGCCTGCCGCCCGTGGCGAGCGACGAAAATGCCGCCGATGTGCGCGTGGCCGTCGTGGGCCGTCCGAACGTGGGCAAGTCGTCGTTCATCAACCGCTTGCTCGGTGAAAACCGCCTCGTGGTGTCGGATGTCGCCGGAACCACGCGCGACGCCATCGATACGCCGTTCTTGTATCACGGCCGCCAGATGATTTTTGTAGATACGGCGGGTTTGCGCCGCCAGTCCAAGGTGGACGATGGTGTGGAGTTCTACTCGGCGCTGCGCACGCGTCGCGCCATTGATCGCTCCGACATCTGCATTCTGATGATCGACGCCCTCGAAGGACTGCACAATCAGGATCTCAAAATCGCCGCACTCGCCTGGGAAGCCGGGCGCGGATTGATTGTGGTGGTCAATAAGTGGGACGTGAAAGAAGAAAAGACCGACAAGTCGGCCGCGAAGTTCGAAAAAGAATGCGCTGAAAAGGCGCCGTTCTTCAAGTTTGTGCCGTTCTTGTTTACGTCCGCGCTCACGGGCCAACGCGTGACGAAGATTCTCGACATCATTCGCTTGGTGGAAGAGGAACGCGTGAAACGCATTTCCACCTCGCAGGTGAACGACGCACTGCAGCAGCTCTTGGCCCGTTTGCAGCCGCCGCAGGCCGCCGGCAACGAAGTGAAACTCAACTACGCGACGCAGGTGGAAACCAGTCCGCCGACGATCGCCGTGTTTGGCAATCACCCCGAACTGGTGGCGGAACACTATATCCGCTATTTACACAACGGCTTCCGTGAATTCTGGGGCTTCTCCGGGAATCCGTTGCGCATTCTCATGCGTCGCAAATCGGTGTAATGTCGATGCTCATGCTCGGACTCGTCATCGCGTACGTCGCGGGATCGTTCCCGACGGCGTACCTGATGGGGCGTGCATTGAAAGGCATCGATTTGCGCACGGTGGGTTCGGGGAACCTCGGGGCCACCAATGTGTACCGCAGCCTGGGTTTGGGCCCAGCCGCGGCGGTATTCGCGATTGATGCGGCCAAGGGTTTTCTCCCTGTCGCGTGGCTGCCGCAGCTGCTCGGTGCGTCCACCCCACTGCAGGTCACGGTGTGGGCGTTGGCGTATGGCGTGTTCGCGATTGGGGGCCACGCCAAGCCGATCTTCCTGCTGTGGAAAGGCGGCGGCAAGGGAGTGTCCACGGCGGCTGGCGTATTTGCGGCCGCTGCTCCGGTACCGCTGGCGCTGGCACTCATGGTTTTCACGGTGGTCACGGTCGTCAGCGGGTACGTCTCACTTGGCTCGTTGGTCGCGGCCCCCGTCCTCTGCGTGGTGGTCGCGTTCTATCTGGGCTTCGGTCCGGTTTTCTGGGCGAGCATCGCACTCGCCGTGTTTATCTACTGGTCTCATCGCGCCAACATCGGTCGGCTGCGGGCGGGCACAGAGTCGAGTATTCGGCACACACGCAACACAGGAGCCACGCGGTGAAGTGTGCCGTTATTGGCGCGGGAGCGTGGGGCACCGCACTCGCCAATCTGCTCAGTGAGAACGGTCATCGCACCATGTTGTGGGCGTTTGAGCCTGACGTGGCGGACGCGATCACCGATGGACACGAGAATCCCCGCTTTCTTCACGGGATTCAGCTGCATGAGGCGCTGCGTGCCACCACCGACCGTGCCGAAGCGGTGCACGGTGCAGAGTGCGTGGTTTACGCCACGCCGAGCCATGTGTTGCGAGACGTGGCGTCGTCTATGGCAGCGTGGACGTCGCCGGACGCCACACTCGTCGTCGCCACGAAAGGCATTGAGCGGGAACGGCTCGCACTCATGACCGACGTCGTGACGGAGCAACTGCCGGGGCGGCCGGTCGTCGCGCTTTCTGGGCCGAGCTTCGCATTCGAAGTTGCACGCCGGCAACCCACGGCCATCGTGGCCGCGAGCAGCGATGAACAGGCTGCGATGCGCGTGCAGCAGGCGTGTAGTACGCAAAGCTTTCGGGTGTACACCACGGACGACGTGATCGGCGTGGAGTTGGGTGGCGCGCTCAAGAACGTCATGGCCGTGGCCACTGGTATTGCTGACGGCCTCGACCTCGGCCTCAATGCGCGCGCCGCGCTCATTACGCGCGGCCTCGCGGAGATGGTGCGCCTCGGCGTCAAGCTTGGTGCGCGGCCCTCGACGTTTGCTGGACTGGCGGGTGTCGGCGACCTCGTGCTCACCTGCACCGGTGCCCTCAGTCGCAATCGGAGCGTGGGCGTCGAGATTGGTCGCGGTGCGACACTCGCCGACGTGCTTTCTGGACGTGAGACGGTGGCCGAAGGCGTCGTGACCACCGAAAGCGCCATGGCACTCGCCGAGCGTGAAGGGGTGGAGATGCCGATTGTGTCGGCGGTGCACCGCGTGCTGTTTGAGAAACAGCCCGCACGCTGGGCGCTGGTGGAACTCATGACGCGGGACCTGCGTGGCGAGGAGGATCGCTAATGCATCGTCCCGCCGAGCGTCCGGAGCCCGTGCAGGAGTTTTTCTCCATTGGCGACGTGTGCGAGATGACCGAACTCAAGCCGCACGTGCTACGCTATTGGGAAAGTCAGTTCAAGTTTCTGAGCCCGGCCAAGAATCGGTCGGGCAACCGCGTATATCAACGGCGCGAGATCGAAATGGTCCAGTTGGTGAAACACCTGTTGTATTCCGAGAAGTACACCATCGATGGCGCCCGCCAGAAGCTCGACGAATTCCGGAAGAGTGGGGGGCTTAAGCCCGCCGCCCGTCAGGGACTCGAATTCGAAACGGTGCAGCACCTGGAGCAGGACTTGCGCGACATCCTTGCTATTCTCGACGGAGATGCGGGCTGATGCGCATCCTGTGCAGCAATGACGACGGCATTCTCGCCAAAGGGCTGAGCTGCCTTGAGCAGGCCGCGGACGGGCTGGGTGAAGTGTGGGTGGTGGCACCCGATCGTGAGCAGAGCGCGACGAGTCACGCGCTGACGCTGCACCATCCGCTGCGCCCCGTGCAGCTTGCCGACCGCCGTTGGCAGGTCGATGGCACGCCCACGGATTGCGTCATGCTCGCCATTCAGGCATTGATGCCCGAGCCGCCTGATTTTGTGTTGAGTGGCATCAATCATGGCCCGAACATGGGCGAGGATGTGCTCTACTCCGGCACGGTGGCCGCTGCGATGGAAGGACTCGCGCTCGGCATTCCCTCGATTGCGGTGAGTTATGCCGGCCGCCTGATGCGCGCCGACAACTCGCCGCTCGAGCAACTCGTGGTGCCGCTCGCCGCGCTGCTCAAGCATCTCACGGCGATGGCGAAGTTTCCCGCGGGCACTTTGCTCAACGTGAACATTCCGCCGGTCGCCGCAGCGGAGATCAAAGGCGTGAAACTCACTCGGCTCGGGCAGCGGGTGTTTAGCGATTCGATTGCCAAGATGCAGGATCCCTGGGGGCGCCCCATCTACTGGATTGGCGGCGGCTCGGTGACGTGGACGCCAGGCGAGGGGACGGACATTCACGCCGTGCGAGAAGGATTTATTTCCGTGACGCCGTTACACCTCGACATTACACACCAGGCACGCCTGGACGATTCGGAGCGCTGGTGGCAGGCCCCGTAGCCCGACAGTTTGGTGGGGCGCGCCGCCGCCTCATTGAGGAATTGCAGGGGAAGGGGGTCCGCGACATCAGCGTCGTGCGCGCCTTTGACCTGACCCCGCGCCACTTGTTTGTGCCCACGGGCGTTCAGCACCGCGCCTACGATGATGCGCCGCTTCCCATCGGCAGCGGCCAGACCATCAGTCAGCCGTCGGTGCACGCCAAGTATCTGCAGACCCTCGCGCTCAAAGGCACGGAGAAGGTGTTGGAGATTGGCACCGGGTCGGGGTATCAGACTGTGTTGCTCGCGCATTTGGCCGCGCAGGTGTTCAGCGTGGAGCGCATTGCGCCGCTGCTCGATCGAGCACGCGATGTGATTGCGCAGTGTGGCGTCACCAATGTGTCGCTCCTGCTCGGCGACGGCACACTGGGCTGGAAAGCCTACGCGCCCTACGATGCCATTTTAGTGAGCGCGGCGAGTCCGGATGTGCCGATGCCGCTTGTGGAGCAACTCGCCGAGGGCGGCCGGATGCTCGTGCCCGTGGGTGGGCGGGAGGAACAGCAACTGGTGTTGGTCACCAAGCGCGGCGTGCGGTTTGATCGTGAAGTGCTCAGTACCGTCCGGTTTGTGCCGTTGGTAGGGGAGCACGGCTGGGCGGAGAACGGCGCATGAGCGATGCGCGTGACAGCGAGCGTCATGGTGAGCGGTAGTCACGCGCTGGCAGGCGCCGTGCGCGCGTCGGTGCGCGACGTCCCCGATTTTCCAAAGGCGGGGATCACCTTCAAGGATATCACGCCGCTGCTGGCTGACGCGCCGCTTTTTGCGCGGGTGATTACCGCGCTCGCCGCGCCGTATCGGGCGAGTGGTATCACGCACGTTGTGGCGGTTGAGAGCCGCGGCTTCATCTTTGGTGCACCGGTCGCGCAGGCGCTCGGCGTTGCGTTTGTGCCGGTTCGTAAGCCAGGCAAACTGCCGAGTCGCACGATTCGCGAGACGTATGATTTGGAGTACGGTACCGACACGCTGGAGATGCACGCCGACGCCCTCGGCGCTCGCGCTC
>CANIWQ010000086.1 GCA_947471365.1 Gemmatimonadota bacterium | reverse complement strand
GGTGGGTCGGCCCCAGTTCCGGATGACATTGGCCATAGTCATCGTCTTGCCGGAGCCCGTCACGCCAAGCAACGTCTGAAACCGATCGCCACGCTCCAGCCCCGCCGTCAGCTCGGCGATTGCCCTGGGCTGGTCGCCCGCGGGCAGGAAGGGGGCTTGGAGGTCAAAGAGGGCGCGAGGCATTTACCAATATAGCGGCTTTGGCTTTTGTTCGGGAGGGCGCCGTCAGTCCCTGACGGCACCCCTGCGGCCTCAGACCGCGGCGAGCCGCCACCACGGGATCCCGGCGAGCATCAGCCCAGTGGCCGCTGCAAAGCTCACCGCAGACCGCACGAACTTGGCCCGGTCGAGCTCCGCCCGCTTGGTCAGCACGCGTCCGACGTGCACCAGCACCAGCGCCAGCAGCATGAAGGTCGGGTGCTCCGCCACGAAGAAACGCGTTGGGGCATCGGCCATGGACGCCGCCATGTTGTGCATCGCCTCGCGCATCAACGGGCTGATCCCGTACAGCACAATGCCGAGCAAGAACTGGGTGTCCATCGCAATCATGAAGAACAGGGCGGACTTGGCGTCCGCCGCCCCATAGGAGCGACCGGCCGCAACGCCAGACACGGCGCGCGCGATCGCCACGAGGGCGGCCAGCAGGACGAGCCAACGAACGTACGAATGAACGATCAGGAGTGTGTGAGCCATACGAGGAAATTACCGCGCCGCGAGGGAAAACGACACTCCACTTAGTCCTCCGCGGCAATCCGCTCGCGCCGCGAGACTTCCACAATCCCCTTCACCCGCCGCACCGCCTTGATGATCTTCTCGAGGTGGGCGAGGTTCTCCACCTCGACCAGCGCGGCGCCGCTCACGCGGCCGTCCACCGTCCTGAGTTCGAGCGACCGCACGTCGGTGCCGGTCTCGCTCACCGCCTGCGCTACGTCCGCGTACAGACTCCGCCGGTCGGACCCTTCAATGGCGAGGCGAATAACGAACCGCTTCCCTTCATTCTCCTGCCAGTCGATCTCGAGCCGACGTTCCGGCTCGTGCGCCAGGGTGAGCACATTCGGACAGTCGTTGCGGTGGATGCTCACGCCGCGGCCGCGCGTCACGTAGCCCACCACTTTGTCACCCGGCACCGGCTGGCAGCACTGCGCGTAGCGCACCATCACGCCGTCGACCCCAGAAATGCGAATGCCCTTTGAGGTCCCGGGCCGCTTCATGCGGTCCATCAGACGCTCAAGCGGACTGGCCTTGAGCGCCGTATCGTCGCGCTCGTCGAAGTCGGGGTAAATCGCGCGGAGCACCTGCGTGACGTTGATGTCGCCCTGCCCGATCGACGCAAACAGGTGCTGCACGTCATTGAGCTTGAGCGCCTCGGCAGCCGCCACCACTTGCGCCTCGTTGAGCTTCGGGTGCCGCCGTCGCTTGAGTTCTCGCTCGAGAATCTCCTGCCCAATCTTGATCGAGGTCTTTGACTCCTCGTGCCGCAGCCACTGCCGGATGCGGTGCCGGGCGCGTCCGGTGCGCACGTGGGCCAGCCAGTCGCGACTCGGACGCGCGTTGGGCGATCGAATAATCTCGACGGTCTCCGAGTTCTTCAACTCACGCGACAACTGCACAATACGCCCGTTGATCTTGGCGCCCTGCGTGTGGAGCCCCACCTCGGTGTGCACGGCGAACGCGAAATCGATCGGCGTGGCACCACGCGGCAGCTGAATCACATCGCCGGTGGGCGTAAAGACGAATATTTCGTCTTGATACAAGTCGAGCTTGAGGAACTCCAGAAACTGGTCCGGCGTTTCGGCGTCGAGCTGGAGTTCGAGGACCTGACGGAACCAGTGCAGCGCGCGATCGAGATCGTCGCCGCCCGTATTCGTGCCACCCTTATATGCCCAATGCGCCGCAATGCCGTATTCGGCCGTGCGGTGCATCTCGCGTGTCCGAATCTGAATTTCAAAGAGCGATTGCTTCGGCCCAAAGATGGTCGTGTGCAACGACTGATACCCATTGGACTTGGGGCTCGCGATGTAGTCCTTGATGCGCTCCTGCAGCGGCGTCCACTCGCCGTGGATCACGCCGAGCGTGTGATAGCACTCCTGCACGTTCTCGACGAGCACGCGAATCGCGAGCAAGTCATAGATCTCGTCATACGGCTTATCGCGCTTCTGCATCTTCTTCCAGATCGACCAGAGGTGCTTCGGCCGACCGCTCACTTCATACACGACAATATTCGATTCATGCAGCCGCGCCCTGAGCGGCTCCGACATTTCGTTGATCAACGCCTCACGCTCGGCGCGCTTCTGCACAATCTGATTCGCGAGCTGACGGTACTCGTCTGGCTCGAGAAATTTAAACGCGAGGTCTTCGAGCTCCCCTTTGAGATTCGCGAGTCCAAAGCGGTGCGCGAGCGGCGCGTAGAGATCGCGCGTCTCCTGCGCAATCCGTGCCCGCTTCTCTTCTGGCATAAACTCGAGCGTCCGCATGTTGTGCGTCCGGTCGGCCAACTTGATGAGAATGACGCGCGCATCCTTCGCAATCGAGAGCAAGAGTTTGCGATAATTCTCAACCTGCCGCTCTTGGGAACTCGTCATCGGCAGATGGCCGATCTTGGTGAGCCCCTCCACGATCTGCGCGATTTCGCGACCGAACTCTCGTTCCACATCCTCGATGGTGGCCGCGGTGTCCTCCACGACATCGTGGATCAACCCACTGGCCACGGTGACCGAGTCGAGTTGGAGGTCGGCGAGGATCTTGGCGACCTCCACGCAGTGCGTGACATAGGGATCACCATTCCGACGCGTCTGACCGGCGTGGGCGCGCTCGCTAAACCGATAGGCGCGCGCCAACAGGTCCGAATCGAGTCGATCCGGAAGCGCCTCTTCCCCGAGGACCCACCCAGGGATGATGTCGGTCAGTACCGCTGTGGTCATACCGCTATATCGCCGGAGTCCCTCGCTGCTGTCAAGCGCAGGCGCGTCTCTTTAGAGCAAGCCGGCCTCGGCAAAGGAGAGATACCGCCCTCGGCCGATGATCAGGTGGTCCGCCACGGGGATGTCGAGCAACCGCCCGGCCGCGACCAGCTGTGAGGTAATGGCCCGATCATCGGTGCTCGGCGTGGGATCGCCGCTCGGATGATTGTGGACCAAGACGATTGCCGCCGCCCGTTCGGCGATGGCCTCACGAAAGACCTCGCGCGGGTGGACGAGCGAGGAGTTGAGAATACCCCGCGTGACCGTGATGTCCCGCTCCAGACGGTGCTGCGCGTCGAGTACCGCCACATGGAACTCCTCAACCGGCAGATCCTCAAGCCGTGGCGCGAAGACCGCCCAGACGTCGCGCGGGGAGCGGAGCGGGGCGCCGTCATCGCGGGACTCCGCCGCGAGTCGGCGCCCGAGTTCGAGTGCCGCGTGAATGGCCACCGCACGCGCGTTGCCAAGCCCGGCCACGGCCGACAACGCCGCGATCGGCTGGCGCGACATATGGCGTAACGAGCCGGCGGACCGCGCCAGCGCATCGTGCGCCACGGCGAGCGCCGATCGGTTCGCACACCCCGTGCCGATGAGAATGGCCAGCAGTTCGCTCGCGCTGAGGGCGTGCGCGCCGAGCGATTTCAGCCGCTCGCGCGGCCGTTCCGTGCGCGGCATTTCGCGCAGCGATGGGGCAGGATGAAATGACACGCGCCGACGATATCGCCGGCGCGTGCCTGTTCCGTCATCGAAGCGATGCCGCGCGGGGCAATTATGCGTTGACCCCGTGGCACTTCTTGAACTTCTTGCCGCTCCCGCACGGGCAGGGATCGTTGCGACCCACGCTCGCCCAGTCCACCGGTGCCGCGCGCTCACCCGACAACGAGCGCACGCCACGTCCGGCGCCGACGATTGTCGGATCCTGACGCACGGCAGACGTCGATTTCGGTGCCTCATCCGGGCCCACGTCGTAGGCGCCATCTTCGCCCGCCGGACCACCCTCGACCATGCCGAGCGCATTGAAGCGCTTCTTCACGGCCGGCGGCGGTTCCGGTGCCGGCGGCGGTCCCCCGAGGTCGATTTGCACGCGCAAGAACCGTTCGGTGAACGTGTGATGCACGTCGTGCATCAGGTCCACGAACATCACGTACGCTTCCTGCTTGTATTCGAGGAGCGGATCCTTCTGCCCCCAGGAGCGATAGTGGATGGCGTTGCGCAGTTGGTCGAGATCGTAGAGATGGTCCTTCCACTTCTCGTCGAGCACGTTGAGCATCACCAATGCGAGCACCTGCGACGCATATTCGCCGAGCGCGCCGAACTTCGCGTTAAACGCCAGTGTGCCCGAGGCGCTCCCCAACTCCTTGGCTTCGTCAATGGTCGCGGGGCGCGTCCCGTGCTCTTCAAAGCAATCGACGCGCAGCAAGTAGTGCATCAGCAGATCCTGGCGCACGAGCGGCACGTCCCACTGCAACGCGTCCATCTCCGCGGCAAGCGCTGTTTCGATGCGACGCGCGACGGCCTGCTCCACCATGCGCACGGACTCGCCCTTCAGCTCTTCGCCACCTTCGAGCGCGAATGACCGCAACGAGTAAATGACCTCGCGCTGCTGGTTCATCACGTCATCGAACTCCAACAGTCGTTTCCGGCTCTGGAAGTTCTGCAACTCCACCCGCTTCTGCGCCTGTTCGATGGAGCGCGTGATGAGCGGATGCGTGAGCATCTCCCCTTCCTGCGCGCCCATGCGATCCATCAGCTTGGCAATGCGGTCGGAGCCGAAGAGACGCATCAGGTCGTCTTCGAGCGACAAAAAGAACTGCGAGGCGCCCGGATCGCCCTGACGGCCGGAGCGACCGCGCAACTGGCGGTCAATGCGGCGCGACTCATGACGCTCCGATCCGATGATGTGCAATCCACCACACTCGTCGATCTCGATGTCCTTGTTGTCGGGATCCTTGATCACCGACGGCTTTGATTCCTTGACGCCCGCACCGAGTTTGATGTCGGTGCCACGGCCGGCCATGTTCGTGGCAATCGTGACGGCGTTGCCTTGGCCCGCGAGCGCGACAATTTCGGCTTCGCGCTGATGGTACTTGGCGTTCAGCACATTGTGCACAATGCTCGCCCGCTGGAACATGCGCGCGAGCGTCTCGGATGCTTCCACGCTCGTCGTACCGACGAGCACCGGATAGCCGAGCCCCGTGAGGCGCTTGGTCTCTTCCACAATCGCGTTGTATTTCTCACGGCGCGTCTTGTAGACGAGATCCTGCCGATCGTCGCGGATGATGTCGCGGTTCGTCGGAATCACCGACACTTCCAGTCCGTAAATCTGGAAGAACTCCGTCTCCTCTGTCTCGGCGGTGCCCGTCATACCGCCGAGTTTTTCGTACATGCGGAAATAATTCTGAATGGTGATGGTGGCGAGGGTCTGCGTCTCCCCCTTCACCTGCACCCCTTCCTTGGCTTCGACGGCCTGATGGAGCCCTTCGCTCCAGCGGCGCCCCGGCATCGTGCGGCCCGTGAACTCATCGACGATGAGGACCTGCCCTTCCTGCACGACGTAGTTGACGTCCTTCTCGTACAGGGCGTGCGCCTTGAGCAGCTGGTGCACGATATTGAGCTTTTCACTCTTAAGCGCGTACTCCCGTTCAATCGTGTTGCGCTTGGCGAGCCGCTCTTCGGGCGTCGCGTCGTGATCGGCGTCAATGCGCCCGACCTCGCCCGCGATGTCCGGCAGCACGAACGCCTCGTGATCGGAGGGCGAGACAAAGTCCACGCCACGGTCGGAGAGGTGCACGCTGTGCCCCTTCTCGTCGAGCACGAAGAGCAAGTCTTCCTCGACCTCACGATAGAGTTGCTTGGCGGCGGGCAGCTTACGGTCCGCGAGATGCTCGAGTTCCATCTTCTGCACGAGCTGCTTGACGCCCTGCTCCTGCAACGCCTTCATCAGGCGCTTGTTCTTGGGATTGCCAAGCTGCGCCTTGTAGAAGGCGAGGCCGGCCGCATGCTCATCGTCGGCCTCCATCGCTTTTTCGCCCTGCGCGACGAGATCATTCGCGAGTTCCGTCTGTTTGCGCACGACGCGCTCGACCGCCGCGTTGTGCAGCGCGTACTCCGCGTCACTCTCGTTCCCCACCGGGCCGGAGATGATGAGCGGCGTGCGGGCTTCGTCAATCAGCACCGAATCCACTTCGTCGACGATCGCATAGACGTGCTTCCGCTGCACGCGCTGATCGAGCGACACCACCATGTTGTCGCGGAGATAGTCGAAGCCAAACTCGTTGTTGGTGCCGTACGTAATGTCGCAGAGATACGCGGCCACGCGCTCCGCCGTCCCGGGCTCGGTGTCATCGATGCAACCGACGGTGAGCCCGAGATAGCCGAACAGGTGCCCCATCCACTGCGAGTCGCGCCGTGCGAGGTACGTATTGACCGTCACGAGGTGCGCACCGCGCCGAGGCAGCGCATTCAAGTACAGCGGCAGCGTGGCGACCAACGTCTTGCCCTCGCCCGTCGCCATTTCGGCGATCCGACCCAAATGCAGCTGAATCCCACCAATCAGCTGCACGTCGTATGGCACCATGTCCCACACGATATCCTGGCCGGTCACCGAGACGGTCGTGCCCACTAAGCGACGCGCCGCTTCCCGCACGGTGGCAAACGCTTCGGGGAGGATTTCGTCGAGCACCTCGGCCAGCACGCCCCGATAGTCGCGCTCAAGGCCACCCATGCCGTCCGCGCCGCCCAGCTCACCGTCAATGCGCTCGCGTTCTTCGGCGTCCGCGGCCGTGCGCTTCGCGTCCTTGAGCGCCTCAATCTTGCCCGCTAACTCCGCCGTGCGTTCATCGATCAGCGCCCGAAACTTGTCGGTCTGCGCCCGGAGCGCCTCGTCTGACAGCGTCTGCAGCTTTGCATATTCTTCGTTGATTTCGTCGACAATCGGCTGCACGCGCTTTCGTTCGCGTTCATGGCGCGTTCCAAACACGGTCGACAATAGCGCTTTCAGCATGTCCTACAGAGCTCCTTTATCGGTACAAGCCGACAGCAGCGATATAGGTCGCCACCGCATCCGGCACGAATCCTCGAATCGACTTTCCTTCCCGCACCCGCGCCCGAACCTCGGTGGACGACACATCCACTCGGCGCGTGGCAAGCGCCCGAACCCCAGCCGGCAACTCCGCCGACTCACCAGCCCGCGTGAGCACGACGACCTGCGCCAACGACATCACTTCCTCCGGCTCGCGCCATTTCGGCAGCGCGGCGACAGCATCCCTCCCTAAAAGCAGGAATGGTGCCACATCACCGGCCCAGCGACTGCGCAACACCCGCAACGTATCAACGGTGTAAGATAACCCGCCCCGGTCAATTTCGAGGGCATCGACAGCGAACCGTGCGTCTCCTGCGATGAGCCGCTCCACCATCGCCACACGATGATGGGCCGGAGCCGCCACCATCCCCACTTTCAGCGGCTGCTCGGCGGCTGGGATGAACACCAGTCGATCCAGCGCGAGCGCCTCACAGGCATCGGTCGCGGCCAACAAGTGCCCAATGTGCGGAGGATCAAACGTTCCGCCGAAAATCCCGATTCGCATGACCCCGCGTCGCCCTCGGCCCGTCCGCGCTCAGCGCGAGAACGGAGAGACCGCACCCGGTTTTTTGGGCAGCGGCAGTCCAGGCAGCGGCAGTTTGGCCTTTGCTCCGGTCGAGTCCGCGGCCACCTCTTCGGGGCACAACTTGGCGACGTCGGTGTCACGCGGATACGCCCCATTGAGCGCCACGCACATCTCCTTCGCCTCGTCCTTGTAGTTCATCTCGGGGCGACGATACACCTCAACAATCCGAAGCATCGCATCCCGCGACTTTGCCGAGTTCGGGAAGTTGCGCACCACGTCCTTGAGGTAAATCAGCGCGGAGTCAAAGGCGCGACGGCGCACATAGTGCATTCCCGTCTCGTAATCCTTCGTCGCCAACAGTTCCTCGATCCGCTGCGCGCCCTTTTCGGCTTGCACCTTCAGCGGTGATTCCGGATACACGCTCGCCAGCAACCGATACTGCGTCTGCGCCATCGTCGCATACGTGGGGTCGAGCGACGGATCGCGCCACATCTTCAGATACGAATCGCCAGCGGAGAGAAGCGCCGATGCCGCGAGCGAATCGTCCGGGAACGATTCCGCCAAGCGGGCATAACTCTGCGCCGCCAACAGAAACTCCTCGCGATTCTCGTGCGACTTGCCGAGGTAGTAGTGCGCCAACGGCAACAACGTGTCGCGCGCGGAAAGATCGAGCGTGAGTTTTTCGAAGCCGGTAATGGCGTTCTCCCACTTCTTCGCCTGAAACTCGGCCATCGAGGCCTTGAACAGTCCGGCATTCGTGGGATACTTGCGTAACTGGAAGCCGCGATTGCAGGCGGCCAACAGGAGCAGGGCGACAACGAGGCGAGCGCGGGTGCGTGCAGTCATGCGGGTGATACCCGAAGGGGAGAGCAGTGTTCGACGCGCGAGCCGGAGCGACGAGAGATTCATCGGGGCGCCATCCGCGACGACCCGACCAGCGTTTTGAAGTAGTCAATGGTCCGTTGCACGCCTTCGCGTACGTCGACCTTCGGCTCCCAGCCAAGCATCGTGCGGGCACGGGTGATGTCGGGCTGTCGCACCTTGGGGTCATCCTCGGGAAGCGGCTTATAGACAATGGGCGCGGCGGTGCCGGTGAGTTCCACCACGATCTCGGCGAGCTGCTTCACGGTGTACTCCACCGGATTGCCGATGTTGGTGGGGTGGGCATCGCCGCGCAGAAAGAGTTGATAGATCCCTTCGATTTCGTCATCCACAAAACAGAACGAACGCGTCTGCGAGCCGTCGCCGTAAATCGTGAGCGGCTCACCGAGCAGCGCCTGCACGATAAAGTTGGAGACCACGCGTCCGTCGCGCGGTCGCATGCGCGGACCATAAGTGTTGAAAATGCGCACGATGCGCGTGTCCACCCCGTGAAAGCGGTGATACGCCATCGTGAGGGCTTCGGCGAATCGCTTCGCCTCGTCGTACACACCACGCGGGCCAATCGGATTCACATTGCCCCAGTAACTCTCCGGCTGCGGGTGCACGAGCGGATCGCCGTACACCTCACTCGTCGACGCAATGAAAAAACGCGCCTTCTTGGCCAGCGCAATCCCGAGCGCATTATGCGTGCCCAGCGAACCCACCTTGAGCGTCTGAATGGGCAGCTCGAGATAGTCGATGGGGCTTGCCGGACTCGCAAAGTGCAGCACCCCGTCGAGATCCCCGGCGACGTACGTGTACTCCGAGATGTTGTGCCGCAAGAACGAGAACCGTTCGTGCCCAATCAAATGCGCGATGTTATCCGGATGGCCCGTAATGAAGTTGTCGAGCCCTACCACCGAATGCCCGTCGGCCAGAAAACGCTCCGACAGGTGAGAACCGAGGAAACCCGCCGCGCCGGTGATCAAGACTCTCATGCGGTGCCTCGGCCGAGCGACCGATAGGTGAAGCCGAACTGCTCCATCTTCGCGGGATCGTACAGGTTGCGACCGTCTACGACGATCGGGCGCTTGAGCGATGCCTTGATCCGCGCAAAATCCGGAAAGCGGTATTCGTTCCAGTCGGTCACAATCACCAGCGCATCGGCGCCGCTCAGCGCGTCGTAGTTCGTCGCGGCATAGCCGATACGGGCGCCGAGCCGACGCTCCGCCTCGTGCATTGCGGCAGGATCGTGGGCGACGACGGTCGCCCCCGCCGCCAGCAACGCTTCGATGAGCGTGAGCGCCGGTGATTCGCGCATATCGTCGGTCTGCGCCTTGAAGGCGAGTCCCCACACCGCAATGCGCGCGCCCGTGAGCGGGCCGCCGAAGGCCGCCGCGAGCTTCTCGAACAACCGGTGCTTCTGCAACTCATTGGCCGCTTCTACCGCCGCCAACACCTGCATCGGCGCGCCGCGCTCCTCGGAGGTATGCAGCAATGCCTTCACGTCTTTAGGGAAGCACGAGCCACCGTACCCAGGTCCCGGAAACAGAAACGACGGCCCAATGCGCGAGTCGCTGCCGATGCCTTTGCGAACCAAGTCCACATTCGCACCGACCTTCTCACACAGATTCGCAATTTCATTCATGAACGAGATGCGCGTGGCGAGCATGGCGTTCGCGGCATACTTCGTCATTTCCGCCGACGGCACGTCCATGAAGATGATCGGCTTGCCCGTGCGCACGAATGGCGCGTACAGCTCCGCCATCACGCTCCGCGCAAAGTCGCTGTCGACGCCGAGCACCACGCGATCAGGCTTGAGAAAGTCGTCCACCGCCGCGCCTTCCTTGAGGAACTCCGGATTGGAGACCACGTGGAAGGGGAACTTGGCGTGCTTGGCGACGGCCGCGTGCACCCTGGCGGCCGTGCCCACCGGCACCGTGGACTTCGTCACCACGACCGTTTCGCGCGCCATGTGCTGGCCAATCGTCTCGGCCACCGCGAGCACGTGCGACAGATCCGCCGACCCATCTTCATCGGGCGGTGTGCCGACCGCGATGAACACCACCGTCGCGCTACGCACGCTGGCAGCCACGTCGGTCGTGAACTGCAGGCGCCCCTGCGTCTGATTGCGTTCGACGAGCGAATCGAGCCCTGGCTCGTAAATGGGGAGAATGTTCTGCTGGAGACCGTCGATCTTCTTCTGGTCGACGTCGGCGCACGTCACCGCCACGCCCGTCTCAGCGAAACACGCGCCCGCGACGAGACCTACGTAGCCGGAACCGACGACCGTGACGTTCATGAATGCAGCGCCGACAAGGAGACGATGCGCGCCTTCGACGGCCGCGTGGCCTTCAGCGCGTTGCGCGTGTCGACAATCAGCGCGGCCTGATCCACCACCCGCTGGTAGTCCACGTTGCTGTGGTCGGTTACGATCACCACGACGTCGGCCTTGGCGAGCTCGGCGTCCGTGAGCGCAACCCCAACGCGTGTTTCGCCCTCTTCCTGATACGAGGCCACGTATGAGTCGTGGAACACAACGTGCGCGCCCCGATCCTCGAGCAGGCGCATGACGTCGAACGCCGGACTTTCGCGCATATCGTCAATGTCTTTTTTGTACGCCACTCCGAGCACGAGCGCGCGACTTCCCTTCACCGGCTTCCTTGCGTCGTTCAACGCGCGCGACACTTTCTCGACCACCACGTCGGGCATCGCCGAGTTGATCTCGCTGGCGAGGTCGATGAAGCGGGTCTTGTAGTTGAGCGTGCGCATCTTCCACGCGAGGTAGTGCGGATCGAGCGGAATGCAGTGTCCGCCAATCCCGGGGCCCGGCGTGAATTTCATGAAGCCGAACGGCTTGGTGGCCGCCGCGTCGATCACTTCCCACACGTCCACGCCCAAGCGATCGCAAATGATCGCCATTTCGTTGACGAGCCCGATGTTCACCGAGCGGAAGGTATTCTCGAGTAGCTTGGCCAACTCCGCGGCCTCAGGCGACGACACCGGCACAATCGTGTCAATGCAGGTGGCGTACAGCGCCATCGACACGTCGTTGCACGCCGGCGTAATGCCGCCAATGATCTTGGGGGTGTTCTTGGTATGCCACTTGGCATTGCCCGGATCGACGCGCTCGGGGGAAAACGCCAGAAACACATCGTCACCGATCGTGTAGCCGAGTGCTTCAAGCCGCGGCTGCATCACATCGCGTGTCGTGCCGGGGTACGTCGTGCTCTCCAGCACCACCAGCATACCGGCGTGCGCCTGACGCACCACCGTCTCAGCGGCGGCAATCACGTACGACATATCCGGATCGCGTGTCTTGGCCAGCGGCGTCGGCACGGCAATCGAGATGGCGTCAGCAAACTTCAGCGCCGACTCATCGGTGCTCGCCACGAACTTGCCGCTCTTGACGTGGCGCGCGAGCTGTTCCGCTGGCACGTCCATAATGTGCGAGTGCCCCGCCATCAGCCCGGCGCACACCGCTTCGCTCACATCGAAGCCTGCCACGCGGAAGCCTGCCTCGCAGAACTCCATCGCCAACGGCAGACCGACGTACCCGAGGCCCACCACGCCGGAAATCGCGGTCCGATCCTTAATGCGCCCGAGGAGCTGCTGCTTCATCTGCGATGTCATGGCGCGGCCTATCGTCCGAAGAAGCTACGAACCGCCGCGACCACTTCATCCAGCTGTGCGCGCGTAAGTTCGGGATAAATCGGTAGCGACAGCACTTCGTGGGCGGCGCGCTCCGACTCCGGGCAGCTCCCCACCGTGTACCCGAGGTACGCAAAGCACGGTTGCAGATGGAGCGGCAGCGGATAGTACACCGAGTGACCAATCCCCTTCGCCGCGAGATGCTGCTTCAACTCATCGCGGCGCGGCACGCGCAACGTGTACTGGTTGAAGATGCTCTCGTTGGCCGGATCAATAAACGGTGTCGTGATCTCGGCGATGTCCGAGAACGCGGCGTCATAAAACGCGGCGTTCTCGCGACGCTTCGCACTCCAGCCACCGAGGTACGGGAGCTTACCGATCAACGCCGCGGCCTGGAGCGCGTCGAGGCGCGAGTTGTACCCGACTTCTTCGTGCAGATAGGTCTGCAGTCCGCCGTGCACGCGCAGACGCTTCAGGCGCGTGGCAATGGCGTCATCCTGCGTGACCATCATGCCGCCGTCACCGTATCCGCCGAGGTTCTTGGACGGGAAGAACGAGAAGGTGCCGATAGTGGCCGTCTGGCCGGCCATCGTCCACGCTCCGTTGATCTTGCGGCGTGCCCCAATCGACTGCGCCGCATCTTCGATGATCGGCATGTTCGGCAGCAAGCGGCGGATTTCTTCGATGGCTGAAATCTGGCCGAACAGATCCACCGGCACGATCGCCTTTGTTTTCGACGTCACCGCCGCCGCCGCAAGGTCAGGGCGGATGTTGAACGTCTTGGGGTCGATGTCCACAAACACGGGCGTCGCACCCACGTTGTGGATGGTGCCGGCGGTTGCAAAGAACGTGAACGGCGTGGTGACCACTTCGTCGCCGGCGCCAATATCGAGTGCGCGAAGCGCGAGAAGAATCGCATCGGTGCCGCTCGCGCAGCCGATCGCGTGTGTGGTATTGGAAAGCGCCGCGACGTCGGCCTCAAGCCTGGCGACGGGTGCCCCGAGAATAAAGGCTTGGTCATCGATGACCGGCATCAGCGCCTGCATCACGGCATCCTTGATCAGGGCGTGTTGGGCGCGCAGGTCGAGCAGAGGGACTGGCATATTTGTGATGTTTACTCGGATTCGAAAAGGGGCGACTAGACACGGGTCCGCCGAAGGAACTTTCGCCCCCTCAAACCGGCCAAAACCCACCTCCAGACAACTGTTAAAGCTCGCCGGAAGTCGAGGATAAGTCAACGAAAAACGGCGGGATTCTCCTCTGAGAACCCCGCCGTCAGCCCTTCGGTCACCGCCCCCTATCCCTTGAGCGGCAACGGCACCTCAGCCCCTGTTCGCGCCGACTCGTAAATCCCGAGAATCAGCTCCAGAGACTTCCGCCCCCCGCGACCGTCCGTGTCTGCCTTGGCCCCGCCACGCAGGACCTCCAAGACGTTCCGGTAATACCCCTCGTGCCCAAATCCGTACACACTCGGCGGGCTCGTGCTGGCGGCATCCACGGTCTTGTCGTCGTCGTCGTAATC
>CANIWQ010000085.1 GCA_947471365.1 Gemmatimonadota bacterium | reverse complement strand
AGCGGCGGCGGTGGTGGCCGCGGGGGCGCGGGGGGCGGTGGCCCCCGTGCGACCGGTCGCGGCACGGCCGACGATCCGGACGAGGTGCAAGGACGCCCGGCGCTCGACGCGCGCTTTCAAGCGCTGCCGCGCGTGCCGGTGCAGCCGTGGCAGGCCGCGCCGATCACGGACGATCAACTTCGCAATCCGCTCAACGTGATTCCGCCAGATCAGCGTCCGCGCGTGGCGTTCCGGTTCTCGGAGCAGCGCGACCTGTTGGTCAGTGGCCTGCTCGACGGCGGCACCGAAATCGCTCAGCGTCCGATTGTCGTGGACGTGCCGATGCAAAAGGGGCACATCGTGATGTTCGCCATCAATCCGGTGTGGCGCGGAGAGACCATCGGTAGCTACGCGATGGTGTTCAACGCCATCCTTCACTTCGACAACCTGAACGCAGGGCGAAAGCTCGACGCCAAGTAAGAGGGTAGCGTTTTCCTCACGTACGCCGCCGCCGGTCTTTCGTCGGTCCGTACAGAGGCAGAAGTAGTAACCGGACGCTCGGTTCCTTTCGGAACCGAGCGTCCGGTGTTTCCTGACTGCGGAGCGGATGCGGATGCCCCATTGTTGCAGATGACTTACCCTATTCTGTCCACATCCACCGCACTTCGGAGCCTCCATGTTCCACACGTCATGGTCTCGTGTCTCGCTCTCTCTTGCTGTGCTGGCGACCGTTGCCTGCACGGCTGTCCCAGCTGACCAAGGAGCGGCGGCTGCCGCAGCACCCGTCGGACAGGCGTCCGTGCAGGACAATGAGTCCACGCCGGACGTCGTGAAGGTCGCCGTCGGTTCCAAGGATCACACGACCCTCGTCGCCGCGCTTCAGGCTGGTGACCTCGTGAACGCGCTCGCCAACGCTGGGCCGTTCACGGTGTTTGCCCCGACGAACGCCGCGTTTGAGAAGCTTCCCAAGGGCACGGTCGACGACTTGCTCAAGCCCGCCAACAAGGAAACGCTCAAGCTGGTGCTGCAGCACCACGTCACGACGTCGGCGCTCTCCGTGGACGCGCTCTCCGACGGCCAGGTGCTCGGCATGGCCGACAACACCTCCGCGACGGTCACCAAGAAAGGCAACGACACGTTCATTGACGGCGCCAAGATCCTCGGCTCAGTGAAAGCGTCCAACGGCATGGTGCATGTGATCGACGCCGTGATCGCGCGCCCCAAGCAGTAAGCCGCGCCTTCGTCCATCCTGCCGACCCGCGGGAGACGAAGCCCCCCAGTGCAAAGCGGCCCGCACCAAAACTTGGTGCGGGCCGCTTTGTTTTCGTTCAGAAACCCTAGTTTCCGCCGGGCGCTGGTGGTGCTGATTTACCAGCGTCGAGATCGTTCCAGTTGAGGATGGCGTTGAAGCCAAGGGCGTACGTGCCCTGCGTCTGCCAGCGCCAGAAGGGCCGAATCGCGAACATCACGACATGGCCTTTGCCGATCGGTGAATCCACCACCTGCGCGCGATTCGTGAGGCCATCAGAGTTCGCGAGCGTACCCGACAGCAACATCTCCGCGCTCGTAGATGGGAACTGGAGAATGACGCGCGGGCGGTCGCCGAGGGCGCCACCTGCCCCGCCGCGACCACCACCACCACCGGCGCCGCGACCACCGCGTCCGCCAGCAGCGGCACTGGCCGCCGCCGCAGGTTCGGCTGTGGCATCGAACGGAGACAACCGCAACGGGGTGGCATTCGGCGTCACGTTCTGACTGATGCCTGCCGCTCCGCGAGCGCCGCCTCCGAAGCCACCGAGGTCACCACCGCCGCCGGCATTGAGCACCGGTGCCTGGCTGAAGTACACCGGCAAC
This sequence comes from Gemmatimonadota bacterium, assembly GCA_947471365.1. Taxonomy (GTDB): domain Bacteria; phylum Gemmatimonadota; class Gemmatimonadetes; order Gemmatimonadales; family Gemmatimonadaceae; genus Fen-1231. The sequence continues at coordinate 11,789 of CANIWQ010000085.1, read as the reverse complement.
GAACGATCCGTGTAGCCGTAGGCAATCGGGCTCTTCATATCGTTGAAGACACCACGCAGAATGGTGCCGCGCGCAAACAAACCGGCGGGCGTTTCAACCGTGACGCCTGGCGTAAGGTTGTAGTCTGGGAAGAGCGTGGCCGTCGCGCCTTCCGTAATCAGCGTGCCGCCGTCCTGCACAAACTTGTACAGGTTCATCAACCCTTCCATCCCCATCCCGCCGCGAACGTCGGCGGTCGAATCGGGATAGCCCAGCGACGGGAACTTCTCCGAGCGCTGGTACGGGATAGCCGGCCCCGACGTCATGGGCACACCGCTCACCATCGACGCGGCATTGCCGCTCACGTGCGGATAGATGACCACATCGTACGTCGCCTTCAGATTGGTCATCCCCTTCAGTTCTTTGTCACCGACATAGGTGTACGGAACGCCGTAGGTGTCGAACGCGGCGCGCACCCAGCCTTCGTCTTGCGTGCGGTTCCAGCTGTGCAGGTACAGAATGCGCGGAATGTCGAGATCGTGTGCCTTCACCGTCGGCATCGCCGACACGGCCCACGCGGAGAGTCCCGCGTTCTTGATGGCCGCATCGAGCTTCGAGCGGTCACCGTTGGCGATAATGAACGCACCCGCCGCAAACTTGTGGCCGCCCGCCTCAAACGCTTCCTCGGCCGCCGCCATCTTCACATCCTTGAACTGATAGCGGAAGCCCGTGAGGGCATTGTCCGCGGCGTTCTCCACGATGATCACACTCCCCGATCCCGTCACACCACCGGCCGCCTTCACCGGTGCCGTCACGAGCGCCATCTTCGCGTCAAGGAGACTCTTGTCGCTCACCGGCGTGATCGTGAGGTTGCGCATCAGTTGGAACGTCCAGCCGGTGTCGTCGTACGGCGACGGATTGCCCGGCGCAAAGTTCTGCAGCGAGAAATACATGTCGGCGAGCGTGCGATACGGCTGGTCACCACGCACGATGTAATCGCCCGGCTGCACATCCACAGCACCGGCCTTGAACGCCGCCGAGGCGGTATGCACTTCAAGTCCCTGCGTACGCAGATCGTTGATTGCCTCCGCGGTGTTGGCCTTGCGATGCTGCCCCGCGGGAATCACCCAGCCGTACGTCGGGCCGTCCTTACCGCGGGCCACGGCGCGCTTGTTCTTGAGCCAGTAGTTCTCGAGATACAGTTCGCGATTGCGCGCCATATGCTGCAGCGAAAACAAAATGGCGGACTCTTGAATGTTCGTGTTGTTCCGCGGGCCCCAGTTGATGCGCGCCAGCGGCGGGTTCGGCCGGAACCACTCTTTGCTCGTGGTCGTCGCAGGCGGCGTGACCACGGAGTTCTCGGGGCCATAACTCTGCACTTCGTAAAAGCGGCCAATGGCGTTGTGTTCGTGCGCAATAAAGAACATGTAGTTCGGCACCCAGCCATCGTAGAACCCGTAGGTCCAGACGCCCGGCACGCCGCGCTTGGTCATTTCCACCACGTCGTTCTCCGCGAACTGCCACCACTCACCCACGACAATCGGATCGAGCTCGTTGTTGTACGGGCCCGTGCCGGTGGACGAGTAGAGATACGTCTGCGCTTCATGCAGATCGTGCATCATGATCGGCTTCCACTCGAGGAACGTCTTCGTCACGTTCCGCGTGAGGGCGAGGAACTGACCCATGCCGTCCCGGTTGTTGTCGTGCTGCACGTACTTGCCCCAGTACATCAGCGGCAGCGTGCCTGTGCCGGCGGCGCGCGTCTTGTTGTAGTAGTAGTTGTCCACCATCTTCTCGCGCCCGTCCACCTCGATCACCGGCGTGATGAGCGTGAGCACATTCTTGCGGATGTTCTGGATAAAGGGCGTCTCCTCCACCACGAGGCGATACGCCAACTCCATCAGCATCTCGGGGCCACCGCGCTCCGGCGAGTGCATGCCGCTGGTGATCCAATATTCTGGCTTGGCCGTCTTGATGAGGGCGCGCGCCTTTTCTTCGGTGGTGGTCCGCGCGTCGGTCAGCGCAGCAGCATCAGCCTTGACCTTGTCGAGGTTCCGGATGGTCTCCTCGTCACCAATCGCGAGCATCACCATGTCGCGCCCTTCTTCGGTCTTGCCAATCTTGAAGAACTTGGCGCGCCCAGGGGCGGCCTTGGCAATGGCCTCGAGATACCGGTGGATGTCCTTGGCGTAGGTCAACTCGCCGGGGGTACCGACGATCTTGCCGAGGAACTTGAGCGGCGTCGGCACCGTGTTGGACGCGGGCAGGTGATCCACGAGCTCCGTGCTGATCCGGGGATCCTGCAGATATTCCTTGATTTTCTTGCCGTACTCCTCGTCCTGCTTCTGCTGGGCGAAGGTCGCAACGGGGAGCAAAAAGCCAACCGCGGCGATCGCCCACGTGACGCGACGGGCGGACCTATTCCAACGGGACATCATGCCTCCTGGCACTCTCGGGTGAGGGCGCCGACGCTGCTGCCGCCGGCGGGAGTGTGTGGCTACAAACCACGATCCAACGACGATCACACCATGAACACACCATGAACACACTGGGCATCTCGCCCTCCGGAGAGGGCTAAGACTGCGCCGCCACAACTTACGCGCAAAAGCTGGTCTTCGCTGGCCCTTGAGCCCGTCCAAAACGCCCCCAGTCAGCGGCTATCCAAGCATCGGCGTATATGGTAGTATCGTGCGTAGCAGTTACGCTCGGCGCGTGGCTCCGCCGCGAGAGATCCCTCGAGGTTGAGGAGCCCGCCCCGCCGCAGTCCTGGGAGACTCTCCACCATGCAGACCCTGTCGTCGCCAATGGGCTGGCCGCGTCGCATTGCGGCCTTTGTGCTCGTTATTGCCACTCCGCTCGCTTTTTCCCCGCGCATCGCCGGCGCCCAAGTTGCCACCGCGCCCGCCCGCGTGCGTTCTGAGGCCGATGTCGAGTTCATGGCGGGGATGATTCCCCACCACGCGCAGGCGGTCCTGATCGCGGGATGGGCTTCGTCGCACGGGGCACGGCGCGACGTGGCCGTGCTCTGCGAGCGTATTGTGGTGGGGCAACGAGATGAGATTGCGCTGATGCAGCGTTGGCTCCGGGATCGCGGCGAAGCGGTGCCCGCCACCGATGCCACACACCACAAGATGAAAATGAATGGCATGGTGCACGACATGCTCATGCCGGGCATGCTGAACGCCGAGCAGCTGGCCGCACTCGACAAATCGCGCGGCGCGGACTTCGACCGTCTCTTCCTCGAAGCGATGATCGGCCACCACGCCGGCGCCGTTGCCATGGTGAACGACCTACTCGGCGCCACAAATGCCGGCAATGACGACGTGGTGTACCGCTTTGCGTCCGATGTGTTCGCCGACCAGACCACCGAGATCGAGCGCATGCAGCAGATGCTCGCCACCGTTCCGCCGAGTTCGCGTCCGTAGCGATGTCACGCATACACGACCACGCACGACCCACACCCACCCTGGAAGAACACATGGCATCAGTACCGAACCTCCGGCAGCTCGCTAGCAGCGTCCTGACGGCTGCCCTTTTTGTGACGACGCTCTACGCGTCGGCTTGTGCGTCGCAAGGCTCGGCTGCGGCAGGCGCTGGTCCGGCGCCTGCGGTGAACATGAGCACAACCGCGCCGAGCCCCGATCCCCGAGTTGGACTCAAAGCAGGCACACTGGCAAAGCTGCCGGCAGACACCACGCGCCGTATGATCAGCACGCCCGCGGCGGAAGCCTCATGGAACATGCGTCTCGTGAAGAATGTGCTTCCCACCGGCCCGTTCGTCGGCGTAACGCATTCCGATCTTGCGTTCCGCGGCAACTATGTGGTGCAGGGCAATTATGACGGCTACGAGATCTTTGATATTTCCAATCCTCGTGACCCCAAGCTGTTCCACCAGGAAGTGTGCCGTGGTTCGCAGAGCGACGTTTCGGTGTACGGCAATCTGATTTTCGTATCGGGGGAAGCCCCGAGCGGTCGCCTCGACTGCGGCCTCGCCGGCATTCCGGATTCCGTGAGCAAAGATCGCTTTCGCGGCATTCGCATCTTTGATGCGACCGACCTGAAGCACCCGAAGTACATCCAGAGTGTGCAAACATGCCGCGGTTCGCACACGCACACGGTGGTCGAAGATCTGAACGACAAGGCCAACGTCTACATCTACGTCTCGGGTTCGGCCGGCGTGCGTTCGGCGACCGAACTTCCGGGATGCTCAGACCTCGACCCCTCGATGGATCCGAACAGCGAGCTGTTCAAGATTGAAATCATTCAAGTGCCGCTCGCCAATCCCATGGCCGCGCACGTGGTGACGAAGGCGCCGATCCTTTCGGATTTGGCGCGCGCACCGCAGAACGCAGGCCGCAGTGCCTCCGACTCCGCCGATCGTGCCGCGCAGGCTGCGGCCCGCGGTGGGCGTGCCGGCGGACGCGGTGCCGCGGCGCCCGCGGCTGGTGGTCGCGGTGGTCGTGGTGCGGTGCCAGCGAACCGTGGTCCGGTGCAGTGCCACGATATCACTGCGTATCCGGCTTCAGGATTTGCCGGCGGAGCGTGCGGCGGCTACGGTGTGTTGCTCGACATTCGCGACGTCGCGCATCCGGTGCGCCTGTATGCGGCGGCGGACTCTAATATGTCGTTCTGGCATTCCGCGACGTTCAGCAACGACGGCACGAAAGTGCTCTTCAGCGACGAATGGGGCGGCGGTTCCGCGCCGCGCTGCCGCGTGACCGATCATTACGAATGGGGTGCGGACGCGCTGTTCAACATTGTGAACAAGAAAACGCTGGCGTTTACGAGCTACTTCAAAATGCCGGCCGCGCAGACGAGCGCCGAGAACTGCGTGGCGCACAACGGATCGTTGGTGCCCATCCCAGGGCGTGACGTGATGATTCAGGCCTGGTACCAGGGCGGCGTGTCACTGTTTGACTGGACCGACAACGCGCATCCGAAGGAAATCGCCTTTATGGACCGTGGGCCCACCGACACCGCAAGTGCCGGCGCCGGCGGTGGCTCGTGGTCGGTGTATTGGTACAACGGCTACATGTACAGTTCAGAAATTGCACGTGGCCTCGACGTGTTCGAACTGCTGCCGAGTGGCTTTATTTCGCAGAACGAAATCGACGCCGCCAAAACGGTCACGTTCGATTACCTCAACGTGCAAGGGCAGCAGAAGCTTGTGTGGCCGGCGTCCTTTGCGTTGTCGCGCTCCTATGTGGATCAGCTCGAACGCTCAAAGGGATATTCGGCGGACAAGCTGGCGAGCATCCGCGCTGAACTCTCGGCAGCCGAAAAACTCAGCGGTCAGGCGCGGAAGGACGCGCTCGCTAAACTCTCCACACAGTTGCACGGCGATGCCCGCGGATCGTCTGATGCACCGAAGGCACACACGCTCGCCAGCGCGATTGGCGACTTAGCGAAATAACCAGTATTGCGTCACCTTCGGCAAAGCCCCGTCAGCACTATCGCTGACGGGGCTTTGTCTTGTCGGACACCGATAGGCCTTCGTCAGGCACACCCTCACATATCGCGTTTCCCGTACCCGACTCCGCCGAGCACACAACGGCCATAAGTATGAGGTTCGTTCGTTCCACTCAACTCGGAGTCTCCATTTATGCGTATGCTACGCCCGCTGCTCCTCGCCGGCGCTTTGCTTGCCGTCACGCAATCCGCCGTTGCGCAATCCGCCGAAGGACCGTGGATGATTCGCATTCGCGCGCTCTCGCTCACGCCGGCCAACAAGTCTGATGCGATTCCCTCGCTCGGCGTCAAGGCAGACGCCATCACGGTCAGCTCGAAGATTTTCCCTGAAGTCGACATCTCGTACTTCTTCCAGAAGCACTGGGCTGCGGAATTGATCCTTACGTATCCGCAGGAACATGACGTCAAACTCAATGGCGCGAAGATTGGCACGTTCTCGCATCTGCCGCCGGTCCTGCTGGCCCAATATCACTTTATGCCGGACGCTGACTTCCGTCCATATGTTGGCGTCGGAGCCAACCTCACGCTCATCATGAACACCGACATCAACGTCGCCGGTGTCGGCACGCTCGATCTTGGCACGTCGTCGGTCGGTGTTGCGGGTCAGATCGGCGCGGACTACAAGCTGTCCGCAGGGCGCTTCCTGAACATCGACGCCAAAATGGTTACCATCGGCACTGATGTTACCAAGGGTGGCACCAAGGTATCGGCCGTAAAGGTTGATCCGATACTTATTAGCGTCGGATACGGCTTCCGCTTCTAGCTGCTGGCGCGCTCTGCATACGAACGACAAAGGGCCGGCGAGTGATCGCCGGCCCTTTGTCGTTGCTATGCCGAGAGTGGGAATCGAACCCACATGAGCTTGCGCTCGGCGGATTTTGAGTCCGCTGCGTCTGCCAGTTCCGCCATCCCGGCCCGAGGCCGGTGGTGAGCGGCTCCGCTCATTAAAAAAAGAAGCGCGCCGTCACCAGCGTGAAGCTAGTGACGGAGCGCCTTCCCTTCCAGTCGTAGCGTGCGATCAGCCTTCGTTTGGCTTCTTCGCCGAGTCCGGCCGTACCTCACGTGCGGGACGGCGCTGTGGCTGACCGGCAGCCGGCGGGCCGTTGGGACCGCCGGGAGCGCACTGCGGCGCCCCCATACGGCCTCCCATACGGCCTCCCATACGGCCTCCCATACCGGGCTGCATCTGCCCCATGCCATCCGTGCCACCCATGGGTCCCATGGCGCAGTCTCTCTGCATCATGCCCTGCTGCATCTGGCCCATTCCATGATCCATCTGGCCCATCATGCCCCCCTGATGCATGCCGTGCCACTGACCGTCACCCTGGCCAGGACCACGGCGCATGCCCTGCCCACCACCCTGCGGCCCCCGGCGCATACCTTGGCCTCCGCCTATCCCCATACGGCCGCCGCCCATCCCACCGCGGCCTCCGCCCATCCCCATACGACTGCCACCCATTCCGCCACGGCCACCGCCCATCATGGCGGCGCCGAGCTTCACACGTTGCAGCGGCGTGAGGAAGCTGGCGAGTTCCTTCCGCTGGGCCTCCTGCATTTCGAAGCGCTGACGGCCCAACTGGGCCTGACGATCGAGTAGTGTAGTCAACTGAACCGTGCGCGCCGAATCGGGGCGCAGCATCTCGTCGCGGAGCGACATGCGAATGTCTCGGGCCTGCTCAGCGAGCAACTGATGCTTTTCTCCGTATTTCTTATGTACCGCTTCGAGCTTGGCGACCTGCAAGTCATTGAGACCGAAGCGCTCCTTGAGCCCCTGCGCCATCGCCTGCCGCATCTCCTGCTGACGGAGCGCGCGGGCGGCACTATCCATCAGCATTCCACGAGCCGGGCCCTGCCCAGCCTGCGCAGGGGGTGCCGGACGCCGCGGAGGTTGAGCCCCGCCGCCCTGCGCGGCCAGCGCGCCAGCGGCCACGGCCAGCATTCCTACAACCTGCATTACGGTGCGTTTCATAAGAGTCGTCCTCCAAGAGGTCCGAGTCGCGCCGTCCTCTACCCAGGGCGCGTGTCTACACCCTGATGACCGCCGAGCGATGCAGAACGTTAGAACCACGATCCGGCTGAACGAGTTGGACTTTCCCGCTCAGGAATCTACGGATTTCCCGGAGGTTTTTGTTGCGCCTGTTCTTGCCGCTGTTCCTGCAGCAGTTCCCGGACACGCCGTTGAAAGAGTTCCTGCACACCAAAATACTTGGCGCGTTGCATGGGAGACATGAACAGGGCGAGTTCCTTCTGTTCCTGCTCAGGCAGGTCGTTGCGTTGCTTCGTGATCTTGATCACCCGATCCAACAACTCCGCCACGCGGACATTTCGACTGGTATCGCCAAGGAGCACTTCGTCGCGAAGCACCTGCCGCACGCGGCTCTCTTCCTGATTCAGCGACACCTTTTGTGTTTCGAGCCGGCTCGTCAGCTCCTGCACCTTCTGCAACTGTGCGTCATTGAGCCCCACCTGCGAGCGCAATACGCGCTCCAGCTGCGCGCGCACTTGTTCTTCCAGCACAGGACGCACGCTGCGCTGTCCCTGCGCCGACGCCAGCACTGGCGCGAGCATCATCACGATTGCCACGATACGTCGCATCACGGGCGGTCCTCGCTTGAGTCAGTTTGCACGAGCGCCAAATGCGGCGCTTCGGGATCAGCGCACGGGAGCGCTTTCAGCCCGTCCATTTCCTTGAGTAACAGGCGCAGCTGCGCGTCCGAGAGGTGCCGAGCCGCGCCGATTGTGACCGGAGAGGCCGATACCAGAGCCGGTGCGAGCAGGGCGACCGGCACGCTCTCATCAGGCACGATCGACGGCATCACCTGCCCCTCACTACGGCGTGCGGCCATAGCACTGGCCGATCGCCCCGCGGCTGAGCCACCGTCAAACAGCTGTCGCAGCGAGGCCAGCGACACGACGGCCGCCAAAATAATCGCGGCAGCCGCCGCCATCCGCCAACGGCGTACCTGGCGCACCTGGCGCACCTGGCGCACCTGGCGCACGTGGGCGGTGCGCGCCATCACCTCACTGGGGAGCGGGAGGATGGCCACGATGTGCGCGGTGTCGATATGCGGCGCATCCAACGACGCACGTACGCGATGCAACAGGGTCACCTCAGCCTGGCAGTCGTTGCACTGCGCGACGTGCGCCGCGACGGCGTGCCCCTCGGCCGCCCCGAGCGTGCCATGCACGAGTGCCGGCAACTGGTCGCGTATTTGCCCATTTTCGCAATCACGCATCATTGAGAAACTCCTTCACAGCCCGCATCGCATTGTGGTAGTGCACTCGGCATGCTCCTTCCGTACTGTCAAGCGTTCTCGCGATATCCGCGTACGCCAACCCCTCGGTCACCCGCAGCACAAATACATCGCGCTGCATTGTGGAAAGCCGTTGTACAGCCTGTCGCACCCGCGCCGCGGTCTCATCGGCCACCAGCGCGTCAAGCGCGTTGTAGCCCTGCACGGCGTGGTCCTCCGCCAACTCCACCATTCCTCCGTGACGCCGCTCGGCTCGCTGCCGATCGAGCACGAGTCGCCGCAGGATGGTAAATAGCCATGTACGCAGCGAACTGTCAGCGCGAAACGCATCGAGCGCATTAAACGCCCGGACAAATGTGTCCTGCACCAGCTCATCAACCCCATCACGTTCGCCTGAACTCGCAGCAAACCGCGCGAGCGCCGGCGCATGCCGATTCACGATCTCGGTCGCCGCCCGCTGGTCGCCTCGCATCCATCGTTTGATCAGCGCGGCGTCGAGCGCCGCATCGTCCTGCGTTGTCGGCACTCGCATGAGTTCTGTGGTGAGACGCCGCTGGGGGAATGGCGTTAACATATGGTGGTTACCCCGCCACTCAGTCCCCGGTCCCGGAGCCAGCCGTGCGCGCCCCTGAAGTTATTGCTCATCGTGGTGCCTCGCGCGAAGCGCCCGAAAACACCATCGCGGCCTTCCGGCGGGCACAGCAGCTGGGAGCCGACGGCATTGAGCTCGACGTGCACCTCACGACCGACGGCGTCCTCGTTGTCCATCACGATGCCATGCCGGGTGAATCGCCGAGTCCAAAGCTGGCGGGAAAAGCCCTCCACGAGCTCTCGTGGAGCGAGGTGGCCCTGTTCCGGGTGAATGGCGCACCGATTCCGCGCCTAGAGGAGGTCCTCGACGCCGTGGGCAGCTCACTCAACATCTATTGCGAACTCAAAGGCGCCGGCACGACAGCCGCCGCGTGCGCGCTGCTCGCGGGAGGAGCACCCCGCCACGCCGTGCACGGGTTCGACCACCGCCAGGTCGCACGTGCCGAAGGACTCGCGCCACAACTGCCGCGCGGTGTACTGGAGGTGAGCTACCATGTGCAGCCGCTCAGTGGTCTGGCGAGCGTGCACGCGCGCGACCTTTGGCAGCAATGGGAGATGATTGATCACGCCCTGGTGAACGACGCGCACGCATTGGGCGCGCGCATCGTCGCGTGGACGGTCAACGATGCGGCGCCGATGTCAGCGCTCGCGGCCCTCGGCGTTGATGCGCTGTGCACCGACGACGTCGCCCTCGCCCGAACGCTCTTCCCACGCTAGCCGACGCCGAGGCTGGGCGGCCGTTACGGCTTTTTTGCTGGTGCCGCCGGAAACGTCGGTTTTGCCACCGCGGCCGGAGTCACGGTCATCGCCTGATACATCCCTTTTTCCGTGTGCGAACGACCGTCGCTTGCCGGAATCAGGCAGGCCAGCACGAACCTCCCCGGCGGTAAACGTAGCGTCAGGAACGTTTCTGTCTGTTTCTGAATTATCGAGGTCGAACCCACCGTCACGGCCCAGGCCGGCGGCACGCCCTTGGCGTGCATGGCGTCGTAGAAATCTTTGACGCTATGACCGATTCCGATTTCCACCACCGACATCTGGTGCACGTCGGCGCCGGAGTTGAGCAGATGGAAGGTGACGATCCCCTCTGTAATCGTCGTGGGGGCCGTGAACTGATAATCGGCTCCAATCACGCGCACATACTGCACTTTTTCCGTGGGGGCGTTCTGGGCGCTCACGGCCAACGGCCCGAGAACCGCGACCGTCGCCAGCACTGCTCGCACCGCTCCGCGACCGACCATCTAGCCTCCTCACTCTGGGGGGAGAGATCACACGCTTTCCCTAGAATGGCGGAGGAATTGGAAAAGTGCAATCCGCGAATCCCCCACGCCGATGGAAGGTTTTAGTTGGCTCTCAAGAGAATGACCCCTCGCCTGCCTGGGGACCAGCCGCGGCTGGTGCGGGAGATGCGGGGTCAGTCGGTGGTGCGGAGGCGGGAGCCGTCTGCGCAGCCAAGGCGGCTTCGATTCGCTTGAGTTCATCCTCATGGGCACTCAACACAGCGGCCAACCGCTCCAACAGCTCCGGCTCCATCGCACGGCCCTCGCGATGGGCGCGGTGCACGGCGTAGCCGAGGTCTCGCGCCGCTTTGTCGCAGAGCTGGCCAATGCGAAAAAGCTCCAGCCGTACTTTGCCCTCGTCTAACGCACCCTGCGCGGCCCGACCGGCGTTCTTCAGCTCGGCGGATAGCATCGACCAAACACTCATATGGTTTCCCCTGGGATAGGTCCCACTATCGTTACGAGACGCCAGTACCCAAGGTTTCGCCACGGTGCAGCTGCGACGCAGCTGCGACGCAGCTGCACCGCAGCAACTCGTGGCGACTTAACGAAAAACGGCTCGACCATTTATGGTCGAGCCGTTCACACGTTCGCAGGAGGTGCGAGCGTTAGGCGGTCGCAGCCATCGGCTCGCGCGGCACGAGCGGCACGACCGACACCTTGTAGCGACGCTTGTTCTTGTGCTCGAACTTCACGTGCCCGTCGATCAGGGCGAAAATCGTGTAGTCCGTGCCAAGGCCGACGTTCGTGCCCGGGTGCCACTTGGTGCCGCACTGACGCAGGATGATGTTGCCGGCGCGTACCTGCTCGCCGCCAAACTTCTTGATCCCGCGGTACTGCGGGTTGGAATCGCGCCCGTTACGGGAGGAACCAACGCCCTTTTTATGTGCCATGTTACCCTCTCAAAAAACAGCCGGCGTCAGCCGAGCGTGATGTCGTTGATGCGGATTTCAGTGAAAGCCTGACGGTGGCCCTGCTTCTTGGCGTAGTTCTTACGCCGACGAAACTTGAACACGACGATTTTGTCGCCGAGTCCATGCTTGACGATCTCCGCGGTGACCTTGGCCCCCGCGAGCATCGGCACGCCGGCCTTCACGGTGCGCCCGTCGGAACCGAGAAGCACCTCGTTGAACTCGACTTTCGTACCGGCGTCTCCCAGCAAGGTGGCGACCCGGAGCGTCTTGCCCGGCTCTGCACGATACTGCTTCCCGCCGGT
>CANIWQ010000084.1 GCA_947471365.1 Gemmatimonadota bacterium | reverse complement strand
TTCCGCCCCCCGCGACCGTCCGTGTCTGCCTTGGCCCCGCCACGCAGGACCTCCAAGACGTTCCGGTAATACCCCTCGTGCCCAAATCCGTACACACTCGGCGGGCTCGTGCTGGCGGCATCCACGGTCTTGTCGTCGTCGTCGTAATCGGCGAACTGCCACGTCTCCACCTTGTTCACCGCCGTCCCGCCAATCTTCACCGTGCCCGTCTCGCCGAGGATCGTGATCGACCCTTCGAGATTCCTCGGATAGGTGAGCATCGTCACCTCAATACAGCCGAGGGCGCCACTCCGGAACTTGAGCACCGCCACGCCACTGTCCTCGGCTTCAATGCGCCGAGCGAGGGTCGCCGTTTTGGCAATCACGCTCTCCACGGGGCCCACAAGCCACTGCACGAGGTCCACATAGTGCGACGCCTGATTCATAAAGGCGCCCCCGTCGAACTCCCACGTGCCACGCCACGGCGCCTGGTCGTAGTATTCCTGCGGTCGCGCCCAACGAACGGTGGCATTGGCCATGTAGATACGCCCGAACCGACCTTTGTCGATGGCGCGGCGTAACAGCTGGATCGACGGATTGAGGCGATTCTGCTTCACCACAAACAACTGCACCCCAGCATCGTCACAGGCCTTCACCAGCGCATCGGCGCCCTTGAGTGAGATCGCCATCGGCTTCTCACTCACCACGTGCTTCCCCGCACGCGCGGCGGCAGTGCCATGCTCTGGATGCAGGCCGCTCGGCGTGGCGATGGTCACCACATCGCAGATCGCCTCGCGCAGCATTGTGTCGTAGGACGTGAAGTACGGCACGCCCAGCGCAGCGCCGGCCTCTTGCGCCCGAGACTCTACGATGTCGCAGACGGCTGACACCTCGAGCCCGTCGACTTTGGCGATGGCGTCAAAGTGATTCTTGGAGATGCGTCCGCATCCCACGAGAGCAACGCGAAGCGACTTAGGGACGGTCATTATTCCTCTTCGGCGCGCGTGACCATCTCACCGCGCCGGGTGTAGGTCTTGCCGCAGGACGGGCACGTGAGTTCCATGAGCCCCTCCTCCAACTGCACCCCGCACTCGCACATCCAGCCGACGCGCCTTGCCGGCACGCCAACGACGAGCGCATGTGACGGTACATCCTTCGTGACGACCGCCCCTGCCCCGACGAAACTGTACGCGCCGAGCGTTGCCCCGCACACGATGGTCGCGTTGGCGCCGATTGACGCGCCGCGCCCAACGAGCGTGCGCCGGTATTCGTGCTTTCGGCTCACCGCGCTGCGAGGGTTGATGACATTCGTGAACACCATCGACGGCCCGCAGAACACGTCGTCCTCCAGCTCCACGCCCTCGTAAATCGAGACGTTGTTCTGAATCTTGACGTTGTTGCCAATCACCGTGCCGTTCATCACCACCACGTTCTGCCCGAGCGAGCAGTGCGCGCCGATGCGCGCGCCGCTCATGACGTGACAAAAGTGCCACACCTTCGTGCCGGCGCCGATCACGGCCCCGTCATCGACATACGCAGACTCGTGCACCCAGGGCGCGTCAGTCATCGGACGATGGTCTCCTGCCACTCTTGAATGGATCGTACGCTCGGCGCGCGCGACTTGAGTGAGATAATCGCGTCGCAGGCGGCGTTGGCCGCACTCAGCGTGGTTGTGTACGCAATCCGGTGTGAAATCGCGGCCTGCCGCAGCGAATAGTCGTCTTTCTGTGCACGCTTGCCGAGGGGCGTGTTGATCAACAACTGCACTTCGCCATTCTTGATGAGGTCGATGCCGTTCGGGCGCGCCACGCTCACCTTGTGCACCTGGTCGCACGGGACGCCACGTTCCCGAAGATACTTGGCCGTGCCATCCGTGGCGAACACACGGAATCCCATTTCGTGAAAACGACGCGCGACGCCGACCGCCGTCGGCTTGTCGTGATCATTCACCGTCACAAACACCGCGCCCTCGAGCGGCAATCCGTTCCCCGCCGCCAACTGCGCACGCGCAAAGGCGGTGCCAAAGCTCTCCGACACGCCCATCACTTCGCCCGTCGAGCGCATTTCCGGGCCGAGGATCGGGTCGAACTCGCGGAACTTCGAAAAGGGGAACACCGCTTCCTTGACGGCCACGTACGGCGCAATGACTTCCTTCGTGAAGCCCAGGTCGGCCAGCGTCTCACCGAGCATCACCCGCGCCGCATAGCTCGCCAGTGGCACGCCAATCGTCTTGGACACAAACGGTACCGTGCGACTCGCACGCGGATTGACCTCAATCACATACACAATGCCGTTCTTGATGGCGTACTGCACATTGATCAGCCCCACCACGCCGAGCGCCTTCGCGAACGCCACCGTGTGGTCGCGCATCACCTGCTGTTCGGCAGCGCCAATGAGATACGGCGGCAGCACGCATGCGGAATCGCCCGAATGAATGCCGGCGTTCTCGATGTGCTGCATCACGCCGCCAATCACCACCTGATGCCCGTCGCTGAGCGCGTCGACGTCGGCCTCAAACGCATCCTCGAGGAACGAATCCACGAGCACCGGCCGATCCTCCGACACCCGCACCGCGCGCGCGAAGTAATCGCGCAGGCTGATTTCGTCGTACACAATTTCCATCGCGCGGCCGCCCAGCACATAACTCGGGCGCACCAGCACCGGGTACCCAATGCGATCGGCGATTTCCACGGCGCCGTCCACGCTCGTCGCGGTGCCGTTGGGCGGCTGCTCCACACCCAAACGCCGCGCAATCTCCTCAAAACGACGGCGGTCTTCGGCTTCGTCAATCGAATCCGGACTCGTGCCGAGAATGCGCACACCGGCCGCTTCGAGCGCTCGCGTCAGCTTGAGGGGCGTCTGACCGCCGAGCTGTACAATCACGCCAACCGGCTGCTCGCGCTGGACAATCTCCAGCACGTGCTCCAGTGTGAGCGGCTCAAAGTACAGTTTGTCGCTCGTATCCCAGTCCGTAGAAACCGTCTCGGGATTTGAGTTGACCATGATCGTTTCATATCCCTGCTCACGCAGGGCGAGGGCGGCACGCACGCAGCAGTAATCGAACTCCACGCCCTGCCCGATGCGATTCGGACCCGAGCCAAGAATGACCACCGACTTGCGCCCCGAGCGCGGCGCTTCGCTTTCTTCGTCGTACGTCGAATACAAGTACGGCGTATTGGAAGGAAACTCACCGGCACAGGTGTCCACCATTTTGTACACTGGGCGGATGTTCATCCCCCAGCGGCGCTCGCGCATCTGCGTTTCGGTCTCTCCGCGCAGTTGCCCGAGTTGCACATCGGCAAAGCCCATGCGCTTCATCGCCCGCAACGCCTCCGCGTCCACCGTGCCCAACGCGGCAAACTCCCGCTCGGCTTCTACGAGTTCCTGCATTTGTTGGAGGAACCACGGATCCACCGCGGTGATGCGGTTGATTTCCGCCACGTCCAGACCGCGTTCGAACGCGCGCTTGATCTGAAAAATGCGCTCCGGCGTCGGCGTCGCGAGCGCGTCGCACAACGTCTCGAGCGAATCATCGGCCAACCGATCGTCAATCAGACGCTCCGCCGTCGTCCACCCCGTGCGTCCCGACTCGAGCGCGCGAAGCCCCTTCTGCAGCGCTTCCTTGAACGTGCGGCCGATGGCCATC
Source organism: Gemmatimonadota bacterium (assembly GCA_947471365.1). Taxonomy (GTDB): domain Bacteria; phylum Gemmatimonadota; class Gemmatimonadetes; order Gemmatimonadales; family Gemmatimonadaceae; genus Fen-1231. The sequence continues at coordinate 10,004 of CANIWQ010000084.1, read as the reverse complement.
GACTCACCCACCGACTTCATCTGCGTGGTGAGCACCGGATCGGCGGCAGGGAATTTCTCAAAAGCAAACCGCGGGCACTTGACCACCACGTAGTCGAGCACCGGCTCAAAGCTCGCCGGCGTGGTGCCCGTGATGTCGTTGGGCAATTCGTCGAGGCGATACCCCACCGCGAGCTTGGTGCCGATGCGCGCGATCGCGAATCCGGTGGCCTTCGACGCCAGCGCCGACGACCGCGACACGCGCGGATTCATCTCGATCACGACCATGTCACCGTTCGCCGGATTCACCGCGAACTGAATGTTGCATCCGCCGGCATCCACGCCGATCTCGCGAATCACTTTGATCGCAGCATCGCGCATGGTTTGGTATTCACGGTCCGTCAGCGTCATGGCGGGCGCCACGGTGATCGAATCACCGGTGTGCACGCCCATCGGATCGATGTTCTCGATGGAACAGACAATGACGACATTGTCGTCCTTGTCGCGCATCACTTCGAGTTCGTACTCCTTCCAGCCGAGCAGCGACTTCTCAATGAGCACCTGCGAAATGGGGCTCTCGGCGAGCCCGCGCCGCACGATCGCCTCAAACTCTTCGCGATTGTACGCGATGCCGCCGCCCGAACCGCCGAGCGTGAACGCAGGACGGATGATCGCCGGAAAGGCCGTCCACTCGACGATGGCCACCGCTTCGTCCCAGGTGGTGGCGATGCGCCCCTGCGGACAGGTGAGCCCAATCTTCTCCATCGCTTCGCCAAACAGCTTTCGGTCTTCCGCCACGGCAATGGCACGCGCATTCGCGCCAATGAGTTCCACGCCGTACTTGGCGAGTACACCGTTCTCGTGCAGCGCCATTGCCACGTTGAGCGCGGTCTGACCGCCCATGGTGGGGAGTAGCGCATCGGGCCGTTCGCGGGCGATGATCAACTCCACGAACTCCGGTGTCACCGGTTCGATGTACGTACGATCGGCGATTTCCGGATCGGTCATGATCGTCGCCGGATTGGAGTTGACGAGGATCACCTCGTACCCCTCTTCGCGGAGCGCCTTGGCCGCCTGCGTTCCCGAGTAGTCGAACTCCGCCCCCTGTCCAATGACAATAGGGCCGGAACCGATGAGCAGAATGCGATGAATGTCGTTACGACGCGGCATGTATCAGGTCTTGAATGATGTCGGCCCGAGTGCGCTGCGGCACCCAGCCGGTATCGGAGCGGAGCTTATCGTTCGCGCCCACGAGAAATGGAACGTCCACCACGCGCTTGAGCGCGGCATCGCCGGTGAGCGTTGCGTGGAGTCCCACGGCCGCGAGGACCTCGGTGGCCACCCGCTCCACCGTGGTTCCGGCGCCGGAACTCACATTGTAAACCTCACCCGCGAGCCCGTGTTCGGCGAGGAGCGCATAGGCACGCACCACATCCTCCACGTGCAGGAAGTCGCGCACCGTCGTGGTATTGCCAATCGAGATGGCCTGTTCACCGCGCGCCCGGGCATCGAGCGCTCGGCGCACCAGCGACGGGAGCAAGAAACTCGAGTGCTGCCCTTGCCCACTGTGGTTGAAACTGCGCGTACAAATCACTTTGACCCCATCCGCCCGATAGGCCTCGAGACCAAACACTTCCTGCGCCATTTTGGTCGCCGCGTACCGTGTGCGAGGCCGGCACTCCGATGTTTCGGTGAGCGGCATCGCCTCCCAATCGTGGCGTCCATACTGCTCGGCGCTTCCCACCAGTAGCACGACCGGATCCAGCGTTTCCGCCGCGCGGCGGTCGCGCACGTCACCGAGGAGCGTCATGGCGGCACCGACATTCACTTCCAACGCACGCCGCGGGTCCTCACTCGCGGCCGGCACAAACGCCATGGCAGCCAAGTGAAAAATCGCATCGGGCTGCGAGGCGTCGAGCATTGCGCGCACGGCCTCGGGGTCCGTGACATCCTCTCGACGCCACGTGATCAGCGCATGATCTTCCGGGCTGAGGACGTTCACCCCTGGGTCGCCTTCGAGCGATGCCCCAGTCACGCCCCAGCCGTGGCGCGCGAGTTCGCGGCACAGCCATTGCCCGACGAAACCGCCGGCTCCCGTGACGAGTGCGCGCCGAACGGTCACGTCAGCCGTTGCCTGGGCCGGCGCGGTGACGCGCCAGATCAGCGTCCACCATCATCCGCACGAGGGCGCTGAACTTCACGCTCGGCTCCCACTCCAATTTGACACGCGCCTTCGACGGATCGGCCACCAGCAGATCCACCTCCGCCGGACGCAGATATTTTTTGTCGAGCTTCACAAACTCGCGCCAGTCGAGATCGGCATAGGTAAACGCTTCCTGGCACAACTGCTGTACCGACCAGGTCTCGCCGGTACCGATGACGTAATCATCCGGCTCATCTTGCTGCAGCATGCGCCACATCGCGTCCACGTAATCGCCGGCAAAGCCCCAGTCGCGCCGCGAGTCGAGATTGCCGAGGCGCAGTTCGTTGGCGTGACCGAGCTTGATGCGGGCGACCGCGTCGGTGACTTTGCGCGTCACGAACTCAAGACCGCGACGCGGGCTCTCATGATTGAACAGAATACCACTCACGGCATAGAGGCCAAACGATTCGCGGTAGTTCACCGTGATCCAGTGGCCATACACCTTGGCCACGCCATACGGCGAGCGCGGATAAAACGGCGTGCTCTCACGCTGCGGCGTCTCCACCACTTTGCCGAACTGCTCGCTCGAACTCGCCTGATAGAAGCGCGCCTTCGGTGCTGCGCGCTTCATCGCTTCGAGAATGCGCGTCACGCCAATGGCGGTGAATTCGCCGGTCAGCACCGGCTGCGTCCAGGAGGTCGCCACAAAACTCTGCGCCGCGAGATTGTAAATCTCGTCGGGCGCGCAGTCGCTGATGGCGTCCATGAGCGAGGTCTGATCGAGCAGATCTGCGGACAGGAGTTCCACCCGATCCACGAGATGCGCAATGCGCTCGTAGGGCGTAGTGGAACTGCGTCGCACGATGCCGACGACGCGATACCCCTTGGCGAGCAAGAGCTCGGCGAGGTAAGAGCCGTCCTGGCCCGTGATGCCGGTAATGAGTGCAGTGCGCATGCGAGTGGTGCGTTCGGGAATCGGGAGGGTATCCGGAACAACCTTGAATAATAGCGCCTTCGTCACGCCATTGGAGCGGCGGCGTGCCCCGACGGGTGCGACGCCGACTGGCGCAAAAAAGGGAGCCGCGAGGCTCCCTGTTTTGGTGCGTCGGTCGTACGAAGAATCACGAGATGCCGGCGGCGATTCGGGCGGCTCCACGAGGAGCGCGCTGAATCTTGCCTGCGTTCAGGCAGCGCGTGCAGACCTTGATCTTGATGGTCTTGCCGTCGCGAACGATGCGAGCGACCTGGAGGTTTGGCTTCCAGGTACGGCGGGTCTTGTTGTTGGCGTGCGATACGTTGTTGCCGAAGGCGACCCCCTTCTGGCAGCTGTAGCAGACGTTACGGGCAATCGGTGCCATGGGTCAGCCCTCGATCAGTTCAATGCGAGCCATCTCGGCGCCGTCACCCTTGCGGTGACCGGTCTTGAGAATGCGCGTGTAGCCGCCCGCCCGCTTGGCGAACTTCGGACCGAGCTCTTGGAAGAGCTTGTCCGCAGCGCCGCGCTTGGTGACGTGCTTGCCCGCGAGGCGGCGCGCGTGGAGCGTACCGGCCTTGGCCTTGGTGATGAGCTTCTCGACAAAGGGACGGAGTTCCTTCGCCTTCGCTTCCGTCGTCTCGATCGCGCCCTGCTCGATGAGCGACGTGGCGAGGTTACGAATCAGGGCGAGTTTTTGCTCGCTCGTCCGGCGCAGAGACCGGCCAACCTTACGATGCCGCATTTATTCCTCGTTGACGTCGTCAGGCGCGGCGGCGACGGCTTCCTTCGGCGGCGTGCCCCAATCGCTCACGCGCACGCCATCGCCCGTATCCTCAAACCGCATCCCAAAGTTAAGACCTTCACGCTCGAGGAGATCGGCGATCTCCTGCAGCGACTTCTTTCCAAAATTCCGCACCTCACCAAACTGCTTTGAGGTGAGCTGCACCAGATCGCCCATCGTGCGGACGTTGTGGTTCTTGAGCGAGTTCACCGAGCGGACGGACAGCTCGAGGTCGTCGATCGGCGTCTTGAACAACGCCGCCAAGCGGGCCGCATCAGAGCCGTTGTACTCGCCGCCAGCCACGGGGGCCGCGCTGTGCGAGCCAAAGCCCACAAAGTACTGAAAGTGCGTCTGCGCGAGAGCGGCGGCATAGCTCACCGCTTCCTCGGGGGTCACGGTACCGTCCGTCTCGACCGTGAGGACGAGGCGATCATAGTCCGTGCGCTGGCCGACGCGGGTCTCAGAGACCGCGAAGTTCACGCGCTTGACCGGCGAGTAGATGGAGTCGATGCGCACGAGATCGACGGGGAGCGAGCGGTCGGTCGGGTGCTGATCCGACTCGACGTAACCGCGCCCACGGTTCACGTACAGTTCGACGGACAGATCTTTGTCGTCCTGCATGGTGAACAGATGGTGCTTGGGATTCACGATCTTGCAGCCGCCGGTCGACTCAATGTCGCCCGCCGTCACTGGGCCGGCCTTCTTGACGTTGATGCGAAGGATGGTCTCTTCGACTTCGTTGTCGAGGGCGAGCACGAGCGTCTTGAGGTTACCGATGATCTGGTGCACGTCCTCAGAGACGCCAACGATCGTCTGGTGCTCATGCAGCACGCCGTCAATGCGGAAGCCCCACACGGCAGAGCCGCGGAGCGACGACAGCAACATGCGACGCATGGCGTTGCCGAGCGTATGACCGAAGCCGCGTTCGAGCGGCTGCAGACGGAACTCGGCGATGTTCGGGTTGTCCTCGCGCTTCGTCGCCTCGACGAGCTGCGGACGGACAAGCCCGCGGAGATCGATTGCTTGAACCATTCGTAAGAATCCTGGTGATGGTCAGGCCGCGCATGGTGCGCGGCCTACGCCCTGCCCCGCCCCTGACGCGCGGCAGACCCGTAGAGGGGTCAGGGCCCCGACCTTACTTACTTCGAGTAGAGTTCAACGACGAGCTGTTCCTGCGCGGCAATCGGAATGGCTGCGCGCTGCGGACGTTCCAACATCCGCCCGCTGAACGAGCCCTTGTCCACGGCCAACCAGCTCGGCGTGGCTCCGCGTGCCGACTGCTCGAGCGCGGCCGCGACGATGACGAGTTCGCGCGACTTCTGACGCATCCGGATTTCCTGCCCCGGCTGCACGTTGAAGCTCGCCACGTCCACCGTCTTCGCATTCACTTCGATGTGACGGTGGCGAATGAGCTGACGCGCGGCCTTACGGCTGGCGGCAAAACCCAGGCGGTACACCATGTTGTCGAGGCGACTTTCGAGCGCGGCCAGCAAGTTGTGGCCGGTGATACCCGGCAACCCACTCACCTTCTCAAACGTGTTGCGGAACTGCTTCTCCGACACGCCATAGATGCGCTTAATCTTCTGCTTCTCACGAAGCTGCTTGGCGTACTCGCTCACCTTGCGACGGCGGCCGGCGGCGTTCGGACCGTGCTGGCCCGGCGCATACGGACGGCGTTCCACCGGGCACTTCTCCGTGAAGCACTTCGTGCCCTTGAGGAACAGCTTGGTGCCTTCGCGGCGGCACTGACGACAGCTGGGACCTGTATAACGCATGAGTTAGACCCTCCGACGCTTCGGCGGACGGCAGCCGTTGTGGGGGATGGGCGTCACATCCTTGATGGACTTGACCTGCAGGCCGGCGGCGGCGAGCGCCTGGATCGCGCTTTCGCGACCAGAGCCCGGGCCCTGCACCTTCACATGTACGCGGCGCACACCAGCGGTCATCGCCTCGCGAGCGCACTGCTCGGCGGCGACCGTCGCGGCAAACGGCGTGGACTTCTTGGAACCCTTGAAGCCCGCCTTGCCCGACGAACCCCACGCTACGGCGTTGCCGTGTGCGTCGGTGATCGTGATGGTCGTGTTGTTGAACGTTGCGCTGACGTGGGCGATGCCTTCCGCATCCACCACGCGCTTGGACTTCTTTCCGATAGCCATTACTTGGTCACCTTCTTCTTACCAGCGATTGCGCGGCGCGGACCCTTCTTTGTGCGCGCATTGGTGTGCGTGCGCTGCCCACGGACCGGCAGACCGCGGCGGTGGCGAATGCCCCGATACGACCCGATGTCCATCAGGCGCTTAATGTTCATCGCGATCTCAGTGCGCAAGGCACCTTCGACCCGATAGGTCTTTTCGATTTCCTGACGCAGCTTGTTCACGTCGGAGTCGGAAAGATCCTTCACGCGCTGCTCCGGGTTTACACCCGCAGCCTCGAGGATCCGACGGCTGGTCACGCGACCAATGCCGTAGATGTAAGTGAGTCCGATCTCGACCTTTTTCTCGCGGGGGAGATCGACGCCTGCAATACGCGCCATGGATTAGCCCTGTCGCTGCTTGTGCTTTGGATTGCGCTTGCAGATGATGCGAGTGACACCGCGGCGGTTGACCACCTTACAGTGTTCGCAAATCGGCTTGACGCTCGTGCGTACTTTCACGGACGGACTCCGGTCGGACGGAACTCCCCCCTGCGCGGCCCCAGTGACCGCGCCCCAGACCCCGAGATGGGGGACCTGTTTTGGGGCAGACACCAAGCATAGTCGACTGCACCCCTTGACACAAGGGGCAGGACTGACGTGTACCAGACCACTCCAATCTGCACAAAACGGGGGCGAACCCGCAGGTCCGCCCCCGTCGCCAGCCTTCAGCCCCCAGAGGCCCTCCCCAGAGGGGAATCCACCGTTCAGGAGTGCTCCTGCACCCACTTCAGGAGACGGATTTCAATCTCCCCCGTCGATGTGCAATTCGTGTTGTTCCCCCGTCCGTGGGCAGGGTCGCTCCCAATGGCCTGCACCCGCGTCGTGATCGACGCCCCACCCTTGGGATCGGCGCTCACCCAGCTCTGCACGTTCATCTGGATCTCGTACGTCTCCGCGTTCGGGATCCCTTCCTTGATGCCGCAGTCGAGGTACTTCTGCATGGGCAGTCGGCCCAGCTTTCGGCGGACCTTCAGGTTCGGGTTCCCCAGGGTTCGCTCGGCGGTCACCAGCGTGGTGAGCGGAACCTCAAGGTCCGTATAGGCCTTCTGAAGGAGCGCAAATGCCGAATCGGGCTTCACCGGCACCCATCCCGTGGCGCCGACGCTCCCTGCGCCGCTCTGAATGCTCAGCGAGCCGCCGCTGCCGGTGGTGACGCGCGTGGTCGACATCATCCCCGTCGTGTTCGCGGCAGTGGAGCCGCTCGACGCACAGCCGGCAACGAGGACAAATGACAGCAAGGACAGTCGGCGCATCAGAATGTCTCCGAAAAGAAGGCGAACCACGATGTGCATGTGTACCCCGTCCATCCCCAACAGGGCCAGGCGGAGCCGGCCGCTACTCCGGCGCGAAGTCGGCGGTCAGCGTAGCGTAGGCCGCCGCTGGATCCGTCGCCGCGGTCACGGCCCGGCCGAAGATGACGTACGCCGCTCCGGCGCGCGAGGCGTCGCGGGGCGTCACCACGCGCGCTTGGTCGTGCATCGCGCCACCGGCCGCTCGAATACCAGGCACCAGCGGACGAAGCGCGGCATACCGGGCGCGCACCGCCGCGCACTCGCTCCCAGCGCAGACCACCCCGTGAGCGCCAGCCGCTGCAGCGACGCCGGCATAACGCAGCACTTCATCGGCCACTGCGACATCTCGCCCAAGCACCGTCGCCAGCGCGGCCGCGTCCATTGAGGTGAGCACGGTCACGGCCAAGATGCCGGTGTGCTCCCCTGCTCCCTCAACGGCGGCCCGCACCATCGCCTCGCCACCGTGGGCGTGGACAGTGAGCAAGGACGCTCCGGCGTGGGCCGCGCTTTCGGCGGCGCCGCGCACCGTGTTCGGAATGTCGTGCAACTTGAGATCGAGAAACACGCGCTTGTCTTGCGCGCGCAACCACTCCACCACACGCGGCCCCACGGCGGTGAACAACTGCAGCCCCACCTTGTAGTAATCGACGTGGTCGCCAAGGCGCGCGACCAGTTGCTGCGCATCCTGGAGCGTGGGGACGTCGAGCGCCACAATGGGCTGCGGCCTCACCGGTGACGCGCTCACGCGGGCCACTCAAGCGAGCCGACAATATCGGCGATGTGTGGCACGCGATTCGCGCGACACCAACGATCGAGATCACGCACGATGCGCTCCGGAACACGGGGATTGGCGAGCGCCGCCGTACCAACGGCCACGAGCGTCGCGCCGGCGACCAGATATTGCAACGCGTCTTCGGCCGTGGACACGCCCCCCACGCCGATGATGGGGACCTTCACGGCGCAGCGTACTTTCCATGTTGCCAGCACTCCTACCGGACGCAGCCCGGGGCCACTCACACCGCCGGAGCCAAAGCCGAGGGCTGGGCGCCGAGCGGCAACATCGATCACCAACCCCGGCAGTGTATTGATCACGGTGATTCCGTCGGCGCCGGCATCCACCGCGCAGGCGGCGATGGCGGCAATGTCCGGGAGCGTCGGCGAAAGCTTCACAAAGAGCGGCTTGCGTGTGGCCGCCCGCGCACGCGACACCACATCCTGGAGCGCGACGGGATCCGCGCCGAACTCGAGACCGCCGGCGCGCGTATTGGGGCAACTCACATTCAACTCGTAGCCCTGAAATCCCGCGGCATCGTCGAGACGCGCCACCACTTCACCAAACTCTTCTACGGAGCGACCGACCACGTTCACCAGCACGTGGGCCCGGTGTACCGACTGCGCGAGCCACGGGAGATCGTGCGCGCGAACGTCATCGACGCCGGGATTCGCGAGCCCGATGGCGTTGATCATACCGCCGTCGAAGTCTGCCACGCGGGGCGCGGGATTCCCGTGCCGCGGTTCGAGACTCACCGCCTTGGTGACGAGCCCGCCGAGCGCTTCGAGTTGCATCACATCGTTGAGTTCGCGGCCATAGGCCGCCGTACCAGCGGCGAGCAGCACGGGATTCTGGAAACGCAGTCCGCACGCGGTCACGGCGAGCACCGTCGGTGAGACGCTCACTTGCGTCCTCCGAGCGAGGCGCCGGCGCGACGCTCGTAATGCGCCAGATACTCCACGGCTGCATCAGCCACGGAGGCTGCGAGCTCGCGTTGTCCCTCGGCGCTCGAAATGAATGCCGCCTCGGTGGGATTCGAACCAAATCCGATTTCGACGAGCACCGACGGCATAAACGAGGTGACCAACACACGGAAGCCGGCCTGCTTGACGCCACGACTCGGCCCAGGGTGCGTCTTGCGCATACGGGCTTGAATGAGCGAGGCGAGGTCGCTCGACTCGCGCAAGTATTCGTTCTGTTTCATGTCGGCAATCAGAAATCCGAGCGGATCTGCCTGTCCTGTCTCGCCATCGGAATCGAACCGTTCCGATGCATTTTCGATTTGCGCGACGCGGCGCTCATCCTCGGTTTTGGCTTCCGAGAGGAAATACGTCTCAAAGCCGCGTGCACCCGCCGGATCGTTCCACCCCGGATTCGCGGCGTTCACATGGACGGAGATGAACAGGTCGCCCCGCCGTTGATTGGCAATGCGGCCGCGGTCGGACAGGGCAATCAAGGTGTCCGTGGTGCGGGTCATGATCACATCAATGCCGCGTGTCTCGAGTTCGTGTGCCAGTTTCTTGGCGACGGCGAGTGTGATGTCTTTTTCGTACAGCGTGATGCGTCCGCCAAGCGGGCCCTTCATGCCGTTATCGGGGCCGCCGTGCCCGGCATCCACCACCACGCGGTGCCGGGAGACTTGGCGTCGCGTCGTGCGCGACGGGGCGACGGTTGCGGCGGTTGCGGCGGTTGCGGCGGTTGCGGCGGTTGCGACGGTTGCGACGGTTGCGGCGGTTGCGGCGGGCAACACCAGCTTTTGCGGCGCTGGAATCGCCGGCGGTGCGGGAGCTGCCACGGTGCCCGCCACGGCGGCGGCCACGACGGCTGCCGTGGCGGCGGCCACGGCGCGAACGGCTCCCAAGCGAAGC
>CANIWQ010000083.1 GCA_947471365.1 Gemmatimonadota bacterium | reverse complement strand
TACGAGAAAGTTCGTGCGCGGCGTGATCGGATACATGTACGGTTCCGCTTCAGAGAGCAGCGCGCCGCCGAGGTAGGCGAGATAGCCCGGATCGGGAAGAATCGCGACGTCGCCTTTTTGGAGATAGGCGAGTTCGAGATGCGCGAGCCCTTCTTTGGAGCCGATGAGCGGGACGATCTCCGTGAGCGGATCGAACTGATGCCCGAATCGCTTGAGCATCCACGCCGACACGGCGTCGCGATACGCCGGCAGTCCGAGGCCGAATCCATAACGACTCATGGCTGGGTCGCGCGCAGCGGCCGCTAAGGCCTCGACCGCCTTGGGCGGCGGTGCGAGATCGGCATCGCCGGCGCCCAAGTCGATGACGTCCATGCCGCGCGCGATCAAGTCGCGCTTCTTCTGCGGGATGGTGGCCAGTAGGTAGTGGGGCAAGGACGCGAAACGGCGCGAGAACGTTGGCATGGTCTAGGGTTTGGAGGGACGCTTCATGGAAAACAGCGCGTCCGGCGTCGTGGGCAGATACAGATCGGCACCGAGCCGAGAGAGTTGGTCGAGCTTGTGATTGTCGGGGAGACCGTCGGTGCACACGGCGTCGTCGGCGGACACGTAGCGCACTTCGCCGATTATAAAGTTGCTGGCCGACGCCCCGTCGCCCACGCGCACGACCTGAATGAGGCGGCACTCCATGCGCACCGGAGATTCGGCCACGCCCGGTGGTTTGACGCGGACGCTCGGCGCACGCGTAAAGCCCGAGACGTCGAACTCGTCCACGTCTGCGTGGAAATCGACGGCGGTCCGGTTCATCTGCTCCGCCATCGCACGGGTGACCACATTGACGACGAACTCACCCGTCGCCTCAATATTCCGCAACGAATCCTTTTCCGTGCCGTCGCGCAGGTTGACCGTGCAGAACGTCAGGCAAGCCGGATTCCCACCGCCCATGGTGAAATACGAAAAGGGGGCGAGATTACCGACGCCGTCCGAGCCAACGGTGGACACAAACGCGATCGGCCTCGGCGCGACCACCCGGGCGAGCAGTCGAGACCGCTCAGGAATGGTCAGCGCCGGAATATCGAACGTGGGCATGGCAGACTTAGGACGTCGGCGGGTTGAACCCGTCGCCGGCTTCGATCCAACTGCGGAAATATCGCTCGTCCTCAGCCGGGAGCGCCGGCTTGGCAATTTTCAGCGGCCGGAACGAATCCATCATCACCGCAAGTTCGTTGGTTTCCTTGGCGCCGATGCTCGCCTCAACGCGCCCCGGATGCGGGCCGTGCGGCAGCCCATCCGGATGGTGCGTGATGGAGCCGTACTCGATTCCCTTGCGGCTCATAAATTCGCTCGAGGCATAGAAGAGCACCTCGTCGCTGTCCACGTTGCTGTGGTTGTACGGCGCCGGCACGGCCTGCGGATGAAAGTCGTACAGACGCGGCACAAAGGAGCAGATCACAAAGCCGTCGCCCTGGAATGTCTGATGCACTGGCGGCGGCTGATGCACCTTGCCGACGATCGGTTCAAAGTCGTGAATGTTGAACGCCCACGGATAGAAGAACCCATCCCAGCCCACGACGTCGAGCGGATGGTGATCGAGCACCATCTCGGTGAGGGCGTTGTACTGCTTGACGATGATAGGGAAATCTCCCTTTTCGTCGTGCGTCACGAGTTCCGTGGGGCGGCGGAAGTCGCGCTCGCTGTACGGCGCGCCTTCCACGATCTGGCCGAACTCCGTGCGATACCGCGAGGGGGTGCGCACGTAGCCGCGGCTCTCAAAACAGAGCAGCTTGGCCGGCGTGGTAAAGCGATAGCGATGCATGATGCCGCGCGGGAGCATCAGATAGTCACCAGGCTTAATGGCGAGCGGGCCGAACTGCGTTTCGACCGTTCCCGCGCCTTCGGCGACGTACACCACTTCATCAGCCTGCGCGTTCCGGTAAAAATGTTCGTCCGTTGTATCCGGCTCGACCCAGAGCATCGCGATGTCGTTGTTGTACATCAACGGAATGCGATCGAGCGTGGGCGACCCGCCCTTGGGCAGTTGGCGCGTGCGAAAGTGCCGGTGACGCAGCGCGGCGCTGTCGTCGGCTTCCCACACGAGCTTCTTGAGTTCGCGCACGGACTTGATCGTCGTCGGCGGATGAATGTGATACAGCAACGCCGACGGTCCGGTGAAGCCTTCGTTGCCCATCAACTGCTCGCTGTACAGTCCGCCGTCCGGGCGCCGGAAGACGATGTGCCGTTTCCGCGGCACCTGCCCGAGCATGTGATACATCGGCATCAGAGGTTCCCTCGCAGTTCCTGTTCGCGTTCAATGCTCTCGAACAACGCGCGGAAGTTGCCTTTGCCAAACCCCTTGGCGCCTTTCCGCTGAATGACTTCATAAAACAGCGTCGGCCGATCCTGCACTGGCTTAGAGAACAGCTGGAGCAGATACCCTTCGTCGTCGCGATCCACGAGAATGCCGTGCGCCTTGAGCTCGGCGATCGGCTCATCGATGGTGCCGACGCGCGCTTCGAGGTCGTCGTAATAGGTGGACGGCGTGCCGAGGAACTCGACGCCGCGCGACTTGAGCGCCGTGACCGTGGCGATGATATCGTCGGTGGCCACCGCAATGTGTTGCACGCCGGGGCCGCCGTAGAAGTCGAGATACTCGTCGATCTGCGACTTCTTCTTGCCCCGCGCCGGCTCGTTGATGGGGAACTTGATGCGACCGTTGCCGTTCGACATCACCTTGGACATCAGCGACGAGTATTCGGTGGAGATGTCTTTGTCGTCGAAGGTGAGCAGGTTGAAGAAGCCAAGCACCTTGGCGTAGAAATCGACCCACTCATTCATCTTGCCGAGTTCGACGTTCCCCACGCAGTGGTCCACGTATTTGAGCCCGACCGTCGGTGCGTTGAACGCCGAGGTCTTCGGCACAAAACCAGGGATGAACAATCCGCGGTAATTCCGGCGTTCGACAATCGAGTGGATGGTGTCGCCATACGTTGCGATCGCGGCGACAATCACTTCGCCGTCGGCGTCGGTGAGCACCGTCGGCTCCTGCACCGAGCGGGCGCCGCGTTCTACGGCTTTGGCCCAGGCATCGCGGGCGTCATCCACCCAGAAGGCGAGATCCTTGACGCCGTCGCCGTGCTTCGCGACATGCTCCGCGATCTCGCCAGACGGGCCGAGCGCCGAGGTGATCACGAACCGAATTTTGTCCTGTTGCAACAAGTAGCTCGCGCGGTCGCGCACGCCGGTTTCGGGGCCGCGATAGCCAATGAGTTGAAAGCCGAACGCCGCGCGGTAATACAGCGCGGACTGCTTGGCGTTGCCGACCCAGAACTCGATGTAATCGGTTCCGTTGATCGGAAAGGTGTCGTGTGGCTCGGACTTGAGCGGGGACGCAGTAGTAGCCATAGGGGCTCCTGAATAATGGGCGGGTAGACAGTAGACAGTCGAGTTCGAACCGTTCACGTGCCACACGCGCAGAATTAGGCGCCGCGGGAACCCGTGCGGGCGCACGTCCACCATCGGGACCACTCGAGTCCGATGGAAGCCTGCCGGAGGAGACAGAGGGCGCCTTTCATTTTCCTAATATAGTGTCCGGCGGGACGGTTCGTCGGAGGGCAACGAACGGGCGCCCCCACGGGCGCTCATCCAAGCGTGCGTAGGCGCTCCCGATCGACATTGCCGCCCGTCACCAAGAGCACGACCTTCGCGCCTGGGGCCACCGTCACTTTTCCGGCCAGCAACGCCGCGAGTCCAGCCGCGGCCGCGGGCTCGGCCAACACCTTACAGCGCTCAATCAGCAGCCACATCGCCTCGATAATCGCCTCATCGGGGACGGTCACCATTTCAACACCGAGCCCCTGCACATGCGCAAAGTTGCGTACGCCGGTGAAGGGCGCGGCAAGGCCATCCGCAATAGTCGACAGGCGATCCGGAGGCACTGGAGAGCCGTGGTCGAGACTCTGTCGCATTCCGCAAGCACCATCTGGCTCGACGCCAATCACGCGCGCGGCAGGCCGTAGCCCGCGCGCCGTCACGCTCGTACCGCTGAGCACACCGCCGCCGCCGCAGCCCACGAGCAGCACGTCCGCGTCGGGCAGATCTTCGAACGCTTCGAGCGCCACCGTGCCCGCGCCCGCGATCACGCGATCATCGTCAAAAGGATGGATGAGCGTCAGGCCGCGCTCTGCTTGTAGGGCCTGTGCGGTACCGAGCAGGTCGCCGCTCGTCTGCACGACATCGCCGCCGTAGCCGCGCGTGGCTTCCACTTTGCTGCGCACGGCCGTGGTTGGCATGACGACCGTCGCGGACACTCCCATGGCGCGCGCGGCCCACGCAACGGCCTGCGCGTGGTTGCCCGCCGAGAGCGTGACGACGCCGCGTTTCCGCTCTTCAGCCGTGAGCTGATCCATTCGGTTCAGCGCCCCCCGCACTTTGAACGATCCCGTTTTCTGAAAGAGCTCGAGCTTGAGGTAGATATCTGCACCGGTCATCGCAGAGAGCGTGGCCGAGGCCATCATCGGCGTGCGGCGCACGCGGTCGCCAATAACCGCGCGTGCCGCGCGCACGTCGTCGAGTGTCACAAGCGGAGCAACGGTAGTATCGGTGGTCATGACAGCCTCAACTCCGGTAAGTTCCGGTACAGGTCGAGCGCCGCGGGATTCGCCAGCGCATCGGTGTTCTTCACCACGCGGCCGTGGATCACATCACGCACCGCCATCTCGGTAATCTTACCACTGATAGTGCGCGGAATGTCCGCCACCTGCACGATCACCTTGGGGACATGGTGCGGACTCGCGGCCTCACGAATGCGGCGGCGGAGTGTATCGCGGAGCGCGTCGTTGAGTACCGCGCCGGCACGGAGCCGCACGAATAGTACGATGCGCACGTCGGCGCTGCCCTCCACGACAATCTCCTGCCCGACCACCACGCTCTCGAGAATCTCCTCGAGCTGCTCCACCTGCCGATAAATCTCAGCGGTGCCGATTCGCACGCCACCCGGGTTGAGCGTCGCGTCGCTTCGGCCGTAGATCACGAGACCATCGTGCGCGGTGATCGCGGCCCAATCGCCGTGGCGCCAGACGTTGGGATAGTGATCGAAGTACGCCGCGCGATACGCCGCGCCGTCGGCGTCGTTCCAGAAGGCCACCGGCATTGAGGGGAATGGCTTGGTGCACACGAGCTCACCGGCCTCTCCGCTTACCGAGTGCCCCGCGGCATCGAACACATCCACCGCCATTCCCAAACCCCGGCACTGCAACTCGCCGCGCCAGACCGGCAGCATGGGATTCCCGAGCGCAAAACACGAAATGAGATCGGTGCCGCCGGAGATACTGGCGAGATGCACTCCGCTGCGCACGCTGCGGTACACAAAATCGTAACTGTGCTCGGCGAGCGGGCTCCCCGTGCTCAGAATGGTGCGCATGACGCTGAGATCGTGCGTGCGGGCCGGCTGCATCCCTTCTTTTTCACTCATCGCCAAGAACTTGGCGCTCGTGCCGAACACGGATACGTGCTCTTCCGCCGCGAGCGTCCAGAGTGCGTCGGGCTGACTCGGCGGCATCGGGGACCCGTCATACAGCACCACCGTGGCGCCCGTGGCCAGCGCGCTCACCAGCCAATTCCACATCATCCACCCGCAGGTGGTGAAGTAGAAGATGCGTTCGCCCGCGCGTAGATCCACATGCAGCCGATGTTCCTTGAGATGCTGCACCAGCGTGCCACCCGCGCCGTGCACCATGCATTTGGGGAGCCCAGTGGTGCCCGACGAATACATCACATACAACGGATGATTGAACGGGAGCTGCTCGCAGTGCAGCGCGGCGCCCGCGCTCCGTGCGAGGCAGTCGCTCCACAGCACGCCGCCGCGCACCGCAGCGATTGACGCGGCGTCGATGCTGTCGCGCAGGAACGGAATGAGCACCACATGCTCGAGTTCGGGGATGGCCTCCGCGATTTCCGCCACGCGCGCCACGAGATCGATGGCTTTGCCCGCGTACGTGTAGCCGTCCGCGGCAAAGAGCACGCGCGGGGTAATCTGCCCAAATCGATCGAGTACGCCCTTGGCTCCGAAGTCGGGCGAGCAGGAGGACCAGACCGCCCCGCAGGCGGCGGCAGCGAGCATGGCCGTGACCGCTTCCGGGATGTTTGGAAGAAAGCCAGCCACGCGGTCGCCGGGGCGCACGCCGAGGGCGTGCAAGGTGGCGGCGAGCGCCGCCACCTGCTCGACGAGCGCATCGCGCGTGATCGTGCGGCGGCGGCCCCGTTCGTCGCGAAAGATCAGCGCGAGTTCGGGCCCTCGGTGCCGGAGTAGATTCTCCGCGAAGTTGAGCCGCGCGCCGGGGAACCAAGACGGGCCTGCGTCGGGGGATGGCGGACCCATGCGCGCACCGCCGACGAGGACGTCGTCCCACGGGAGCACGCTTTCACCGCGCGACTCGGCTAGGACCCCCGCGTCGTCCCATACCGTCGCCCAGAACTGCTCCGGCCGGTCGCACGACCAGTCGTGCCAGCGAGAATACGGTGCGTCCGGAGTAGGGGTGCCTACCCACTGCCGAGCCGCGGACTGGTAGAACGCGTAGAGTTGCGTTTGCCGTGCCTGCGCGGGAGCCGGCGCCCAGAGCGGAGCGTTCTGATCGAGCGAATGGTCAGAGCGATGGGTCATTGCTGGTGGCAGGTCGAGTCCAAATGGTGTTCGGCAGACTCGGAAAAGTAACGGTGGACGCGTTTTCGAAACCGTATTATCATATCTTGCTTAAGTCTGCGTGCCTTGGTGGGTAAGGCACCAGACTGAGCGCCTCGACTGAGGCGATCGTTCACAACACATTACAGGAGCCCCCCCGCAATGCGACGACTCGCTCTCGCGACGCTGCTCGTACTTGCCACCGGTGCACCGCTGGCTGCCCAGCGTGCCACCGTCGGCGAAATTGGTGTCATGGCCCAGTGGACCAAGTACGATGATTTCACCAAGCTCGACAACCCCCTCGGCATTGGCGCCCGCGTCGGCATTTCGCCGTTCGACGCGTGGAATGGCTGGCCGCTGGATCGCGTGGCTCTTGAGTACGAAGTGGACTACTCGAAGACCAAGAGTTCGCGTGTGGGCAATCTGAACGCGCTGAACAACCGCATCAACCTGATCTATACGCACCCTATCAACGATCAGTGGAAGTTCCTCATCGGGGGCGGCTGGACTGGGTCGCGCTACGAGTCGGACACCACCAAGAACCAATATGACTCCGGCGGCAATGCGTCGATCGGATTCCGTTACTGTGTGAATGAAGACTGGTCGTGGCGTTTTGGCGGCACGGCGGACTTCAAGGATCCGTCGGATCAGACGCCAAGCGGACAGCGGACCACGACGTATCGCTTGACGGCCGGCATCAGCCGGATGTTTGGTGGTCACGTCAGGAAGAACAGCTGCTATGTGGCTCCGCAGGCGCCGCCCCCGCCGCCAGCTCCGGTGACGCCAGCTCCTGCGCCAGCACCGGCTCCCGCGGCGGCTCCGGCTCCCGCCCCAGCGCCCGCGCCGGCTCCGCCAGCCCCGCCGGCTCCCGCCCCCGCCAAGCCGCGTGAGTTGCTTACGCTGCACGACGTGAATTTTGCCTTTGACAAATCCGATTTGACGAAGGCCGCGAAGGACACGCTCGACGTAGGCGTGGCGTACCTCAAGGCGCACGCCGACACGAAGGCGGAAATTCAGGGACACACGGACAACATCGGAACCGACGCGTACAATCAGGGGCTGTCGGAACGCCGTGCGACGGCAGTCAAGAATTACCTGGCCGCACATGGCATTGCCGCGAGTCGCATTGTGATCAAGGGCTTTGGTGAATCAAAGCCGGTGGCCGACAACGCCACCAAGGAAGGCCGTGCACAGAACCGTCGCGCGGTGATCATCGAAATTCCGTAAGCACACTGGTGCCGCGCACGCGGCGCGGCCAGAATATCACATGGCGGCGGTCGGGATTTCCCGGCCGCCGCCATGTGCGTTGCTGCCACGGTGAGTAGCTTTCGGTATGTCGCGCATCTTGCTCGCCGACGCTGATGCGTTTTTTGTGGCCGTCGCGCGGAAAGAAGACCCCGAGGGCGCTGGCCGCGCTCCGCTGTTGATCGTGGGCGGACGTCCCGGCTCGCGCGGCGTGGTCTGCTCTGCTTCATATGAAACGCGCGCGTTCGGGGTGCGGTCGGCCATGTCGATCACGCTCGCGTTAAAGCTCTGCCCCGACGCGCTCTGCGTGCCGGTGCCGCGGCAAGCGTGCACTGATTCCAGTGGCGCAATCAAGCGGGTGCTCGAACGCTTCACCCCAGCCGTCGAAGGGGCGAGCATTGATGAGTGGTACTTGGATCTATCAGGCACCGAAGCGCTCTATCAACACGAATCGCTCGAGGCCACGGCGCGACGCATTCGCGCGGCCGTGCTCGACGAAACCGGAATGGCGCTTTCGATTGGTGGTGGCCCCAATAAACTCGTGGCCAAGCTAGCGGCGGAGCGCGCCAAACCGACCAAGGCACCCGAGGCGGGCGGCGTACACATCGTCCCCGATGACGGCGTGAGCGATTTTATGGCCACGCTCGCCCTCAGCGACATCCCCGGCATTGGCCCCAAACTGACGGCCAAGCTGCACGACCTCGGGCTCGACCGGGTTCCCGACGTCTTACAGCACGACGACGCGACGCTCGCGCGCTGGCTCGACGCCAAAACCGCCGCGTGGCTTCGCGCGCGCGTGGGCGGCAACAGTGTTTCGGCCGTAGAACCGCACGCACCAGCCAAACAGGTGAGCCGCGAAGAAACCTTTGACCGCGATGTGTCGGAGGTGACCAAGGTAGAATCGGAACTGCGGCGCCTCTGCGCCAAGGTCTCCGCCGACCTGCGGGGTGACGGACTCACGGCGCGCACGGTGACCGTGAAATACCGCACCAACGATTGGACGACCCGCACCGCTGGGCGCACGCTGCGTGAGGGAATCGAGTCGGACCGCGCCGTGACGGACGTGGCCCTGGAGCTCTTTCGCAAGCTCCGGGTGGCACAACGCAAACCGGCGCGCCTCATTGGCGTGGCGCTCTCGAACTTTGCCTCGTCGCGCGACGCAGAGCAGCTCACGATGTTCGCGCCGAGCACCCCGGCGGTGGAGGTGCCGCGCGACCGGGACCTCTCGCGCGCACTGGACCGCGTGCGAGAGAAGTTTGGCGACGAGGCCATTGGCAGTGGCCCAAAACGGGAGCGCCCACTGGGGGAGAAAGGAGCGCGGCGCCCCCGGTAACCGCCCGCACTCGCCGTCGCATGCCTTGTTCCGCTGGCGCGGTCATGGGCGGGGAGCGCATCTTGCACCGTGCTGGATTCGCTCGGCTTTTGGATTGGCCAGCGGACCAGCGTGGTACCCTCCGAATCATTCACCAACCTCTCGGTACACCGATGACTCGACTGCGCTCCTTCCTGCCCCTCGCGGCCGCGTTGGTACTCGCGTCCTGCCAGCCGGCGACGGTGCAGACTCCGGCACCCGCTCCCTCCCCCACTCCGACCGCAGCGGCCGGTGCCGCCCGTCCGGCCGGCGCTCCGGCCGCACCGGGTGACACCACGCGTCCGGCCCCGCCCGCCGGTGCACCAGGCGCGGGTGCGGCTGGCGCGCTAGGCGGACTTCCGGGCGGCGCTCCCGCCGAGCCGAATCCGCGACCCTATGCGACGGTCATTCGTGGCGACGTAAAGACCAAGGCTGGACTCTTCAAGACGCACCGCATTGGATCGCGCGTGCTCTATGAGATTCCGCGCGGTGAGTTGGGCAAGGATATGTTGCTCGTCAGCCAGATCGCCAAGACGACGGTCGGCGCTGGCTACGGCGGCCAAGCGCTCGGCAACCGCGTGGTGCGTTGGGAGCTCAAGAACAACCGCGTGCTCTTCAAGAGCGTGAGCTATCAGATTCGCGCCGACTCCACCGACCCGATCTACCGTGCGGTGGAAGCGTCGAACTACAACGCGATTCTCGCGGCGTTCAACGTCGAGGCGTACGGTGCCGATTCGGCGCCGGTGATTGACGTCTCCCGTATGTATACGAACCCGCCCGCCGAGTTGAACGTGACGACGCGGTATCGCGGCACGATCGACGCCGCGCGTTCGTTCCTCGAGCGCGTAGCGACCTACCCCACGAACATTGAAATCGAAGCCACGCTCACCGTGAACTCGACGCCCGCCCTTCCGGGTGCGCCTGGGGGCTTTGGCCCCGCGCTCCCGCCGTCGGCGTCGTTCCTCGTGCACTGGTCGATGCTCAAGCTCCCCGAAACCCCGATGATGCCGCGTCTGATGGACGAGCGCGTGGGCTACTTCTCCACGAGCACCACCGACTTCAGCCGCCAGGAGCAGAAGGCCGCGACGCGCACGTTCATTACGCGCTATCGCCTGGAGTGCAGCGATCGCAAGGAAGGCAATCTCTGCTACCCCAAGAAGCCGATCGCGTACTACGTGGACCCCGGCACACCGAAGTGGCTGCAGCCGTGGGTGGCGAAGGCCATCGATAGCTGGAAGACGGCCTTTGAAGCCGCGGGCTTCAAGGATGGCATCGTGGCCAAGTACGCACCGACCAAGGAAGAAGATCCGGACTGGGCCGCCGAAGATGCGCGCTATTCCGTGATCATGTGGCTACCGTCGAGCATTGAAAACGCCGTCGGGCCGCACGTACACGATCCGCGCTCTGGCGAGATTATGGAAGCCGATCTGCAGATCTACCACAACGTGATGAACCTCAACACCGACTGGTATTGGACGCAGGCCGGCGCCGTGGACCCGCGGGCCAAGAAGCTCCCCTTCCCGGATTCGCTTGCTGGCCGTTTGATGCAGTACGTGATTGCGCACGAGATTGGCCACTCGCTCGGATTCCAGCACAACATGAAGGCGAGCGGTATGTATCCGGCCGACTCGATTCGCAACAAGGATTTCGTGCACCGCATGGGGCACGTCTCCACGCTGATGGACTACTCGCGCTTCAACTATGTGGCGCAGCCGGAAGATGGCATTGCCATCGGCGATCTCATTCCGAAGATCGGCCCGTACGACATTTGGGCTACACACTGGGGCTACGCGCCGATTGCCGGCGCCAAGACGCCCGACGAGGAGCGCAAAACGCTCGATAGCTGGGCGCGCGAGCAGGACACCAAGCCGTGGTTGCGTTTCTCCACCGACGACGATCAGGGTGCGGACCCATACAACAACACCGAAGCCGTGGGCGATGCCGACGCCGTCAAGAGCACCGCGCTCGGCATCAAGAACCTCAAGCGCCTCGTACCGATGCTGTTGCCGGCCACGCAGGAAGACTTGCAGAACAACGATCAGACGTCGGAGATCTACGGCCGGTTGATTGGTCAGTGGGCCACCGAACTCCGCCACGTGGCGGTGATTGTGGGCTCGGCGGAAACGCAGGAAAAACTCGGCGGGCAAGCCGGTGTGCGATTCACGCCGACGAGCGCGGCGCGCCAGCGTTCTGCGGTGAAGTTCCTGAACGACAATGCATTTGCGACGCCGACGTATTTCCTGGATCCCGCGATCCTGCGCCGTATTGAGCCGGAAGGTTCGATTCAGCG
The DNA here is from genome assembly GCA_947471365.1 of Gemmatimonadota bacterium. GTDB lineage: Bacteria > Gemmatimonadota > Gemmatimonadetes > Gemmatimonadales > Gemmatimonadaceae > Fen-1231. The sequence continues at coordinate 2,243 of CANIWQ010000083.1, read as the reverse complement.
CATCAACGGCGCCCAGCGCGGCGTGCTCTCCACGGTGCTCAGCGACATCCGGTTGTCGCGCCTCGTGTCGTTTGAGGCAGACGCCAAGGCCGGCGAGACGGTCTACACGCTTGCTGAACTCTTGGCGGATGTGCGGAGCGGCGTGTGGGGCGAACTGTCGCACCCGTCGGTGAAAATCGACGCCTATCGCCGCGGACTCCAGACCTCGTACATCGATCTGGCACGCAGCAAGGTGAATCCGCAACCGATTAACCTCGGTCCGATTCCCGCTGGCATTCCGGCGTCGTTTATTGCGCAGCTCACCCGCCGTACGGCGGACGCAAAGGCGATGTTCCGTCTCGAACTCAAGACGCTCGACGGACAGATCGCGGCTGCACAGGGACGCGCGACCGACCCGATGACCAAGGCGCACCTCGGCGAGGCGCGTCACCAGATTGACGACATTCTCAACCCCAAGAAGTAAGACTCTTCTTCCAGGAAGACCGATATGTGGCCGTGCTTTCGCATTCGTGTTCTTCCGTTGATTCTCGCACTGGGCTCCGGCGCACGCGCCGGGGCCCAGCGCGTATCAGCGGACATTCTGATCACCGGCGGACTTGTGTACGACGGGTCTGGCGCCGCCGGTCGTGTGGCCGACGTAGGGCTTCGTGGTGATCGCATTGTGTTTGTGGGGGACGCCAAGCGTGCGGGCGTCACCGCCACACGCACCATTGTGGCGACGGGGCTTATCGTCGCGCCGGGGTTCATTGACCCGCATACGCATACGCCCACCGATCTTTCGTCGCCGGTTCGGCGCGGCAATGCACCGTATCTGATGCAGGGCGTGACCACCGTCGCCACCAACAACGACGGCGGCGGCGCCACGGATGTCGGACCGCTGCTCGCCAAGTGGGACTCAGCGGGGATTGGCACGAACGCTTTTGTGTATGTGCCGCAAGGCAGTGTACGCGGCCGAGTGCTCGGGATGAGCGATCGCGCACCGAGTGCAGCGGAACTCGCCACGATGGAAGACATCGTGGAGCGCGGCATGCGCGACGGTGCCTTTGGCTTGTCGGCAGGGCTCTATTACGCGCCCGGCAGCTATGCGACCACTGAGGAAGTGATTGCCCTCGCCAAGGTGGCCGCTCGGCATGGCGGCATTTACGACACCCACCAGCGCGACGAAAGTTCGTATACAATTGGCCTCCTGGGCTCGGTGCGCGAGGTGCTACGCATTGGACGCGAGGCCAAGATTCCCGTGCACTTCTCCCACATCAAGGCGCTCGGCGCTGACGTGTGGGGCTACGCCGATAGCGTGATCGCACTGATCACCGCCGCGCAGCAGGAAGGGATCACGGTGAGCGCTGACCAATATCCGTACGAAGCGTCGGGCACTTCGCTTGTCACGTCGTTGTTGCCGCGATGGGCCGAGGCCGGTGGACGCGATTCGCTGCTGCATCGCATCGCGGATCCCGCCACGCACGCCAAGCTTGTGGCGGAGATGCGCGAGAATCTGCGACGGCGCGGCGGGGCGTCCTCACTGCTCGTGGTGAACAAGGCGTCGCGTGAGTTGTACGGGAAGCGTCTTGATGCGATTGCCACGTCGCGCAAACTCGAGCCCGTGGAAGCCGCGCTCGAGATTATCCGCACGGTGGGCGACCAGAGCGTGGCGTCGTTCAACATGAACGCACACGACATCGAAACGTTTATGAAAGCGCCCTTTGTGACCACCGGCTCTGACGGCTCCGACGGGCACCCGCGCAAGTACGGCACCTACCCCAAGAAGCTCCGTGAGTTTGTGATCGACAAACCCGTGCTCACGATGGCTCGCGCGATTGAAGCGAGCAGCGCCCAGCCAGCGCACGACCTCGGCATTCCGCAGCGCGGCAAGCTGGAGGTCGGCTGGTTTGCCGATGTGATTGTGTTCGACCCCGCTACAATTCGCGATGAGTCGACCTACACCGAGCCGGAGAAATTGGCCACGGGAATGCGGTGGGTTTTTGTGAATGGCAAAGGTGCCGTGGACAACGGCAAACTGACTGGCGTGCTTGCCGGTCATGCCTTGCGGCACAGCACCTCCGCCGCTCCCTCGAAAGGAAACAAGTAATGCGCACCCTCCCATTGCACTCCGCCGTCCTGCTCACGGCCTTCACCGCTCTCTCCGTTAACGTCGGCGCGCAATCGATTACGCCGAAGGTGCGCGCCTGGCGCGAGCAGCACGAAATTGAGATTGTGCGCGAACTGGACTCACTCCTCACGATCCC
>CANIWQ010000082.1 GCA_947471365.1 Gemmatimonadota bacterium | reverse complement strand
GAATCGCCAAACTCACGCGACAAGCGCTTGGCGCCAATCACCTCGAGATACGTCGGCGTTGCCGCCACCGTCCCATCGAGCGGAAAATCATCGGGCAACCCGCGCCCGGTCATATCCTCATCAATCTCGGCGACAATCGAATCCACCGGCACCGTGGGATGATCGGTAAACCACTTGGAGCCGAGTAGCCCCGCTTCTTCGCCCATGTGATTGACAAAGAGAATGGAGCGACGCGGATGCGCGCCACCACGCGCCATCGCTTCGGCAATCTCCAACAGCGCGACGGTGCCCGATCCATCATCATCGGCACCATTGCGAATGGAATCGAGCCGCGGCTTGTGCACCTTACGCAGCGAATCGAGCAATCCATGAATGCGCGTCCACTCCGCCGCGGTCGGCGGCCGTACTGGCGAGTCTGCGCCCATCGGGCGAACAACACGATCAAAGGCACGAATGGAATCGTGATCCACCGGAAAGTGATCGTAGCCCACGTGATCGTTGTGCGCGCTGAGCGACACATACTGCCCACGCAACGCCGGATCGCTTCCGCGCAAAATGGCAATCACATTGCGTGCCGGATATTTCACCGGCGTGCGCGCGATGTCGAACCATCCACGCAACGCTACACCCGCCGCCCCTGGCTTGAGCGCAGCGGGGTCGCCACCCAACAATACGGCGGCCGCGCGCCGCGATATCCAAAGCGCGGGAATCGCGTTCGCCGAACGCGCCGTGTCCGCCACCGGTCGCCCCTCGCGCAACGTTGTAATCGTCTCCGCGCCAATGGCATCGAGCACCACAAGCGCCACCGCCGCAGACGAACGCCAACGCGCCCCAATATTCAGTCCGCGCCGCGGCGTACCAGGCGGCAAATCCAACACCACCAACTTCCCCGCCGCCTCGGCGCTCGAAATCCAGCGCGTGCTATCGGTGATGGGCCCGCCGTAAATCGCCTGCACACCATCGAGTGAGCGAGCCGGCGCGCCGAGCGCGTTTGGCAGAAAGTCGGCGCCGAGTTGCAGCGCGGTGCCCGCGGCTTCAATGCGCGAGCGGGTGTCGACCGCGGCGGTCCAGAGGGGCACCGTCTGAAAGTAACTGCCATTCTCCCCAGCGGGCTCCAGCCCGAGTCGCTTGAACTCGGCGGCCACATAGTCCGCAGTCTTATAGTTGCCGGCGGAGCCCGACTCGCGCCCCATCATGGAGTCGTCGGCAATCAGGAAGAGACGTTGCCGGAGGTCTTGCTCGGTGATGGCCGCGGTGGTTGGTGCGGCGGGGGCCGGTGGCTTAGCGGCAGTGCAGGCGGCGGTGAGAGTGGCCGCGAGCAGGAGAGTGAGGCGATGTGTGGAGTGCATGGGCGCCGAGGGAGGAGTGGAGGGCAAAGGTAGCCCGGCGACGGTGCTTTTGCGACCTACTCAAATGGCGCACTTTCGTGTGGCGGCTGTCGCGCAGTCTTTTCTGCACTGTCAGACCGCTGGTGCAGCTTGCACTTCGACCCTCACATCGGAGTGCCCGGCTATGAAATGTCATCACACGTTTTCGTCCGTGCTCCTGCTCGCCGCTGTTTTCGCACCGCAGGCATATGCTCAAAGTGTGGTCCCTGAGCCGTTGTCAGTTACACGGGGCCTGATGATCAGCGGCAGCGCCACAGGCGCTTCACTCAAAGCGGGTAGTAGTAGCGATTTCGACGGTGGTCGCGGTGGGGGACTCACCGTCGGTTTTGGATTTTCTGATTCGTGGACTTTTTTCCTGAGCGGCGACGGTGCAACCATGACATCGCAGGACGGATCAGGCACGTACGGCCTCGGATTCGGAGACCTTGGCCTGCGCTGGCATTTTGGAACTGGGAGTCGTGTGGTGCCCTACCTCGAGGGTTCCTATACCGCGCGCGCGGCAAAGCAGAGCATGTACATCAATCGTTCCTATGTTGACGTCGAAATGAAGGGCACCGGCTGGTCCGGCGGGGCTGGATTGATGGTGTATCTCACCCCGCACGCGGCAATCGATCTCGCGGCGCTCTACACGACCGGCGATTTCACAGAGGCAACGGCCAACGGACAGAGCGTCCCCTCTTTCCCAGCACTCAGCGCAACCGGCGCACGTGTGCGCATCGGACTGACGGCCTTTATCTTCGACAAATAATCAGTGCGTAAGCCGGAGTGCGAAAGTGCGGGACCGATTCTCCGCATCCAAGGTATCGACGAATCGACTGATCTCAATATCATGACTCGCCGTCACCTGCATTCCTGCACGCGCGCTACGCGCCGTGTGCATCTTGCCCGTCAATTCAAACCAACCGTACCCAAGTGACTCCGCTCGTACGGGCTGCCCATTAATCAGAACGCCATATGGCAGCTCGTACGACGCGGGGCGTACCCGCATGCGAAATGCCATCGCGTCCATTTGGGGCCAAGAGGCGATGCCGAGCGCGAGCGGTGTGCGGCCGGCAAACCTTGGCGCCGCATCACGGCAACCGGTCGATCTGACGCCGACGGCAGAAGCCGCGCGCGCGATGAAACTGCCCGCAGACACTAGCACTACACCCACTACAAAATCGCGCCGCTTCATCTGTTCATCTCCTGTGCACTGTGTCGTGGTACGGACATCACCTCTGGTCAATTCGAAGGACTCGCACTCGGGATCCCGGTGCATGTCCCTCAGCCAATATCCAGAATCACATCCGGCCGAACGCCAAACTCTGCCTCAATCACATCCTTGTGGTGCTCAATCATGGCACGGAACTCCGGACTTCCTGGATTGGGCGGCGTGTAGACCGGCGCGACATCCCGACTTTCCGATGCGATCAGCGGGACAACCGGAATAGGAGGCAACGGCGGAGGCGTCGGCGCCACAAAGTCAGAGTAACCACTGTCACCGCGGGATTCGTTCGACATACAGGGAGGCTCCTTTTCCTGCGGGAGGAGGGCGGGTGTCGGGACGGCAGCCCGCGCTTAAGCTTCGCCACGGGCTCTGACAGTCAGTCTGCAACAGCAGGCGGCTACCGGCACAGTCCTCTACGCTCGGCGCGTCTCAACACCCCCCCCCGCCCACCGCCTGGGTTCCGTTTGCTGACCGCCAGACTGGCTCGCCAGTAGCCGGTTGTCACACCCAAGAGCTACAATCTCCCCATGCCCAGCGCCAAACGCCCCGCCAAAGTCCAGCGATGGATGGACGTCATCGCGGCATTCCTGCGATTTCGCTTTCCCATTTCGTTCGAGCAACTCGCCGCCGAAGTGCCAGCCTACGCCGATCCTGACCAGGCAGACGACGCGCGCATGCGCATGTTCGAGCGTGACAAAGACGAGCTCCGCGAACTCGGCGTACCAATCGAAACCGTGGCTGGAGAGGAGGGCGGCTTCTCGAGCTATCGCCTCAAGTCTCGCGCTTTCTACCTCCCCTACCTCATGACGGCCGATGACGGGGCGGCCGCTGCCCCACCCATCCGGCCAAAAGGGCCAGGGTACCAAGACCTGCCGATCCTGTCGTTCGAGCCGGATGAAATTGCCATGATCGCGCGCGCCGCCACCCGTGTGCAGCACATGCAACACGCGATGCTCGCCGCCGACGCGGCGACGGCCGTGCGCAAACTCGCCTTCGACATTCCGCTTGCTATAGACGGCGACAGCGCGCGTGAAGTGATTCTACAACCGTCGCACGCCTCCGATCACGACGTCCTCGAATTACTCGACACCGCCGTGCGCCGCCGAAAACTCGTGGACTTCGATTACCGCTCCATGGAACGCGACGCACATTCACGCCGCGGCGTGCAACCATACGGTCTTATTTTTCTCTCCGGCATCTGGTACCTCGTTGCACACGATGTGACCGCCAACGCGCTTCGACACTTCCGCGTGAGCCGCATGAGTCGCGTCGTCATCAACAGCGCCAAAGCTCAGTCACACGACTTTGAAATTCCATCTGATTTTGATCTCTGGTCGCACACTCTCTCACGCCAAGCGTGGGAAATGGGTGACGCCGATGCCACCCACGTCTCCGTGCGCTTCGACCCCAGCAACCGCTTTGCCGCCGCCGGTGCCGAACTCGGCGACGCTGACCCCGAGCATTCCGACTGCCGTCGTTTTGTGGTGCGCCGCCCAGACGCCTTTGTGCGCTGGCTGCTCTCCTTTGGCGGATCAGCCGTACCTGTGGCGCCGAGCACCATCGTGGACGCGCTTCACGAGGTCGCCAGCAACACCGTAGCCCTGTACCTCGCCGCAACGCAGGAGCACTCCACATGAACCCGCGCACCGCTGACGACGCGGCGAGTCAACTCCGCCGGCTGCTCATTGCCATCCCAGCTCTCGCCGATGATTCGCCGCACCGCATTGCCGATCTTGCCATACTGGTGGGCGTCTCCGAAGGGACACTCGCCAAAGATCTGCGAACGCTCGTGACCCGTTTTGATGATGGTCCAGGCGGGTTTGTTGAAGGCGTGCGCCTCGCCTTTAGCACAGACTCCGTGCAGCTCGAATCCACCTTCTTCCGCCGACCGATGGGGCTCACCCCGAGCGAACTCGGTGCCATTGAACTTGGGCTCGCCGCGCTCGCGCGCGAACTTCCGCCTCACGAGGCCGCCGTGGCCGAGCGGGCCAAAGAACGCGTCGTGCGCGCCGCAGCTGGCCTCACGTTGCACACGGATCGCGGCCCTGTGCACGCCGCGCGCCTCGTGGCCTCGGAGCGCGATGGGCTCCACCTAAGCCTGCTGCGCACGGCCATCAGTAGCCGGCGCAAAGCGGAAATCGAATACCGTTCCGTGAGCTCCCCCGCAGGAAGCATACGGAGCGTGCATCCGTACGGGCTGCTCCACTCGAACGGACATTGGTTCCTGATCGGCCACTGCGAACGGGCTGAGAGCATCCGCATTTTCCGCCTCGACCGAATGGTGGCGGCCAAGATGCTCGCCGAGCCAGCGGATATTCCCGACGACGTAGACGTCGAAGCCACCCTGCGCAACGGCCGCGCCACGGTGACCAACGCGGAAGATGTGTTGCGCGTGCAATACAGTCCGCGCATCGCGCGGTGGATCGCGGAACACCAATCCGTGGAAACGCAGCACGACGGCAGTGTGATTGTCGATCATCCGCTACTCGATGATGACTGGGCCGTGCGCCATGTGCTGCAGTACGGGCCCGACGCTGAGGTGCTCGAGCCACCACGCGTGCGCGAGATGGTGCGCGAGCGGTTGGAGTTGGTGCTCAGCGCTCACGTACGCTGAATCCGCGCCACCTTACCTCACACTAGCTCCGCTCACGCCCGCCGCTTGGCCACGTACCGCACGTTCGGCAGTCCCTCAAAATCCGCATCCATCGTCCACACCGTGGCGTGGTACTGCCGAGCGGTGGCGTAGATAATGCTGTCGGCGAGCGGCAGCTTGTGCGCCACACCAAATTGTGCAGCACTGAGCGCCACGCCACTGTCGAGCGTCACCACACGCCCCTGATGCAGCACGGCGGCCACCTGTAGCGCGTCATCCTCCCCGCGCTGTTGCATCACGCGGCGCGTCACTTCCAGCAGCACAACGGTCGGAACCAGCAAATGCTCTACATCCTCAACCACGCGCGCGAACTCCTGCGCGTGTGGCCCGCCGGCCAAGTACTCCAGCCACGCCGATGAATCGACGAGGTTCACACCCGATCCTTGTCGCGGTGAACGGTGGTATCAATGCCTTTGAGAAAGCCCCGCATTGCCCGCACACGCTGTACCGGAATAAACTCCACCCGGTTCTGATACTGCAGCACCTGCACCTTCTGCCCCGGCACGAGCTGTAGCGCCTCGCGAATCTCACGAGGAATCACGACCTGAAATTTGGGCGAAACGGTCACCACGGACATAGGCTGCTCATCGATAGGCGTATCGTACAACGATACCATCATCGATAGATTCTGGCAACCGACGGAGCTCCATTTCATGGGCTCTGGCAACCTGCCATGGACAGCGGGGGTCATCCCCCCACACTGCGCTAGCCGCCGCCCTTCCGCAGGCGCGCAATCATTCCTGCCACATCGGACGATTGCGTCACGGCAACCGTCTCCCCTGCCGGCACCGTGAGCAGCGAGAACTGCACATCGCGCACCCCAGCAATCGCCTGCACCGCATCTATATATACGTCCGCCTGCACAGCATACCGCGCCGCGAGCTCGGCGGCCGATACATCGGTGGTCTTTACATCCACCACCTGCACCGCGTCGCCCACCCGCGCCGCCAGATCGAGCGCGCCAACCACCACCGATCCGTCCGGCATCAATCGCGTAAACGCCAACTCGCGCCGCGCCCCTGGCGCACCGGCCACCTTTTGCCAGAGCGGCGCATTCCGCGCCGCATCCACTCGCTCGCGCACCATCGCTCGGTACGCCGACGCTCCCGCCGACTCTTGATCGGGAGCGTCAGCGTCCTGCGCGCCAATCGCCCGCTCAATCAACTCCGCGACGTCCACGCCACCCGCATCGAGCTGCTCCAGCACTGCATGCACCACGAGTCCGGTCGCAATCGACCCGCCACCGGCACGCGCTACGGCCTCGCGACTCTCCACATCGCCGCGCTCCACGTACCGGCGGTACCACAACGCGGGATCTTTGCTGAACGTCATCAACTGCGTAGCCGAGAGCCTCGTACTGCCACTCGGCACCGTCACCGGCGCAGGCGGCAATGTCATCATTGGCTCAGCATCCAACGCCGGCGCTAACTGAATCGCCGCATCACCGGCCTGTGTGACCACCGCATGGTACACCACCCCGTCGTGGCTCTTGTACTCCAGCTCTGGCGTCGCGCCTAGTGTAGGGAACCGCTCACGCAGCGCGCGCGCCGGTGAGGCGGCGCCTTTGCTCATGGTGCCAAGGGGAATGCCCGTGAGCACCAGTCGCTGCTTCGCCCGAGTGGATGCCACATACCAGAGCCGGTACGACTCGGCGCGCTTCTCAAGCGCCAGTTCTTCGGAGAGCGCCTCAAACGCTGGATCAAGCGGCTTGCCCTCAGCGTCCAGCAGCGCCTCGTCCTTCACGCAGAACGCGTCGCGCCCAACGAGAAATTTTCCTTTCTCACCCGACAACTCCCGCACGAGGTCACACCAAAACACCACCGGCCACTCAAGTCCCTTGGAACTGTGAATGGAGGTAATGGTCACCACATCCGCACGCTCCCGGTACAACCGCTCGGGGGCCACACGGTCTTCCCGCTCCCGCTCCTCAGCCACCGTTCGCAAGAACTCGCCCAACGACTGATCAGGCGCTGCGGCCGTCAAACGTACGAGCTTGCGCAGATTGGCAATCTGCTGCGGCCCCTGCGCGGTATTCATGGCCAAGAAGGCCATGTACCCGGACTCTTCGAGGAGGTGCGTGAGCAGCGCATGCATACTGAGTCGGTCGCGGAGCGCACCGTAGCGCTGTAGCATACTCACCGCGTCATCCAGGAGCCCACGCTCGCACTCCACCGTCTGCATGGCGGCAACCATGTCTCCATTTCCACCTGCACGGGCGAGCGCCAGCAGGGTGTCGTCACGTACGCCCACAAATGGACTCTTCAAGAAGCCGACCAGCGCGACTTCGTCGGCCACATCGCGAATGGCGCGCAACGCCAGCAGGCAGTCGAGCACTTCGCGCTGCTCCCAAAACCCTTCGCCGCGGAGCACGTACACTGGAATCCCCGCATGGCGCAGAGCTTTTTCGTACAGCTCCACATCGGCCCAGCCGGCCAACAGGATTGCCATGCCACCAACTGGGGTGCCTGCGTCGCGGAGTTGCACAATCCGCCGAGCCACGGCGACGGCGTCCAGTGCCCGGACCTCCGCCACCTTGCGAGCCTTGTTGTCCTCTCCGGCTGGAACAACAATGAACTCCACCGCATGGTCGCCTTCCCATCCGTCAGCGCGAGCCACCAGTGGCGCATACGGCACTTCATACGGCTTGCGTGCCGCCACGCTGCCGCCCGCAACGGGCGCATCGAGCATAGGCCCAACGGCTGCATCCACCATGGCGAGGATGGCCGCCTTGCTCCGGAAGTTTTCCGTCAGCGGCAACAGCTCGCCCAGCCCTTTCTGAAAACGGTGCGCCACAGAATTCCAGAGCGTCACATCGGCGCGGCGGAACCCGTAAATGCTCTGCTTGGGATCGCCCACCAAAATGAGCCGCGTGGGCGATGGGTCCGCTTCAGCAATGCCGCCGAGCAGGTAGGCGATGTCGCGCTGTACGGGGTCCACGTCCTGAAACTCATCGAGAATCAACAGCCGAATGCGCCGTTGCACGGCATGGCGCACCGGTACGTTCTTTAAGAGTTCGCTCGCCGCGCCAATCATCCGGTCAAAGTCGAGCGCCCCTTCGTCGTCGAGTCGTTGCGCGCGCAACTGCGCCGCGTGCGTCGCAATGTGCAGCAACGCGTGCTCATGCGGGCGTAACGATGCGCGGTGCTCCGCCCATTTGGCGAGCCGAGCACCGTCGTCCGCAGCTTTCTGCACCCACAAACGAATGTCTTTCAGGCGACGACCGCTGAGCAGATCGTCGAGCCCGGCAACTCCGCCGTACTGCACGGCATATAACAGCGCGTCGCGCGCACAATCTGCGGCCAACGACTGGCCTTCTCCTTCTTCCAGCACGCGCCGGCTCGGGCGTCCCTGCGCGCGGAGGGCAAAACCATTGAGCAAGTCGCTGCAGAAACCGTGAATGGTGCCAATGCGCGCCGAGTCTACTTCGGAGGCAAGGTCGGTACGGCCCGCGGCACGCAGCGCGGCACGGAGTTTTCGCTTGAGATCCGCCGCCGCTTGGTTGGTAAAGGTGATGGCAGCAATGTCATCGAGCGCGAGCGGAGCCGGCACCGGCGGGAGCGGCGTGCCATTGACGAGCACCGGCACTCCCAACTGATAACAAAGCGCCTGCACCACCGTCGTTGTTTTTCCAGAGCCCGCGCCAGCATCCACGAGCAGATGCCCACTGAGCGTGGTAATGACGCGCAACTGTGCATCGGTGAGCCGCGTCATCGTCCTGCCTCCACCGGTCCGCCAGGAATGCGGCAGATGTCGCGCGCCGGGCAATAGGGTGAGCAGCCGCACGAGGCCGTCGGCTCGGCGGGCAACTCTCCTGCGCGCACTTGTGCCACGCGTCGGCCGGCGGCGGCCAGCGCGCCCGCGAGTTTTTCGTCTGCTTCGGGTGCATCCTGCACCGCACCACCCTTGAGTGGCGCGAGCGACAGTTGGTGCACAATCTCGGGCGAGCGCAACGTGCGGTATTCCATGCGCGCTACGACGTCATTGGGCCGCAACTGCTGCAGTGCGGCAGCATACAGCGGCACCTGTAACACCACACCGTCATCCCATCCGCGCTTATTTCCGCCTGCGGGCGTCGAATACTTCGTGCTCTTGTAGTCAATCGCCGCGATGTACTTGCTCGCGCCAACGACCCGCGTGTCTATACCGCGGTCCACACGGTCGATGGTGCCAATCAACCGGAAGGTGACGTCGCCCCCGCGCAGCACCACATCGGCGAACTTGACCTCACCTTCAGCCGCGCCGGCCTGAATCTGCTTGGACCAATTCGTTCGGTTGTTGGTATGCGAGGCATTGAGTTCCATCTCGTACTGCAAATACCCAATCACATCGGCGGCCAGCTCCGTTTGCACCACGTGCCAGAGCGGCTGAGGGCCAAGCCACTGCCCCTGTGCTTCCGCCGATTTCCAGGCGAGTTGCAGCGACTCCTGCATGGCGGGCACCGCCCACGCCCGGTCTTCGGGAAGCAAATACACGGGCCCCTGTTTCCGATCCAAGGCCGTCGCGTAGAATCTATTAAGTGCCTCGTGCGCAATCGTGCCGCGCACCGTTGGCTCCATTTGATCGTCGGTATCGCTGCGCGGCGCGAGCTTTAGCAGCCGTTCGGCAAACCAATGCCAGCGGCATTTGGCCACCTGCTCGAGTTGCGTGGCGGACCAACTGTACTGCTCACCATAGCGCGCAGCAATCCATTCACGGAGCGCGGGCGTCGCAATGACTCCGTTCCACTCATTGACCTCATGAACACCGGCAGTCTGGCAGCGCTCATCTTCACATCTTCTGGCGATTTTCGCCAGCGCAACACGAAACGCAGACTCGGCCACTGGAAAATCAGCCACAAGCGCCACATTCGTGGGAATACGCTCCAGCACTCCCGCCGCTTCGAGCGCCTCGTCGGTATCCGGAACGCCCGCCGCATGCGACAGCAATGCCGCCGCTTCGTCCACAAAGGCCGAACGTGCCACCTCACGCCCCTCGGCGTCCATCACGGGCCAGCTGAGCGTAAGCGATGTTGACGGCGCGGCGCAAATCACGCGAAAGAGTGCGCGCTCCCGCGCGCGCCAAGCGTCGGGGTCATCGAGCGGAAGGCCCGCCGCAATAAGTGCGCTGCGATCCGCTTGATCCAGAATACGATCCGCCCCAGGCCGCTGCGGAAAGGCACCGGCCGTGAGCCCAATGACAAACACATAATCAAAAGCGCGCCACCCCGCGGCGAGTGCTTCGGCGACCACCACGCCAAAGTCGGTCACGGGTGGCGTAATGAGATCTTGATCGAGCACCAGCCGCAATCGTTCCGCAAACACCGCGGCACTCACGGCCGAGCGATCACCGCCAAAAGTCGTCAGTGCCTGCTGCCACCCGTCCAAGTGATCGAGAATAGCATCCCGCGCTCGCGTGTCGGCCAACCGCACCGCGTGACTCACCAGCGGATTGTTGATCGCCTCCGCTATTCCCCATTCACCGTCGCGCAGGAGTGCGCTCGCCCAAGCAAACCACTCGGCGAGTGGACGCGACGATTCCACCGCAACGAATCGTGCGTCGAGCGCCGACCACGCCGCCGCCGTGCTCGCCACGAGCGCTGCCGGCGGGAGTACCACGCGACGGTCACCCGCCTCAGCATCGCCGCGGTGCCGCGCCTCGGCGCGTGCGAGCAATGCGCCAAAGGCTTCGCGCCAAGCGGAGCGACTCTCGAGTGGGCGCGAATACCCCACAAAGTTCACCACGCTGGCACTGAGCGCGGTAGTGAGCAATGGATGTTCGGCCAACTCCACCACGCGGTGCCGCGACCATTTGTCGCGCACCACATCGAGAATGGCGAACACCGCGCGCGCGACGGCCGTATGCGAGAGGCGCGTGCGACGGCGCGCCGACACGGGCACATTGAGCGTCGCCAATGCGTCGGCCATGTCGCCAACCAGCGGGCGCTCTTCGCGCGAGACCACCGCAATGCGCGCGGGTGCCACGCCGGCGTCAATCAGCGCACGCACGCGCACGGCAATCAGCTCGACTTCACGCGCGGCATCCGGTGCTTCAACAAGCCGCACGGCCGGCGTGCTAAAAGGGTCGCGCGTTGCAAAAGCGTGCGCGAATGTTGCTTCGCCTGCTGGCTCCACATACTCAGCGCCTAACTCCGCTGGCAACTCCAACCGGAACGACGTGTGAATCTCGAGCGTGTCGAGCGCCGTGCTGGCAGAAAGGGCGGCGAGCAGCGGCTTCCACCCGCCGCGCAGATCGGCGAGTCCCACAATGCGCACATCGCGTCGCGCACCGAGCGCCGCAGCGAATGCCATTGGATTCGCCGTGATCTGTGCCGCCAGCCGGATTTTGCCATCGCGGCCGTCGGTACGGTTCGCAGTGCGGAGGGTGGCGAGCCATTCTATATAGATGCGGCTCAGCGCCGCGGCCCGTCGGCGGGCGAAGTCGTCGGCAGCGGTTTGTTCGAGGGCGCGTTGTAGTTGCTCGGGGCCAATGCCTTCGCTCACCAACTCGCCAATCAGTCGGTCAACGGCAGGCACCCACGGTTCCACGCCCGCACCGGAGATAAGTGCGTAATCGCCGCCGCCTGCGGCGGCGCCAAATGTGCCGCGGCCAAAACTGTCAATGAGCCCCGCCACAATCGCGAGCCGTTCCGGCACGGCGAGCGGCACAGCGGAGCCCGCCGCACCCCATCGCTCCGCAAGTTCGTTGAAGAGGCAAACTGGCGGGTCGAACCACCCCGCCACCCCTTGGGCCGCGGCCATGCGGTGGAGGTCGTCGCGCAGTCCGCCTTGTCGCAGTACCAGCCACGCCGAGAGCGTGGGCCAGGGCTGGGCGGGCGACGATGGTGCGAGCGGAAAAAGTCCGTGCACCGCGCGCTCGAGCAGTTGTGCCGGATGGAGCGAGGCAATGACGCGCGGCGTGGGCATGAGAGAACGAATGCCTTATGAAAGAGGACCCGCACCAGTATACGTCAGGCGACCGACAATCTGCCGGTGTTAGCGACCGACAATCTCATTCAGCCCTTCAATCACAAGCCGAAGTTCCTCGGCGGACGCTTTCCCCAACCGTTTGCCAATGCGCTCCACGGCCAGCGTTCGCACTTGGCTGATCTTTACCCACGACCGTTTGGGGAGTCGCGGGGTGGAGAGTTCCAGCGTGAGTGGAAAAGCCGCGCGCGGCGCCTGACTAGTAATGGCGGCCGCAATCACGGTACCCGAGTGAGCATTGAACACATCGTGGCTCAGAATCAGCACTGGGCGAAGCCCCGCCTGCTCGCTTCCGCGCGCCGGGTCGAGTGTGGCCCAGTGAATGTCGCCTCTCAGTATTCCGGCCATATTCCCGCATCGGCGCGCATCCCTTCTTCGGCCATGGCGCGTTCCTCGGAGGGATTGAGCTTGGCGCACTCCTCGGCGAGGCGGCGATGCTCGAGCCGGTCGAGCTCGGCGGCTACCGCCGCCTCAATGGCTTGACTGCGATTGGGAAATCGGGCGCTGCGCACAAGGCGGTCGACGCGGTTCAGGGTGCGGGTGTCGATGGTGATAGCGATTTTGCTCTTGGGCATCGGTCCTCCTAGTATGACATTATGTCATACCTTACCGAACGGCAAGAGCGCATGCGCCAGCAGGGCGGCGAGTATGGCTCGTACATAATCGCGGCACCATCGGCCCAAACCCGCACCATTCCATTGCATTCAACGTCGCGAACCCGCCTATTTGATTCACCCCGTCAACTGTCGGACCTCTCCCGCACCTTTCCGACCATGGGATTCCGCTTCCGCCGCTCCATCCGTCTGCTCCCCGGCCTCCGCCTCAACCTCGGCAAACGCGGCGTGAGCGTAAGTGCCGGTGTGCGAGGGGCGCATGTGACCATCGGCAAGGACGGCACGCGCACTACCGTTGGCATTCCCGGTACCGGCGTGAGCTACACCGATTTCCAACGCTACGGCGCGAATCCGGATTCCGCCCCTGCGCCAGCCGATCAGCCAGCGCAGGGAGGAGTGTCCGTGTTGTTGCTCGCGATCTTCGTGGTTGTCGTTTTTGTGTGGCTGATGAACTAATCAGCCCGCCCTACGTCGCGCGGCGCGTAGCTACTGTCGGCTGAGCTGCCCGACTTTGTGCCACGAGGCATCTGGCGCGAGCACCACAAAAATATTCAGCGAACCGGGCTTGGCCGGCGTGACATTCGCGCCCGTCTGCTTGCCGAGCGTGGCCGTGACTTGTTCGGGCGAGAGCTCGTAGAGTCCGCCGGTGATCGCATCGACAGCGAGTCCAATCAGACCACCGAAGATGATATTGCCCCATACCCAGCCACTCACCTTGCGAGTGACGGTGGCCTCGTAGGGGAGGAACCCCGCCATCTCGAACCGAATGATGTGCGTGTCCTTTCGCGAGAGCGTGGCCACGACCGGCGTGTTGCCGAGTGGTTTGTTGTCGACGGTGACTTTGGCGTCGGTGGGTGAGCTGGAGAGTCCAAGGCCCTGCGAGGTGCCGTGCATGATGGTGGCACAGCCGGCGAGGAGAAGAAGGCCGACGGTGGCGAGGTAGCGCATGGTGGTGCTCCTGGTGAGTGACTCATCAGGATGCGCCAGCGGTCTGACAGTCTGCCCTCGCCTGCCGCACCGTCCCCCTAATTACTCCAGACGGACCGGCAAGAGTGTGCGCCACGCAACGGCAGGGCCGCTCGCTAGCTCGCGATCGACTGAATCTCGGCGTCCATGTCGCTGAGTACGAGCCGATCCAGCTGCACATTGGTGCTCGCGTGATCAATGTCGATACCGACCAAATTCCCGCTCGCGTCGTAATCCAGCACGACACCTTCGGAGACTTCGCGACTGTCGACGCTCGGACGATCCGAAAGATCGATATAGAGCGAATCAGTGTCGCGATGGTAGTTGAGTTTCATAGCTTGAATCCGCGATCGGGGAAGGCGTTATGAACGATAACCCGGTGGTCAAGCCTCACCACTTCGACCACCCCTGCGCCTCCGGCGCCACCGCCGCCGAATACTCCGCGAACGTATCCAACGCATGCTGAAAATGCGCCGGCACAAATGGCTTTGCCAGTAAATCGACGCGCAGGATAATCTGGTCGGCTTCCCAAAACGCCCGGTAGAGGATGTAGTCCCTGCACACATCATGCAGAAACTCGTCCACCCCAAACGTCCGGGTCACGTTATTCGCGATGTACTGGTAAATGCACAGCGTGTTCTTTTCTTCGAATATCCGCACGAACAAGGTGGCTTCGCCCATCGCGATCTCAAT
>CANIWQ010000081.1 GCA_947471365.1 Gemmatimonadota bacterium | reverse complement strand
TCCGAGCACATCCCGAGCCACATGTTGCGCAGATTCCACGACGGGAGCTTGAGCCGCGTGTTCACTGGCGTGAACGACGGATAGTCATCGAGGAAGAGCGCCAGCGACCATTCGCCGAGCGATTCTTCCCAGGCGCGCCCCGTGCGCGCCTCGAAGTTCGGTACGCCGACGGCGGCATTCACCGTAAAATCCTTGAAGAACTGCCCTTCGGACGCGGCGAAGTGATCGTTCGCCCAGCGGAGCATAGACCACGCCGTCGCGTAGAAGGTGCCATCGCCGGAGAAGGTGCGCCCGAGCGGAGAGGCGATTTCGGTGATGGCGCCAAAGGCGTAGAGTTGGTCGAGATGCCGGAGCATGAGAATCGGCCGATCGGCACAAGGGCCCGCGACCTTGTACTGCAGATCGCAGCCGAGCGACGCGGCGTACCCCGTGTTCGCCTTGGCCGCGGTGCCGTAGTACGTGCGCGCCAACAACTCTTCCGCAGAACGCGCGGAGCCTTCCTCCCACCCAGTTTCCTCGAGTGAGTAGTTGGGCCGCGACAGCCGCTCCGCGTAAGCGGTGACATGCTTCACTTCGTGCAGCACGGTCCCGCGCATGAGCCGCAACCATTGCTTGCGCGAGTCGGGGCGACTGGTGTAGCCGGGGTCCGTGCTGGTGGGCGCCACAGCATAAAAGAACTCGCCAACGTTGCTCGACGGCTGCGAGGCATCAAAGTCGCAGTTCACGACAAAACCCAACACCGTACCAAAGAGCAGCGCGTTGACCTTGGGCGTAAACACCATCACCACTTTGCCGGTACTGCTCAGCTTGGTATCCATGGCCAAGGGATTACCAAAGTTCGCCAAAAGAATCGGCCACATCACGTTGTCGAACTCTTGCCCGAGGGTGGCGTAGTCGGCGTCCATTTTGCCCGCGAGTGTCGGCAGGCCGTTGGCCACGGTGGCCGTGTCCTCAACAATGATGGCGTGCGTCCCCACGTATGCCGTACGGACATTCATCGGTACGTTGGTCACGCAAAAATTAACGGCGTCGAGATTCGGCAGTTTGAGCGGTGTGATGGCGCCGAGCGTACCGAGGGTCGGCCCCGAGGTGGCCGCCGCCACCGTGTTTGAACGCGGCCGAGCGAGCGCGGCACGAATGGCCGCACCGTTGGCGCGCATGAAATCCGCGTTGCGTTCGAGCAGTCGCTCGTGGGTGATGTCGGCCACGCGCAATCGTCGGACGTCTTCGTCGCGATCAAAGGCCGTGCCGCCAATGCGCGGTACGGCGCCATCCCAGGTCCGGGTGAGTGGGCGCGCGGCGATGGGTGCAGCAGACATCGCATTCGCGCCGTCGACGGTCAACCGAGAAACGACGGTGCCCTGCAGCGCGGACGCGGTCGTGACCGCCGAAACGGCACTCGCGGCAGGCACCGCACCACGCACCTGCACAAATACGTTTCCTGGTGCCGACGACGACACTGCCAGCCGTGATGCGTTGTACACACTGATCGCATAGCGACCACTCGCCAGCGCGAGTTCGTTGCAGCGCACTTCCGCGGCATTCGTGATGATCACACTCTGCCCCACGGCGAGTGTGCGGAGGTTGGCCACCTGCAACGTCACGGGGGCAATCCCCAACTGCCCCGCGGTCGTCACTTGCACATACACCGTGCGCGCCGGCTCGCAGGCAAAGCCAGCGGTCGGCAATGTGATGCTGAGTTGCGTTGCGGTCGCCGAGGTGACGGTGACTGGAACACCATCGACGACCACGGCATTCGCCGACGCCGTGGAGGAGAAGTTTGAGCCGGTGAGTGCGTAGCTCCCGCCGGGGCGCAGCGTTGTGGACGGCCCCACGGTCGTAATGATTGGCGAACTCGCCGTGACCGTCGCCTTCACCGTAATGACCGCGCTGGCGGTATTGCCATCGACCGTCGCACGAACGGTCGCCGTGCCGACGGCGAGCGGCGACACGAGCCCGAGCGCGCTCACTGAGGCGATGAGCGGCTGCGTGGATTGCCACGCAATGGTCGGGTTGACGATCGCGCTGCCGCTGGAGTCCTTGACCAGCGCAAGCAGTTGGAGCGCTCCGCCGGGAATGAACACCGTTTCGGCGTCGCGCACGAGTTGAATGGATGCGGCGCGCGGATTGACGATGAGCAACGTCACGTCCGTGCTCACGCCTCCTGACGAGGCGCGGATGGTGGCCTGCCCGGCCGCCAGCGTGGTGACGAGACCGTTGTTATCCACCGTCGCCACGGTCGGAAAAACAGAAGTCCACGTCGGCCGCCGATCGGTCAGAATCACACCGGTCGCGTCCTTGATGACGGCGGTCGCTTGCACCGTCGCCCCTGCGACGGCCTGCGCCGCCGACAGTGTTACGTCGATCGACTTGACCGGATTGGGCTCAACCGTCTTGCTCGAACTCTCGCACGCGGCGAGGAGGAGCATCGTCCACCAGAAGCGATTCACGCTAGGAAGAATATTCGGAGGTCAGAGGAAAGCCCACTACCGGAACACCGTGTCTGTGCGGTGGATCACAAAACCAGCGCGCTCCGCACCGAGAAGTACAAACCTCTGCGGTGCTTGAATAGTTCACCGGTTGAGGCATATCATACCCCAGCGGCGCGGCATCGGCACCTGTGCGGTGGGCCGTCTGGCGCCACCACGCGCGGCCAGCGACTTTAGCCTTATGAGCGAAGACTCGGACCAACTCCCGCTGGGCCAGCGCATGGACGACTGGTGCGAAGGACGCGCTTGGCATTGGCGCGCCCTGGTCCTGACGCTGTTCGTCTGGCAGGCCGTGCGCTGTCTGCAGGACCCGATGGGCCCGAATCTCTTTGCCGGCATCAACTTTGGGGCCCATGAATTCGGGCATCTCTTCTTCTCCTTCGGCGGCGAGTGGCTGACGGTGGCCGGCGGCAGCCTGATGCAGTTGCTCGTGCCGATTGGCGCGGCGGCGGCGCTCGCCGTGACGGCACAGGACTGGTTCGGCGTGGCCGCGTGCGGCACCTGGCTGGCCTCGAGCTTCGCGAATCTCGCCCCATACATTGCCGACGCACGCGCCCAAGATCTCGACCTGGTCAGCTTTTCAGAGGACGGCGCGGGCCACGACTGGCATTACCTGCTGGCGCACGCAGGCCGATTGAAGCAGGACACCGCCATCGCGCGAAGCGTGACGTTCGTCAGCGCGCTGGTCCTCGTGATGTCGGTGCTCTTTGCGCTGTCGCTGCTGCTCCGCATGGTACGCTCAAAGAAACCAGCGGCGATGCGCTAAACGAGACGCCCGCCGTCACGGCGGCCGACCGCTCGACTAACTCGACGAGTTCTGCCACTCGCCAGCGGCCAGTGTGAAGCGCGGAATGGCGGCATCAAAACGAGTAGAATCGGCGCGCACAAAGCGATACTCGCCTTCCATGTGCCCATTGGCAGACTTGAGCACGCAGAAACTCTGATACTCGTGCACCGCACCTGGGATGAGTAACGGCTGTTCGCCCACCACGCCGTCTCCCGCCACTTCGGTGTCTTCGCCAATCGAGTCGTGAATGCGCCAGCGGCGCGAGAGCAGCTGCACCGACTGTGTCGCCGTGTTCTCCACGCGCACAAAATACGCGAACACAAACTGCTGCTGCTCCGGAATCGACTGTTCAGGCAGATACACGGGACGGACGGTCACGCGAATGCCGTCGGTCATCCGGTAGAAGAAAGTCGAGTTCGGTGACATAAAAGAGTTGAGGTGCCGTCATAAAGAAGCGCGTTGCAAGCAGCCTTCTAATAATACGACAAACGGCACCCCGCCATCAACCGCGACCGCTACCGCGACCGCTACCGCAACCGCTCAAACGACAGCGACAGCAGGAACTGCCTCGGCAACCCGGGCTCATACGCCACCGGCACATTATTGACGATATCCGGATTCAGGAATGCCGACCCGATGTACCGCGTGTCCGTCAGATTCTGCACGCGGACGGCGCCGCGCACCCCCAACCCGTTGCCGAGGTCGAACGGCGTCGTCGCGACAACCCCGAGATCAAAAACCAACTCAGAGGGCACCCGCACCGTGTTGGCATCGTCGAGGAAGTAGCCGCTCGTCTGCTGCGTGCCGAGCTGAAACCGCAGGCCGCCCAATCCCTCGGGAAGCCAGCCGAGCGTCACATGGACCATCGCGTCGGGAACCCCGACCACTTTATTCCCACTGTAGTTGGCAATCTTGCCCGGCTTGCCGTAGTACACGGAGTCCACGAGGTACGTCTTGTACTCCGCGTTCATCAACGTCACCGCACTCTCGAGCGACAGCCCGCCCGCCGCGCGCAACGTCAGCCCCAACTCCGCCCCCGTGCGCTGCGCCTTGCCGGCCGTGAAATAGAACCGTCCGCCTCGGTACGGTACGATTTCATTGGACACGCTGGTCAGGAACGCCGCGGCGTCGTACGAGAGTTCCTGCAAGAACGCCCCGCCCAGGCCGAGCACGTGCCGCGTGCCAAATTCGTAGGTCGTGGACCGCACCGGCTCCAGCAACGGGTTGATGGCCGTGACCGTGTCCTGGCCAAAAGTGCTTGCGGGGTCCGTCTCGTTCCCGGCCGGCACTTCAAAGCCACCACCAACGCTCACGTACCAGCTGTGCGTGGGATTCACCTTGTAAGTGAGCCCGAGCTTGGGCGTTACGCCAGTAAAACTCTTCGTGGTATTCAGCTTGGGCGTGATGTTGCTGCTGTACGTATAGGTCGCCGCGTCGTAGCGCGCGCCGACGCTCACCGCCCAATCAGCTCCAACCGCGAGGTCTTCATTCACGAACACCCCAAAGTTGTTCGCGCCTTCGCGTTTGTTGTCGCGGAGGTCGGTGGCGCGGCCACCGGCAGGCGTCAGACCGTAGAACAGAATCGTGCCGTCCTGGTACGCTAGGTCGGTGCCGGCCGAGAACGTCCCCTTGAGATCGTCGCTCAAGGTGCCCGTCGCGTGATACACGGCGTTGCCGCCCACGTGAAAGCGGTTGAAGTCACGGTACGTCCCGCGCTCTGACCGCTGCAGATACTTGGGCGCCACGAAGAGCATCGTGCTAAAGCCCTGCGTCTCGTCAAATCGGTGGTCGAGCGTCAGCCCAAGCCGGCCGATAATGTTGTCGCGACGCTCGAGCCGAGTGAGATAGGTCGCGTTGGCCTGTTGTGGGTTTGCGTCGACCTGCGCCTGCGTGAGCGGGCCGGGAATATTGAACTTGTTATGCGTCACCATCAGCAACGCGCCGAACGTGGTGCGATCGCCGAGGGGCGCCATGACTCCGCCGTCGAACAGTGCACGTGTGGCCTGCGAGTTCGGACGCCACCCGTCATACCCCGAGTTCACGAACGTGCCGAACAGGCGTGCAGCGCCCGCGAGTGTGCCGCCCTTCACCGCAAACCGCTTAAGTCCGTCGCCACCAATCACCGTTTCGGCATCGGCAAACGGGGAGCTGTACTCCGGCACGGTATTGATATTGATCACGCCACCTGCCGCATTCCCCCAGAGGGCCGATGCGTTGGAGCGCACGACTTCGATTTTGGAAACGGCCGCGAGATCCACGCCGTCGAACGACGTCCGGCCGTCGGGCTCCGTTTCGGGAATCCCGTTGAGCAGAATGCGCACACCGCGCGCGGTCCCCGCATTGGAGCGATCGCCCGCCCCGCGCGCGCCAAAGCCGCGAATCGTGAGACGAATGTCGCCACTGCCGGAGCGCGACTGGGCCAGGACACCTGGCACGTGCGCGAGCGCGTCGTTGAGGCCAAATCCACTGCGGCCGGCCCACTCTTCACGGGAGACGGTGGTCACCGCCAGCGGCGTGGAAAAGAGCGGGAGCCCAGAGCGGCTCGCGGTGACGGTCACGCTCGGCAACTGTGCCTTGGCGCTGTCGCGTGGCGCGGCGGGCGGCGCGGCTTGCTGCGCATCGACCGGAGCAGAAAGCCCGAATACCCAAGCGGCGGCCAGCAGCGGTCTCAACGAAATCATGAATGCAACCCTCGTCTCAGGTCGAGTGAACGTCCTGAGCCAAAGCCAGCCGGGCCGGACGCGCATTCATAATAAATTAATGTACACTCGACCCGCTAGGGTTAATTCGCATACTGCCTGGGAGCGCATCGAGCATCGGCTTGAGATCATTCGCCCGCTCCAGCGTCGTCACAAACGTCAGCCCATCGAGTGACACCACCAGCAGTTGCGACACGCCGTACATCACCACGCTCCCGCGCTCTGCGTGCACCACGTTCCCCGTAGCGTCCACGAACGACACCTCCCCAAGCGCACCGTTCCCGTCGTCGTCGAGCTCGCGCGCACGCCGCAGAC
Organism: Gemmatimonadota bacterium; assembly: GCA_947471365.1. Taxonomy (GTDB): domain Bacteria; phylum Gemmatimonadota; class Gemmatimonadetes; order Gemmatimonadales; family Gemmatimonadaceae; genus Fen-1231. Next base: position 8,295 of record CANIWQ010000081.1, on the reverse strand, counting down.
TCGCCCAGGTGCCCACGTCGTCCCAGTCGCAATCGCAGGGGAGCACCAGCATGCGCTCGGTGCGCTCCAATAGCCCCCGCTCGAGCCCAACGGAGCGAATGGCTTGTACGAACAACGGCAGATCGCCCGCCGCAAGCGCCAAGAGCCCAGGGGCGATCTCGGGCGTGCAGTCGCGGAGTTCGGCAAGGAACCGTTTGGCGCTCCCCATCACGACACCGCTGTGCCAGAGCGCATCGGTACCCATGAGCGCCCGCGCTTCTTGCTCCGACGGCTTTTCTACGAACGACGCCACGGGACGCGCGCCGGCCGCAGCGAACGGCGCATCGGCGTCGAGCAGCGCGCCCAACACGTGATAGCCAAACTGTGGTTCGGCCCGAGTAGGCCGCACGCCGAGGGCCACGAGCGCGTCGTCACTCTGCGCGATAGACGCCGCGCGCCGTATCCCCTCGCGGAACGCCCCCGGAAACCCGATGGCGAGATCGGCATGGACCGCGCACAGTAGCGTCTCGGGCCCCGCGCGCCGTGCCACTTCCTGCGCGGCCCACGCAAGCGCCGCCGCCGTTCCAAGTGGGCGTGGCTCAATTAAGACATTGGCTTCCGGCACCTCCTGCACCACCGAGCGAATAGCCGGCGCAATATCTCGGCTCGTGGCAATCAGCACCCGCTCGGGTGGAATGAGCGGCTGCAGGCGACCCACCGTGTCGGCCAGCAAGGGACTGCCACTCACCAGCGCGAGGAGCGGCTTGGGACGCGCCGGCGTGCTCAGCGGCCAGAAGCGTGAGCCGATGCCTCCCGCGAAGACCACCGCCCACATGGTCGATGACGCCGCCGTGTCGTACACGGCAGCGCTGTCGGGCGTGACAAGGGTTCCGGTATAATCGCGTGGCATTGACGGATAACATACTATGTTTAGGGGGTGCGCCGCATCGTCACCTCCCTCCTGCTGGCGAGTTCCCTCGCCTCCGCCGCGCGCGCGCAAGCGAACGCGTGCGTGCCTGCGAAGACCGCGCTCGTGCTGGCGGGTGGCGGCGCGAAGGGGTTTGCCCACATCGGTGTGCTGCAGACACTCGATAGCCTCGGTATCAAACCCGACCTGATTGTCGGCACCAGTATTGGCGCGATCATGGGCGGCCTCTACGCCTCCGGATACTCCGCGCACGAAGTGGACAGCGTGATGCGCGTGCTGCCGATTGAGCGGGTGATTCGCCGTTACGAACCCGCGGTCTCTGCCTCTCTTGGCGTGGTGCGCCCTGTGGCGGTGTGGGAACTCGGCCAGTCGGGTTACGTGTTGCAGAGCGGAGCGGTGCGCGAAGGTGAGGTGAACGCGCTCGTATCGGCGATGATGCTGCGCGGCAATCTCATTGCGCGCGGCTCCTTCGACTCGCTCCCCATTCCGTTCCGTGCCGTCGCCGCCGATCTCGCCTCGCGCGCACCCGTCGTGCTCTCCTCTGGCGACCTCGGCCGCGCCGTGCGCGCGAGTGCGGCACTGCCGCTGGTGTTCCGGCCGGTGCAGGACGGCGACCGTTGGCTCACCGACGGCGGACTTGCCGACAACGTCCCGTTCTCCGTCGCGCGTGAGTTAGGCGCGCAGCGCGTGTGGGTCTCCACGCTCCCCTACGGCGCCCCCGAAGCCTCCGCGCTCGAAGATCCGGTGCAGCTGTGGATCTCGCTGATGAGCTCGCTCTTCCATGAGGATGCGCTCATTCCCGCGGTGGGCGACGTGATGATTGTGAGCCCCACGCAGAAAATGGCGAACCTCGACTTCACGCGTCGTGCGGGCGACTCGCTCATTGCGATGGGACGCGCATCGTCTCGTGCCGCCTTCGCCAGTGCGGCCTGCATTAACCCACTGGGCCACGCGCGCCAACGTCCGGTACCACATGTCACGACGACCTTCGCAGTCACCGGCGGCGACGCCGTGGACAAAGGCGCCGTCACCGCCGACCTCGGACTGGTGAGCGGCGGCGGCGTGCCGCTTGCGCGACTGCAGAATGGCCTGCTCACCATCGGCAAGTCGGAACGCTATCGCTCGCTCTGGCTCGGCCCCACCGGCTCTGGCGATTCCGTCGCCTTTCAACCGGCGCTCCAACCCGCACCACAAAAAGCATTCGGACTCGGCATTGCCTACGATCAGTTCATGTCGGGCCGACTCTGGCTCGGCGGCGTGAATCGCTCGCTCTGGAGCGGCAACGCCGAGGGCTCCTTGTTGATGCGCGTGGGCACGTACGCGCAGGACCTCACGGGCTTTGTGCGACGACGCGCACAAGTCGGGACCCGCTCACTCCCGCTCGCCGGAGAACTCTCCGTGATGCACGAGAGCGTGCGCAGCTTTTACGGCAAAACGGAACTGGCCGGCGTTGAAAACCGACAGATCCAAGCGTTCTTCGGCTTGCGCGAAGACCCAACGCCCGGCGCGTGGCGCTACGAAATAGGTCTCGAATCGCGCTTCTGGCGTGAGACCGCGAAAGAGCCACGCGGCGCCGTTGGCGTGCGTGCGCGCCTGCTCCGGGCGCGCAGTGAGTACGAAATGGGGAGCACGGTCGATGTCACGGCGCTCAACGATTACCAGCGCGTCGCGCTCGACCTCTCGTCGCAATGGGGGAACGCGGACACCGACGTGCGCCTCCGACTGCGTGCCGGATGGGCGCACCGCATGCCGGCAAACTTTCTCTTCCCGCTCGCCGGCCCCGACGGGTTTGCCGGATTCCGCATTGGTGAACTCCTCGGCTCTCAGGAGCTCTTTAGTAGCATCTTGGTGCGTAGCTCGATCAACGAGTTCCTGCGCTGGCGGGTCGAACTGATGGCCGGCGAAGTCAGTCAGGGCTACGGCGTCCTGCGGAAATATCCGGGCACCGTCAACGGCGTCATCCTCACTGGGCTGCGCGCTGGGTTCGAAGCCACGACTCCGCTGGGCCCCATCCGCTTGGAGCAAGGGTTCAGCCAGAGCGGCGAGCGGTCGACGCTCATTCGGGTGGGATACTGGTTCTAACGGCAGCGAACGCGAACATTTCCGTCGGCACCTGCGTTAATCACACAATATGAAACTAATCCTCCTCGCCTCCCTGCTTTTCGCGGCGCCGATCGCAGCGCAAGCCAATTACGAAATCCAAATCTATCCAGCCGAAACCGCCCCAAAGGGCGCCACGCTCTTTGAGTTGCACAGCAACTTCACGAGTACCGGCCGTTCGAAGATTGAAAACGGCGTGCTCCCCACGCACCAAGCCTTTCACGAAACGCTCGAGATCACGCACGGCTTCAGCGAGATCTTTGAAGTGGGCTTCTATGTGTTTGCCAACGCGCGCGCCGGCGACGGCTTTCAGGTGGTGGGCTCGCATATCCGCCCGCGCATTCGCGTGCCCGAGGAGTGGAAGCTTCCCGTGGGACTGAGCCTCTCCGCCGAAGTGGGTCCGACGCAGCGGAAGTTCGACGAAGCCGAGTGGGGCGTGGAACTGCGGCCGATTGTGGATCAGACCATCGGCAACTTTTACTGGGCCTTTAATCCCACGATCGGCTGGGCGCTCAAGGGCGAGGCCGCCGGAAAAGGCTACCGCGCCATGGAGTTTGAGCCGTCGGGTAAAGTATCGTGGAAGCCGACGGAAAAAGCGGCGTTCGGCTTTGAGTACTACGCCTCCACCGGCACGATCGGTCGGATGGCGCCGTCACATGAGCAGCAGCACATGCTCTACCCGACGATCGATCTCTACCTCAGCGAAGACTGGGAGTTCAACGCCGGTTTCGGCTTCCAGCTCTCTGGAAGCGGTGACAAGAACATCCTCAAGATGATCGTCGGGCGCCGCTTCACCTTCTAGCGTCCCGCGCGGATGCTCCACGATTAGTCCTCCCGGAGCATCCGCGTCGCGATGAGTTCGTGCGCAGAGATCGCGTCGGACTCTAGGCGATCGCACATCAGCTCGCAGAGCGAAAGGACGCGCGCATCGGCCAGCTGGTAATGCACGTACGGTCCTTCGCGGCGGCGGGTCACAAAACCCGCCTGGCAAAGCACCGTCATATGCTTCGATAAATTGGCCTGCGAAATTTTCATCTCCGCCAGTAACGAGGCGGCCGATCGTTCTCCGTCGGCGAGCGAGTGCAGGAGCGCAAGCCGCGCTGGCTCGCCGAGCACTCGAAAGTGCCCGGCGACCAGATCGAACAACTCGCGGGATGGAACCCGCTTGCCGCTCATCGCGTCTGGCATTCGGGATCTCAGCCCTTCGCCTTGGCGCCGGGTTCCGTCGGGAGCAACGCCACAATCCCAAGGAACACAATCCCCAGCACCACGGCCACGGCCACGGCGGGCGCGTGTAGCACGTCCGCCAACGTGATCTTCCCGAGATCCATGAGTTTGTTCATCGGTGCGACAATGGTGGTGAAGGTGAGCGTAAAAGCCAGCGCTCCCACCACGCCGCCCACGATGGACCAGATCGCATCGCGGCGCCCCTCGCCGATGCCCACCACGCAGGTGCCGGGGCAGTAGCCGCCCACGCCAAAGCCCACACCAAACACCAGCCCGCCCACGAGCACGCCAACAACGTACGTCGGCTTGATGTCAAAGTGCATCGGCGTCACGAGATTGAGCAGATACACGAGAATCGTACCAATGGCGATGGTGGTCGCCATGAACTTGATGATCGAGAGATTCTCGAGGCGCAGATTACGCGCGATCATCTCTGGGCTCGACGCGCGCACGCGCTGAATCAACGCGCCCATCGCGAGTCCCACGAGCAATGCATAGAAGCGGTCCATGTTAGCGCCCTCCGGCGTTGAGCATCTTCGCCGTGAAAATGCCGCTGGCAAAGACGCCGGCCGCAAAGATCAGTCCGCTCACCGAGAGCTGGGTAATGCCTGAGATGATGTGGCCGCTCGTGCACCCGCCGGCGATGCGCGCCCCAAAGATGATCAGGAAGCCGCCCAGAAAGGCGTCGCGATAACGCGCCGACACGGTTTTCTCGCCGGCGTGCACCATCTCCGTTTTCGGCGAGGCTTCGCGATTGATGCGCGACGCCAAAAAGCCGCCGATCAACAGGCCGATCACGAGAAAGGTTTCCGGCTTGAGCAGCGAGCCCATCTTCACGAGATACGGATTCGCGGCCGCATACTCCGGCGTCACGCGGCGCAGAATGGCGCCAATGAACCGCGGATACGTGCCGCTCACACCGATCGGCGCCCAGAGCGCAATCGATGCCGCGCTCACGACGCCGAAAATGACGCCGAGCCGTGCCCACGAGGGGATTCCTTTTCCAGCAGTGGCCGCCATCGGCGGCGCGTGCGCTACGGGACTTGTCATGCTGATCTCCTGAGGAATGGGACGTACGCGCCAACGACAATCACTTCAGCTCCGAACCGCCTCGCCGATTGTCTTTCACAAAGCGATCATGATACGGCATTTTCACGCGCACCAACGACGCCGAATCGAGCGTGGCATCGGCGGCGATGACTTTATTGGCCGCGAGTAAATGCGCGGTGAGCGCATACACTTCGTCGTTGCTGAGCGAACCCGGCGCGGTGTGAGGCATCGCGCGCCGCACATAGTCAAAGACGGTCACGGCCTCGGGCCAGTAGTTGCCAATGGTTTTGTTGATCTTCGGGTCCTTCGCAAAGGCAAAACCCTCGCCCTTGGGGTCGCGCCCCACGAGTGCCGGAAAGGCGGGCGCCATCCCCTCGCCATTAGCGCCGTGGCATTGCTGACACTTTTGCTGAAAGAGCGCGGCGCCTTCGGCAACGGAGCCGTGACCAGGCGGCAACCCATGGCCGTCCGGCGCGGCATCAATGTCGAGCGCGGCAATCTCCTGCGGCGTCGCCGCGCGACCCAACTCGTAGCGCGCCGGCGTGTCGCGCCCGGCGCACGACGCTACCGTCAAAGCCGTTGTCGCCAAGAGTAGCGACGAACCGATCGCGGCCGTCACGCCTCTCCGGTGAGGCCGCCGGACCCATGTGCTGCGCGCTGCGGCGCTATATGAGTTCGGCATCTCAGCTCTCCCCGTGAAAGAACAGGTGTCCGTCGGCCGCCACGCGCCAACCGACAATCTGATTAAAATGGAAATCCGTGCCAATGCCACGCACCTTGATCAGCGCGGCACGCGTGGGTTGCACGTAGCCCGTGTCGTCCGTGGCCCGAGAGAGGAGCACCGACTCAGTGCCATCCCACTTCCACTGATGCGTGAACCGCACATGCGCCTTCGCGAGCGGCGTGCCGTGCAACTCGGCATCGTGCCAGCTGTGACCGTTGTCCGTGCTCACTTCCACGCGACGAATCGCGCCGCGCCCGCTCCACGCGAGCCCCGTCACCGGCCACCAGCCTTTGACGATGGTGCGCGGAAAGGCCGGCGACGTGATGATAGATTTTGCGTCCATATCAAAGCTGTACTGACGCGCGGTGCCGTCGGGGAGCGGATCGGTGTACTTCGACGTCTCCCAACGCGTCGCCCACGGGCGAGTGCCGAGCTCGAGACGGCGCAGCCACTTCACGTTGGTGTTCCCTTCCCAGCCAGGCAGCAAGAGGCGGAGCGGAAACCCCTGCTCAGGACGTAGCGGTTCGCCATTCTGCGCCCACACCACGAGGGCATCGTCCATCGCCTTCTCGAGCGGAATAGAACGCGTCATCACACACGCGTCGCCCCCCTCGGCGAGAAACCACGACGCACTCGCTTCTACGCCCGCTTCCGCGAGGAGCACGCGAAGGGGAACGCCCGTCCACTCACTGTTGCCGGTGAGTCCGGCCACTTTCTGCGGTGTCATGTCTGGTTTGGGATCGCGATATGCCGCACGACCATTGCCAGAGCACTCTACGAAGTACGTGCGCGTGACCTGCGGCAAGCGCTGCACATCCGCCACCGAAAATACGAGCGGACGCTTCACGAGTCCGTGAATGAGCAACGTGTGCTTGGCCGGATCAATCCGCGGCACGCCCGCGTGGTGCCGTTCAAAGTGCAAATCTGCCGGCGTCATGGTGCCAGTGAGATCCTGCAACGGTGTGAGCGAGCTACCGGTGACTTCCCCGTACGGCGTGCGCGTTGGGGTCACGAAAGTGGAGCGCGTACCCACCTGCGAGGTGGGCGCGCCTTGCAGCTTGGTGGGATCGTCCGGAATCGGCGGTGGAAGCACGGGGGGCGTGCTGCTCGGTACGCGCTGCTGCCCTGCGGCAGCATTCGGCGCACCAGCCAACACGGCACCGCCAATCAGCCCTGCAGCGCCCGCGAGCAAGTCGCGCCGCTTCACTGCTTGGCTCCGCGCGTGAGTACGCTCGCCGGATTTGGCACCACAGCGCCCTGCGGATTCGCGCGCGTCACCAACTTTGTGGGAGGACGGTGCGGCGCATGCCCCTTGGTGGCATACGGCACGTCGGCGGGCGCGCCACCGGTTGGCCAATCGCCTTCCTTGCCTGGCGAGTCCGGACGTTCGTGCGAGTTAATAAACGCGGCGACGTCAAACGCTTCCTGTGGCAGCAACGTCCCGGGAGCGCTCTGCGGCATGTTGTGCGAGATAAAACTCGCGGCGCGTTCTTCGCGCGCCATGGACGCGCCAATCGAATACGACGTGGGGCCCCAGAGTGCCGGAATCGGACCCAGCCCTGCGCCATCCTTCTGGTGACAGACGATGCACTTCCCTTCGAACACGGCGCGTCCGCGCGTGGTATCGCCCACCAGCGTGTCCTTCATGGAGATCAAGCCATCGGCACCGGCGATCTTCTTGCCGACCGGAACGTCATGCGAGATAAAAGCGAGATAGGCGAGAATGTCCACCATCTCTCGGCTGCCCACTGGAATGGCATTGCCGGCCAGCGAGCGGGTGAAGCAGTAGTTGACGCGGTCGGCGAGCGAAATCACCGCACCGCTACGCGTCATGTATTTGGGAAAGCGCGCCTGAGAGCCGGTGAGCGGTGCGGCGCTCGCCTTGAGCCCGTCGTCCTGATGGCAGCTGGTGCAGCGCAACGCAGATGTGGCAAAAGCGGGGAGGCTCTCTGGGGTGAAGCGCACCAGATACAGTCCGCGGCGGATACTCTTGCCGAGTGAGTCGGCGGGAATGTCGGCTTCGCGAGGGGGCTTCCAGGCCGCTTCGTCGAAATGGACGGCGGACGTGGCGCCCGGAGCGGTCTTCGCGGCGTTTTTCGTGTCGCTCGCACTGCACGCCGCGAGCGCAAAAAACGCGGCGAGCGGAGCGGCGGCCACGAGGTGGCGGGCAAATTTGGCGGCTGAGAACATCACGTCACTCCCGGTTACTTGCGGTTTCCCGTACAACGATATGGGAATGGAGAAAAGTCCGCTAGTCCCACCTACCCATCCCCAACTCCTCCCCAAC
>CANIWQ010000080.1 GCA_947471365.1 Gemmatimonadota bacterium | reverse complement strand
GTCGCATGGCCCGCACACGGCGGACGAGCGGACCGCCATTGATTGTGTCCATTGGCGCCGCAAAGGGCATACGCACAAAGACCCAGCAGACACTGTGGGGCGTGCCCGCGGTATCCACCGGCGAACTGTCGCATCCGCCAACGCGCGCATACGCCTTGGGGTCGGACAGGTCTACTACGTACCGGAACAACCGCTCCTGCTCGCGCTGCGACGAATCAAAGTTCAGTACGGCGTCGTTATCAATGTCCCATTCGTCGAGCCGCCCATTGCGCACTGTGCAGTTGTTCTTGGTGTCACCAATCAGGGCGAGCCGCGTGTTGGTGCGAGAGCACACGGGGAAGTTCACCAACGTTCCCGCGCTGTCCGGCGACGCGAACAAGAGCCGCGGTACCACATCGCCGGGGAGACCATTGTCGTTCTTCTCCACGTTGAACGCGCGCGAGAACGGATCGCGCTCCGTCTGCAACGTGTCGCGACCGTAGATCGCGCGCCCCGAGAAAATGGAGTCCGCGTTGAAGCCGCTCCCCGTCACGAGCAGCTGCGTGGGGCCAATCGCCACCGTGTTCTCGGACACATCGCCCAAGTCAAAAACAAACACCGGATTCTGCCGGCGGCGCGCCGCGGCGGTGTCCACGCGCACCCAAAACTCAAGATTGTCTACGCGCGAGAGATCCGCCCCCGCCGCACCGAGCGATTGGCGAATCGAACGCCACCGTCTACCGCTCGGCACGCCAGAAATGTGCCACTGATATTTGTTCTTCACATCGCGGTACGCGCCGCCCACCGACAGCGGGTATAACGTGAGCCAGAGCACATTCTCCGGCGCTTGCAGCACGCCGTTGGTCACATTCACCAGCGGATCGATCTGACTCAGCGTCCAGGTGACCGGCGTACCGAGCCCCGACGCGCCATTGTTCTGCCACGCCAGCGTAGAGGCCCGTTGCAGGTCGAGCGTGAACGAACCACCCACGCGCGCCGCGAGCTTGCGACCGAGCGCGGGCTGGCTCGAGTACTGCCAGTTGGGGTCGAGTAGGGTGAGGCTCGTCACACCAGCGTCGCCCTCGAATGCCTCAAGGTAGGCCTGCGAGGACGCGCCAAACTGCGGCCGGCTCATCGCTACCTCTGCCTCCACACGCAACCGCGACGGCGCCTTGGCATTCACACCCTTGAGCGCGCCCAGCGCCCGCGAGAGCCCCGGCGCGTCAAACGAAAATCCACTATTCAGCCCGGCAATAAACGACGACTGACTCTCATAGCCCAGCGTCGGTCGCGTCAGATTGGTCCCCTGCCGCTGACCGATCGCCATAAAGTTCACATCGCCATTCCGAAATGGCAGCGAGGACGCAAAGCCCACAATCGACGTCGGCGTACTCGGCGCAAAGGTCGGGTTTTCTTCGAAGCGCGCCGTCACGGAGCGCGGGCGCGCAAAGAGCGAATCGGGATGCAAAAAGGTGACGATGCCAATTTCGTATTCAATCGAATAATCACGGTCACGCTTGAGCGCACTACCGTCGTCGAGCGTGAGATGCTCGGAGAATGGACGAATCTGACTCACGCCCAGCGCGAGCGTCGAGTTGCCCGAGCCGCCGTCCGACTGATACGACAACCGCAGGCGATACACACTCTGGGGGTGCTGCGCCGAATACAAATACTCACTCGGCGCCGTATAAATCGCATCGTTGGCCGGGTTCCCTGCGGGCTGCGCGAGTCCCGCGCGCGCAAAAGGCTGTAGCGACGGGAATACCACAAAGCGATCAGCCGCCACACGCGTACTCGCCGAAAGGCCAATAGCGGCGACTGGATCGCCAGGACGCGGCCAGAGTCTGTTTTCTCCGTCGAAGGACGACGGGTTGGAGAACTGCGACAGCCCGTACAGTTGCAGAAAACTCGCGGCGTTTCCGGCGAGCGGCTTTTCTTGCGAATACGTGGCCCCGGTAAAGATGCCGAGCGAGACGGTCTCGCGTTGCACATCGTCGCCGCCCACGCGGTACACCGAGCGGATTTCGCGTGCGAACGCGGCGTCGCCGGGCCGCACATTCGGATCCCAGAGCAAGTTGGCGTACTGCTCGCGCGCCGTGTACGACACATCCGGCGTGCCGCCCGTGGTGGTGAGCGTGGTGTCACGGCCATTGATGCGCACCGTATACGCCACCACGAGCCGCTCCGACGACGGCGAGAGCGGCTGCCGCAAAAACACCCAGAGCTGCGACGGGTCCACCACATAATCCACATTCTCGCGCAACAGTTCGTACACCTGACCACGGCGAGACGACGGATCACCAATGAGGCGGAACTGCGGCCCACTGGGGTTGGACGGCTGACCGCCGATCAACAAGCGATAGAGCGCCACCTTCACCGGCCGCAATGAATCGGGGAGCGCGGCCGCTAACTGCCGGAGGCGACCCCCGTTGAGAATGTCGATGTTCGGGTAGCCGCCGAGTCGGCGCGGATCCACCGTAAAGAAGAAGCGACGCGCTTCCACTTCGTAGTCGCTCACATCGCGCGTCACCGATTGGCGCGACCCCGCAGCGCCAACCGTGTAGCGCCGGTCGCGCACAATATTCCCCGACTGCTGGGCCACAATGCCGCGCATTCCGAGACGACCGAACTGCGCCACCGCCTGCACCCCGTAGTTCCCCTGCGGAATGCCACTGCTAATAAAGCGGCTGGCCGGCGCCTCAAACGCCACATTGCCGACGTCCACGCGCTGCAACCACTCGCCCTTTTTCCCCTCGTAATAGAGCGAGAGGTTATTGGACGCGGTCACCATCTCGCGTTTGGAGTCGTAATCCATGTTCACGTGAATGCGGTCGGCCACCGTGCCGCCTGTTTTCACGTCGAACTGAAAGTTGAAATCCGGGCGGAAGCCGTTATTGCACCCTGTGGTACCGCTCACAAAGAAGCTCGTCACGCACCGTTCGTTGGTGGTGCGGTTGAGCTTGCTCTCCAAGCGCGCATTCAGCCGGAACCCGAGGTCGGAGCCCGGGCCAAAAACAGATGCGGCCCCTGGGAGCGCCGGTTTGAGGGCGCCGAGCCCCGCTGCGGAATCAGCGCGGAGCTTGAGGCTGTCCCCACGCGCCTTGACCGAATCCGCCCCCGCCTGAGCGCCCAAAAGGCGCGCGGCGACGACGAAAAGGAGGGCGAGGGAAAGGCGGAGGGGTGGCAGTGGGCGCACCAAAGCCCTGGTTCAGGGTATCTACCACCTTGCCTGAAGGTGGTCGCCGAGTGGAATATACGACTAGCTCAAGACGCTACAACCCTTTGTGGTATGCGGAGTTCCTGCCTTTTCGCGGCCTCCGCCCGCCCCCTGCCCTTCCCGCTTGAAAATCGTCACCAAGTACATCCTCAAAGAGCACGTGGGACCGCTGGTGTTCGCCCTCTCGGCGCTCACCTCGCTCCTTCTGTTGAATTACGTCGCCAAACGGTTTGGCGAACTCGTCGGCAAGGGGCTGCCGGGGCACGTGATTGCGGAGTTTATGCTCCTCTCGATCCCGTTCACCATCGCCATGACCCTGCCGATGGCCGTGCTCGTGGCCACCCTCCACGCCTTTAGCCGGATGGCGGCCGAAAACGAGATCACGGCGTTCAAGGCCAGTGGGGTCTCGATGCGTCGGCTCATGGTGCCGGTGATTGTGGTGGCCAGTTTCCTGACGCTTGGCATGGTCGCGTTCAACGACCAAGTGCTCCCCGCCGCCAACCACCGGCTCAGTACCCTCTCCAACGACATCGCGCGCAAAAAGCCAACATTCTCGCTGCGCGAACAGGTGATCAACGAAGTCGTGGCCGGCCGCCTCTTTTTGCGCGCCGCGCACCTCACGCGCAGCTCCAGCCAGATGCGCGACGTCACCATTTTTGACCTCACCGACCCGCAGCGCCGACGCACCGTCCGCGCCGACAGCGGCACGCTCGCCCTGTCCAACGACGGGCGCGACCTGATGCTCACGCTGTACTCGGGGAACGTGATTGAGCTCGCCCCGAACGAAACCCCCACGCGGTTGCAGCGCAATTTCTTCCGCATCAACCACGTGCGCGTCCGCGGCATTGGCAACAGCCTCGAACGGGATACCGTGGGTGGAGAGAAAGGCGACCGCGAAATGACCCTGTGTGAAATGGACCGCAAAGTGCGACGCTCCGGATTCGTACGCGACAGCGCGTTCGCCCAGCTCAAGCGACTCGACCCCGCCGAATACAAAAAGACCCCGCGCCGCCCTATCTCGCGTGGCATGGGCAATGTGTACTGCGGCATGCTCTACTGGTGGACCGATCTCCGCTTGGTGAAAACCGCGCACGCCGCGGAGACGCTCCCGTTTCAGCAGGGCGCCAATACGCCGCCAGCCGCAACGCAGGGGGCCGCACCGGCCGCCACGCAGAACGCTGGTTCGTCAGCGGCGGCCACCGCCGCCGCCGCGATGGCTCAGAAACCAGCGCCGCCAGCTGGCGACTCCAACACCCCACGCCCCCTCCCCCCCTCGGCGGGAGTCCTGCAACTCACCCCCGAAGTTATGGGGGATGCCTCCACCCGTTCCGTCCTCGCCGAACAAGTGAAGATTTCCATCGCGCAGGCGCAGTCGATGATCGATGGCAATCAAGTGGAAATTGAAAAGAAGTTTGCCATTTCGTTCGCGTGCGTAATTTTCGTGTTGCTCGGCGCCCCCGTTGCCCTGCGCTTTCCGCGTGGCGGCGTTGGCATGACCATCGGCGTGAGCCTCGGCGTGTTCGGCCTCTACTACGTTGGCCTGATTGCCGGCGAAGATCTCGCGCGGCGCGGAATGATTTCGGCGTTCTGGGCCATGTGGACGGCCAACATTCTTTTCTTTTTGGTTGGCGCCGTACTCACCGCCCGCCTTGGGCATGAAGGCACCACCAACCGCGGCAGTGAGACTGGCGAGTGGTGGGGGCGGTTGCTCGACCGCCTGCGCCGACGGGAGCGTACCGCATGAAACGCCGCTTCATCAAGCCACTCGATAAATACGTCTTTACCGAGTTCCTGAAAATTCTCGCCGCCACCGCGCTTGGGTTTCCGATTCTGGTGACGGTGGTGGACATCACCGAGAAACTCGACACGTATCTCGCCCGCAAGCTGACGCTCGCGCACATCATGGAAGCCTACGTGTATAACGTGCCGTACACGATGGGGCTCGTGCTCCCAGCTGCCGTGTTGTTTGCGACAGTGTTTGCAATTGGCGGCTTCACGCGCCATTCGGAAATCACCGCAGCCAAGGCGAGCGGCATCAGCTTTCACCGATTCATTGCGCCCATTGCCTTTGGCTCGGCGATCGCCACCGTGCTCGGGCTCTTGCTCGCCATGGTGACGCCCGACGCCAACCGCACGCGCGATGAGCTGCTCGGCGAAAAACGCGCCGACATGGAAAGCCGCTTTAACTTCACCTTTGCGGCTGAAGCCAAGGAAGCGCGCACCTACACCATCACCAACGCCGACCGGAATCGCGGACTCCTCGAAGGCGTCACGATCGAGCGGAAGGGAACCGGCGAGGCCTATCCCTCGTACGTCATCAGTGGCCGCATCGCGAACTACTCCAAGCGACGCCATAACTGGACACTGCATCAAGGTGCGTTGCACATCTTTGCCGACGATTCCTCAAATTTCACGATGGCGTTTGACTCCCTGCGCGACCAACACTTCCGCGAACTCCCCGCCTATCTCATGTCGAACCCCCGTGCCCCAGACGAAATGGGGTTCGCCGAGCTCAAGAACTACATCAAAGCCATGGAGCGCTCTGGCGGTGATGTGAAACAGTTGCGCGTCGAGCGGATGCTCAAGGTGGCCATCCCCGTGACCTGCATCATCATCATGATCTTCGGCGCACCGCTGGCCACGAGTAATCAGCGTGGCGGAGCCGCATACGGCATCGGCGTAAGCCTCGCCGTCACGGTGGTCTTCCTCATGTCGGTTCAGCTCACGCAGGCCATCGGCGCCAAGGGGATCGTGATGCCCGAGCTGGCGGCGTGGATTCCGTGTATCCTCTTCGGGGTGGCGGGCACCGTGCTCCTCGCCCGCGTGCGCACGTGAGCCAACCTCAGGTGACCTACCGCGAGACCGAGACCTTCCCCGTGTTCCAGCGCGGGGGCATCCACTTCTTGCGCCGGATGTCCAAGTTCTCACTCGGCTTCCTCTCCGGCGTTGGCCAGCGCGTACTGTTCCTGCGCGAGCTGTGGCGCGCGCTGGCAGAGCCAAAAACATATTTACCGCACGTCATTCCGCAGATGCGCGCCATCGGCGTCGATTCCGTGCCGCTCACCATCATGGTGGCCGCGTTTATCGGCGGCGTGATTTCGTTGCAGATCCGCTATCAGCTCTTCCCTGGTATTCAGTTGTCGATCGTCGGGCTCTCGGTGCGTCAGATCGTTATTCTTGAAACCGGCCCGCTGCTCACCGGACTCGTGCTGGCGGGGCGCGTCGGCGCCAAGATGACCGCCGAAATCGGCACGATGCGCGTCACCGAGCAGATCGATGCGCTCGAGACGTTGGCCTACGACCCCGTCGCATTCCTGATAGTGCCGCGCATTATCGCCGCCGTGTTGATGCTCCCGATTCTCGCGATTATTGCCGACCTGTTTGGTGTCTTTGCCGGCATGGGCGCCGCCGTATTTCTCACGGACGTCCAGATGTCGCAGTTCCTCGATGGTGTTCGACTTGGATTCGACCAGTTCCAGGTGACGTACAGCCTGATCAAAGCCACACTATTTGGCGCCGCCATCGCGTACCTCTGTACCTATGAGGGTTACGTGACCGAGGCCGGCGCCGAGGGCGTTGGCAAGAGCACGGCCAAGGCGGTCGTGATCTCGTCCGTGTGGATTCTCGTTCTCGATGCCTTTACCGCCGTTCTCCTCGCACCGTACCTGCAGTAAATGAAACGACGCGACGAAGTACTCGTAGGCTTGACCGCGACCGTGGCGATTATCGCGCTGATGATCGGCTCCCTCTGGCTCGCCCGTGGCGGACTCCAAAAGGGGTATCCGCTCTTTGCCAAGTTCACCTGGGGCGCCGGCCTCAAAGAAGGACAGCCGGTGCTGCTGGCGGGCGTGAACGTGGGCTACGTGGAGTCGGTGGATCTCCGGTCAGACGGTCTGCTCATTGTGAAGATGCGCGTGCGCTCCAACTACCACGTGCCGCTCGGTTCCACGGCGACGATTGAGCCGAACGGCTTCTTTGGCGATCAGCTCGTGGCGCTGCACCCGACGCGTCCCAATCCGAAAACATTCCAGCCCAATGACACGCTGCTCTCCGGCCGCCCCACGCCGCTCCTAGGCGACGTCTTGGCTCGCCTCGACACCGTGATGGGCCATGTGTCCGTGCTCACGCAGGGGCTCCGCAAGGAGCTTGTGGACAAGAACGGACTGGCCGACATCCACCAGACCGTCACGAACGCGTCCGCACTACTCGACCAGCTCTCCGCCGTTGCCAAGCGCCAGAACGAGGAGCTCAGCCGGACGCAGGCCTCGCTTCGTCGCGTGGTAAATGCCGTGGATTCTGTGAAGGTGGATTCCACCATCAAGGCGCTGGCTGGCGCAGCCACGAGCGTCAAATCGCTGGCCTCCGATCTGCGTGAGACCACCGGAAAGCTCAACGCCACGCTTGCCAAGCTCAACGACGGCGACGGCTCAGCGTCGAAGCTCCTCAACGACCCCAAGCTCTACAACGATGTGCGCTCGCTGGTGACGCGGCTCGATTCGCTGACGGCGGAGTTCAAGTCGAACCCGCGGAAGTTCATCAAGCTGAGCATCTTCTAGCGGCAACGAAGGATGTAGACGCAGAAACGCCCGGGCAGCGAAAGCTGCCCGGGCGTTTCTGCGTACGGCCTACGCGTGCTTTAGAACGTGTACTTCAGCGAGAACTGCATGCGGTAGTTGGACGACGCATTCTGGTCGCTGGCGAAGAAGAACGTCGGGCTGAAGGTGTACTTGGCCCGGGCACCGAGTCCGCCGGCACCGAGTCCGTCCTTCGTGATCATCGAACCCGCTTCCTTCGACGAATACGAGAGCAGGTTCGTCGAGCCGAAGCCAGACGAGGGGTAGGAACCCCACGCGCGGTTGAGCAAGTTGGCGAAGTTGAACACGTCCCACTGGATCAGGAGGTTGTTCAGTTCCGTCTTCTCTGCACCCTTCCACAGCCCACCGATCAGTTTGCCAACGCGCTGGCGAACCGAGAGGTTGACCGTGTGGTGGAACGGTTCGGTGCAGCTGTTGCGCTTCATGATCGTGCCCACCTGAGTGGCCAGGCAGTGGTTGTTCTTGATGAACGAGTCGAGCGCATCCTGCTGCTGGACAATGGACACCGACCCGTTGGCCACGAAGATGATTTCGCTGGAGTCGCGGACGTTCTTCGGCACATAGATGTTATCGTTGCCGATGCCGTCGCCATTCATGTCGCCGCTCGACGAACCACCATACGTGTAGTGGAAGCGCTGGCCGCTCTCGCCGATGTAGATGAGCGAGATGTCCGTGCCCGTCGGCTGGAACGTGTACGACGAGTTGAACACAATGCGGTGCGGCGTTTCGAAGATGGAGTGACCAAGATCCATCACGTTCTGCGCCACCGCGCCGTACGACTTGCCGAACTGGTACTGCGACACGGTCGTGGACGAGGTCAGGCTCTGCACGTCGCGGGCGACCGTGTACGTATAGAACAGCGAGGCCTCGAAGTTGTCGGCGTAGCGGCGCGTGAGCCCGCCCGTCAACTGATACGAGTAATCCTTGCTCGAGTTGGTGATTTCATAGACCTGCGTCTTGCTGTACCCGCCGCTCGTCGTGGCGGTGGTCGGGTTGTACGTGCCGCCCACGCGCACCTGGTTCAGCGGCGCCGGGCCGTACATCACGCGGCCGTAACGATCCACACCCTGCGGACCAGACAACGCGAGGTTCTGATAGAAGAGCTGGTTCAAGCCCATCGAGTACAGCCCTTCGAACGTCGCCACGTAGCCGTTACCAAGGTCACGGTCGTAGCCGAGCGTGAAGCGCGAGCTCTGCGGGAACTTGAGATCCTTGGACGCGAGGTCGACTTCCGAACCCGCGGCGGCCGTGAGGCCGCTGCCGGCGCACGCCGTCGGCGGCGAGGACACGGCACCAGCGCCGAACACCGGCGGCTTATTGGTGGAGTTGTTGCACGTGAGCTGAGCGTAGCCCGAGAGACCGGAGTTCTGGTACTCGTTGGACATCCACACAAAGGCCGGCTGGCCAGTGAAGATGCCCCAGCCGCCGCGCAGCTGATTGCGACCGTCGCCCGTCACGTCCCAGTTGAAGCCAATACGCGGCGCGACCTGCCAGTTGCCACTCGGCAGCTGGGTGGTGTTGCGCTTGAGCGTGTCGAGAATGCTCTGGTTGAGCGGCGGCGCATCGTCAAAGAACGACGCATCGGCGCGCACGCCGTAGCTGACCGTGAGGCGGTTGGTCGGCGTCCATTCGTCCTGCAGATAGAAGCTGTGCGTCCGCTGATGGAAGCGCACCGCACCGTCGGTGCCAGCCGCAGCCGGCACACCAACCTGATACGACGACGCGACCGGCGAACCGCCGCAGGTGGCGCAGGTGCCCGCGAGCGAGTCGAGCGAGTTGAACTGCCAGAAGCCGTAGCGGTTCTGACCGAACAAGTTGCGGACCTTGAACCACTGGTTCTGCGTGCCGATCGTGACGCGGTGATCGGCGCCCATCGGAATCACGAGATTTTCCGTGATTTCGTACACGTCCTGATCGAGCTGGTTCGCCTGCGACGAGCGCTCAGCGCCCGACACCAGGGAAACCGACGTCGTCGTGCGAGCCTGCACCTGCGGGGTCGTGTTCGGTACGAACGTCACACGCGCATCGCGAATGTGCGTCAGGCCGAGGTAGAGTTCGTTGTACGCGCCGTTATTGAACGCGCTCTTGAGCTGAGCCACCCACGCGCTCTTGTCGGACTTGAACGTGTAGCCGTTGTCGCTCAGGGCAAAAAGACCTGTCGAGCCGCGGCTGAACACGTCCTGTTCGGCATGGCCGTAGTTCTCACGCAACGTGAGCGTGGAGTTGAACGGCAGGCCATGGATGTCGATACGAGCGAAGAGATTCTTGAGCGGGTTGATGTTCCCGCGGGCGTCACCATTACCAGCCTTGACGCCGAGCGGAGAGAGCAGCCCCTGGAAGCGCGAGAGGTCGGTGCCCGACGGGATCTGCGACACCGTGAAGGGTCCGCCCATGAACGGGCCCGTTGCCGGGTTGCCCTGTTCCTGGAACTCGGGGTTGATAAAGAAGAACACCTTGTTCTTGATGATCGGACCGCCGAGCGTCACGCCATACTGCGACTGACGATACCAGCCGAGATACGTCTGCTTGCGCGTCCACGACGAGTCGCGATAGTAGCCGTACATGCTGCCGGTGAACTGGTTGCCACCGCTCTTCGTCACGGCGTTCACGAGCAGGCCGGAGAAGTTGCCGTAGCGCACATCATACGGCGAGAGCAACACCTGATACTGCTTGACCGACTCAATGCCGATCGACTTACCGCCAGCCTGACCACCGGGCTGACCCGTGGACCCAAGACCGAACATGTCCTTTTCGGTCGAGCCGTCGATCTGAATGTTGTTGTAGCGGTTGTTGGCGCCGGCGCCCGAGAGACCCGGGCCGGAGCTCGACACCTGCGGCGTCAACGTCACGAAGTCCGTGAAGTTGCGGTTCAACGTCGGGAGGCGGCGCATCGCCGAATCCGTGATCGTCGTACCGATACCGGTCTTCGACTGCGTGATCACGGCGTCCGCCGTCACCACCACGTTGACTTCGGTCAGGAGCGCCGCCTGCGCCTTGAGCGAAATGTCGACGCGTGTCGTCTGACCAACCGTCACCGTCTGATCGCCGCGCGTCACCGGCGCAAAGCCGATGCGACGCACCGTCACCGCGTAGCCGGCGCCGACTTCGAGGCCGAGGACGACATAGCGACCGTCGGGATTCGTCGACGAGCCGCGCACGAGTCCGGTCTCCTTGTTGGTGACCTGAACCTGTGCGGCATCAACGGGATTCCCGGTAGCATCAGTCACGCGACCGGCGATCGTGCCGGTAGTGACCTGTGCGCTCACACCAGTCGCGAACGTCGCCACAGCGACGAGCGCAACGAGCAGCGCGTTCCAACGGAACTTGATCATGATTGAGATACCTGCCGAAAGGGGTGGCTTTCCGTCGTTACAATCTACCCCTTTGGGCAACGCGGTCAAATAGAACTTTTCGTATAGATCCTGTCACGTCGGTTATGCCCGCGGTACAGGCACCTTTAGCTTTACCTCTCGGAACCCAAATGCGTCACAATGGCTTTTTCCCGACCGTCAGGTAGTAGACGGGCACTCCCAAAGCGACCACGCCAAGCACCCCGAGCGTGCTCCACCGGCTATCGGGCTGGACCACGGCATTCCCCAGCAAATAGAGCACGGAGGCAATGAACAGCAGCGGAACAAACGGGTAGAGCGGCACCCGGAAAGTCGGGGAGTAACCGGGCTTCCGCCTGAGACGGAAAATCGACGCCACCGCCAAGAGGTAAAACGGCAGAAAAGCCGTCACAAACGCGTCCGCCAGCTGCTCAAAGGTCCGCAGCAGCACGAAGGCCATGCCGAGCCCCGCCGTGAGCGTGATCGCGACGTACGGCGTTTCGAACTTGGGGTGCACCTTGGCCACTTGCTTGAAAAACAATCCGTCCTCGGCCATCGCAAAAAAGACCCGCGGACTCGTAAAGAGCACCGTATTGAGCGTCCCGAAGGTCGAGAGCATCACCGTAATCGACACGAACGCCACGCCGGCCGGGCCGATGACCACCTGGGCGACGTCGGCGGCGACGAGCCTAGAGTGCCGCATCGTTTCAATGGGAAGCACCGCCAAATAGGCGAGGTTCGCTGCCAGATAAATTGCAATGACAGCCAGCGTTCCACCAATCAGCGCGCGGGGCAGATTGCGCCCCGGATTCATCACTTCGCCGGCGTTGTAGCTCAAGTCGGCCCAACCGTCGAACGCCCACAGGGTCGACACCAACGCCAGTCCAAACATCGGGAGCGTAAAACTCCCGCTCGGCACGGCGGGGGTGAAGTTGGACACGCCATTCATTGGCAGCCCAATCGCAAACGCGGCAATGATGATGAACAGCAACCCGCCATACTTGGCCGCCACCGTCACGTTGCTCACCGTCGAGGCGAATCGCACCCCGACATAGTTGAATGCCCCGGTGAGCCCAATGGCCACCGCGGCCACCCACCGCACGTGCCACATATGCTCGTCGGCGCTGGGGTTGTAGCCGAGCACGCGAAAGAGATACTCGGAGAAGGTGATGGCAATGGCGCCCAAGGACGCCGCGCGGATCATCACGACCTGCCCCCAACCAAACAGAAAGCCCGCGAGCCGCCCCCACCCATCGCGGCAAAACACGTACACCCCGCCGGTGTACGGCAAGGCACTCGCCACTTCGGCGAGCGTCAGCGCGCCGCAGATGGCGAAAATGCCGCCCGCCACCCAAACAGCGATCAGCGGGAGCGGACCAGGAAGCTTGTCGGCAATACCGGCGGGCGAGCGAAAGATGCCCGAGCCGATGGTCGAGCCAATGACGACGGCGAGCGCGCTCCAGATGCCCAGCCGGCGCTGCAGCTGCGCGCGGGGGGCGGTTTCCGAGTGGGACGTGGGCATTGGGGAATCGTACGCCACCGAACGCGCCGACGCGAGAGGGGCGGCCGCCATTCAGCCCACCCCCAAATGGCAGATGGACGACCTCCACCGTTGAGTTACACCCGACGTAAGGCGACCTTTCCAGCACGATGACACGACACTAAACGGGCCACCACAATGGCTGACGCCATCTTCTGGATCGCGACCGTCGCGATTGGACTTTCCCAACTCCTCATTCTGCGCTCCACCTGGCGCGGCATGCGGCAGGGCGTGGGCAGCACGCACCCGGTGCGCGAATGGTCCTTTGCCGTGGGGCCCGCATTTGTCCTTTTGCTGCTACTCGCGGCCACCTATCAGCAAATACACCCTGAGGTGCTGCACTTGAAGGCCGTCACGCCAGCGGGACCGCGCGCATGACCGGCGAACCGCTCCCTCCGCTCCCGCCAGCGCCGGCTGACCGCTCCTTTAGCGCCGACCTCCTGTCGCTCACCAAGCCGCGCATCATCTCGCTGTTGCTGGTGACCACCGTTGCGCCGATGTACGTCGCGGGCTCTCCGAGTTGGCTGACCGTGCTCATCGTGACCGTGGGTGGTTACTTGATGGCCGGCGGGGCGAACGCCGTGAACATGTATTTCGATAGTGACATTGACGACGTGATGGTGCGCACCCGTCTCCGCCCGATTCCCAGCGGTCGCATGTCGCCGCGTGCCGTGATGGCATTCGGTGTGGCCATTGCCACGGGCGCCACCTGGTTGCTCGCGCACTTTGTGAACGTGCTCACTGCGGCACTCGCGCTGGCCGGCTTCTATTTCTACGTCTTTATTTACACGCGCTGGCTCAAACGCAGTTCGCCTCAGAACATCGTCATTGGCGGTGCGGCCGGGGCCTTCCCGCCCCTCGTCGGCTGGGCCGCCGTCACCGGACACCTCGATCTCACCGCCGCGTATCTCTTTTTGATTGTGTTCTATTGGACGCCGCCGCACTTCTGGGCGCTCGCGCTCAATAAACAGCGCGATTACGGCAATGCCGGCGTGCCGATGGCGCCGCTCGTATGGGGCGAGCAACAGACCATCGTGCAGATGCTCTGGTACTCCGTGCTCCTGGTGGCGCTCACGGTGCTCCCGGTGTGCTTCGGCGCGTTCGGCATGGTCTACCTCGGGAGCGCCCTCATCTTGGGCGCACTCTTCCTGAAGGGCGCGCTCCAAGTATACGCCGAGCGGGTCACGGGGAACTGGGTACGCGCGAGTTGGTGGCTCTACAAATACTCGCTGCTCTACCTGGCGTTGCTGTTCCTCGCGATGGCCGTGGATCGCCACCTGTAAACGAGCACGCCCGCACCGAGCATTGCCGTACCCACGAGCGACATCGCGAGCGCCGACACGTACGCGCTCACAATACCCACCACGGCGCACGCCACAAAAAACGCGGGCATCCACGGATAGCCGAGCACGCGGTACGGCCGCGCCAGCTCGGGGTGGGTGCGACGCAACACGAACACGCTCGCCGCGCCGAGGCCAAAGAAAATCCAGTCGGCAAAGACGACGCCTGAGAGCAGCGTGCCAATCTGACCGCGCGTCGCAAACAGCAGCACCAGACTCCAACCGCCAAGCAACATCAGCGCCACGTGTGGCGATCCGAAGCGCGGATGCACCTTCGCGGCCGACGCGAGGAACGCGCCATCTCGGCCCAACGCATAGAGCACGCGCGCGTTGGTGAGCAACGCCACATTCACGAAGCCGAAAATCGAGAGCATGGCGGCGATCGTGATGGCCGTGGCCCCGCGCGCGCCCACAAATCGCTGCGCCGCATCGGCAGCCACCGCGTGGCTCGCCGCCACGCCGTCGCGCCCGAGTGCCTTGAGATACACGAGATTCGCGCCGAGGTAGATCGCAATGACGAGCAGAATGCCAATGGTGAGCGCGCGCGGCAGCGTGCGCGCAGGATCGCGGATCTCACCGGCCACCATGTTCGTTTGTTGCCAGCCGCCAATGGTGAACAGCACCGCCACGAATGCGGCGGCAAGCCCGCTCGCGAGCGGTGGCGCTACTGGCGGCACGGCGACGGGTGCCGGCGCACCGGTCACCACAAACGCACCCACCAGAATCAGTGCGGCGAGCGCGAAGATCTTTGCAATCGTAAACACATTTGCCGTGACCGTGCCAGGCTTCACGCCCAAATAGTTCGTGAC
>CANIWQ010000079.1 GCA_947471365.1 Gemmatimonadota bacterium | reverse complement strand
CCACGCAATCGCGCCGTGCTCCGCGCGGCCGCGGAGCCGGCGCACTGGACGCCGCGCGGCGCGGTGCGCGCGGCCACATCCTCAAGTGACAGCGTCACCTATCGCGTGGCCGTCGGTACGCGCTCCACCGCACGCGGAAGCGCGGCGCCGGGGGCGGATCTCGTCGTGCGACTCGATCCCTCCGAGCGCGGATGGCTTGCGGGGAGCGTGGAGCTCGAGCCAGACGAACTGCGCGGCGACGATCAGCGCTTCTTTGCCGTGCATGTGGGTGCGGCTCCGAGCGTCGTGGCTGAGGCCGGCGCGGGTGCCTTTGGTCGCACCGCCGTGGATGCGCTCGTGCAAGAAGGGCGCGTCACACGCGGCGCTGATGTTGCGCTCACGAGCGCGGATGTTGCGCGGCGGCCGGGCGTGATCTTTGCGCCCACAGACCCCGTGCAGATTTCAGCCGCCAATCGCGCCCTCGAACGTGCGAACATACCGTGGCGGTACGGCGCGGCCCACAGCGGACCCGCGCCGGTGCGCGGCGCGGGGCTCGCCAACGTCACCGCCACCAAGTGGTACGCACTCGAGCCGCGCGGTGTGCTCGAAGCTGGCGCTACCGACACGCTCGCGCGCGTCGGCGGCGATCCGTGGGCCGTTGCGGGTGACGGCTACGTCCTCGTCGCCTCGCCACTCTCGGCGGACGCCACCGACTTGCCGCTCCGTGCGAGCTGGGTGCCCTGGCTCGGCGCGGCCGTGGCCGAACGACTCGCGGGGGAAGCGGGGGCGGTCACCGATGTTGCGCCGGGTGCGATGGTGTCGCGTCCGCCGTGGGCGCGCGAGCTGGAATTGCCCGACGGTTCCGTGCGCCCGGTGCGCGATGCCCGCATGGCAGCGCCAGACCGAGTTGGTGTGTACTTCTGGCGTCGCGGTTCGGCGCGTGCGGGCGCACTGGTGGTCAACGTGGAGGCCGCCGAAAGCGATCTCGCGAGACTGACGCCGGCGGTGCTGCGCTCGCGCTTCACCGGCGGCGATGCCACCGTGAGCGCGGACGTCGCGCGCTGGACCGCAGAGGCATTCACGGTGTCGGGACGTCGCACCCTCGAGGGCGCGTTCCTCTGGCTGGCGCTCGCCCTCCTCGCCCTCGAGGCGTGGGTGGCGCGCGCGCCGGCTGCGCGTCGCGCCGAGTAGCGATGGCACTGCCGTCACTCGTTGAGCGCCTCGCGGCGCTCCCGGCATTTACGCGGCTCGTTGCGACCCTGCCGCGCGATCATGGCACACAGCATGTGTCGGGGCTCGTTGGCTCCAGCGACGCGGTGCTCATTGGCGCGCTCGCCGAGCGCGAGCCGAACCGGATGTTTGTGGTGGCGGCTGATCAACTTCCCGAAGCCGAGCGTCTGCTCGCCGACCTCCAATCGGTGCTCGGCGAGGGCGCGGCGTCGTTGTATCCGCCGCGCGAAGGGTTCGGTGAAGTAGAGCCGCACGCCGAAGTCGCGGGTGAGCGTGTCGAGACGCTCGAACGGTTGAGTCGCGGTGCGGTGCGCATTCTCGTGACCACCGCGCGCGCTCTGCTGGAGCGCACGCGGCTCCCACACGCGCTTGCCGCGTCACGGTTGGAATTGCGCCGCGGGAACGTGTGGCGCCTCGAGGCGCTGGGCGAACACCTCACGAGCGTGGGCTTTGAGCGCGTGCAGATGGTCGAGGACGTTGCACAGTTCTCCGTGCGCGGCGGCATCGTCGACATTTACGGGTTCGGTATGAGCGAGCCCGTGCGCCTCGAATTCTGGGGCGACGAAATCGCCGAGCTGCGACACTTCGATCTGCTCACCCAGCGCACCACGCGCCCAGCGGAGGTCGCGCTCATTCTTCCGGTGGACGCCATTGGCGGCGCCGAGGCCGATGACGCGCCCGACGAACGCACGCAGATCGGCGCACTCTGGCCGCCGGGCACGTTGCTGATTGTGCCGCGCGGGGTGCATCTCGCCCCCGAGATGCAGCGCACGTGGGACGAAGCCGCGCATCACATTGACGTGGCGCGCCGTCGCGGTGAAGACGTGGCGCGCCGCAACGAACTGTTTGCGGCGCCGGACGACGCCCTGCGTGCGCTCGCTCGCGTGGCGACGCTCCAGCTCAATGAGACCGACCAAGAGCCAGAGACGGTCGTCTTTCCGCTGCGACGCCCGGAGCCGATTGACCGCGACATGAAGCGCCTCTCGGCGCTCGTGCGCGACGGCATGCCGACGATCATCCTGTGCGACAACGCGGGGCAATCCGAACGGCTCGACGAATTGTTGGCCGATCGCCCCGGCGCGCCCTCGCCGGCGGGGCTGGTGATTGGCGTGCTCGGCGGCGGATTCGTGATCCCGGCGAGCGGCGGCATGGCGGCCGACGGACTCCGCGTTCTCACCGACCACGAGATCTTCCGGCGCGAGCGTCGCATTCGTCGCGTGCGCCGGTATGCGGCAGGCACCGCACTCGAGGCGGTCACCGCGCTCAAGGTGGGCGACTATGTGGTGCATCTCGAGCACGGCGTCGGGATCTATCGCGGATTGAGCACGATCTTCGCCGGCGAAACGTCGGTGGAAGTGGCGGTCATTGAGTACGAGGGCGGTGATCGCCTGAACGTGCCGCTGTATCGCATTGATCAAGTCGAGCGGTTTCGCTCGGTGGGCGATGTCAGCGAAGATGCGCCGCCGCCGCGGCTACACAAACTCGGCGGCGGTCGTTGGCAGGCACAGCGCGACAAAACGCGCGCCGCCATTCAGGAAATGACGGTTGAGCTGCTCGATTTGTACGCCCGTCGCAAAGTGGCGAGCCGGCCGCCGCACAATCCTGACTCCGCGTGGCAGCGCCAACTTGAATCGAGTTTTCTCTTTGAGGACACGCCCGACCAGCGTACCGCCACCGAAGATGTAAAGCGCGACATGGAAGGGAGTAAGCCCATGGACCGCCTGCTCGTGGGCGACGTGGGCTACGGAAAAACAGAAATCGCCGTGCGCGCCGCATTCAAAGCGGTGCAGACGGGTCGTCAGGTGGCGGTGCTCGTGCCGACGACGGTGCTCGCCGAGCAACATGCGCGCACCTTTGGCGATCGCTTTGCGGATTTCCCCGTGCGCGTGGAAGTGATGAGTCGCTTTCAGGGCCCCAAGGCGCAGAAAGAAGTGCTCGACGCGCTCAAGGCCGGGAAGGTGGACATCGTCATCGGCACGCATCGGTTGCTCTCGAAGGACGTGTCGTTCGCGAACCTCGGGCTGATTATTGTTGACGAAGAGCACCGCTTTGGCGTGAAGCACAAAGAGCGGCTCAAGCAGCTCAAGCTCGAGACCGACGTGCTGACGCTCACCGCCACACCGATTCCGCGCACGCTGCACTTGTCGCTCGCCGGTCTGCGCGACATGACGCTCATGCAGACGCCGCCGCGCGACCGGTCGCCGGTGCTCACCTTTGTGGAGCCGTGGGACGACGGACTCATTGAGGAAGGCATCAGTCGCGAGCTGGATCGCGGCGGACAGGTGTTTTTTGTCCACAATCGCGTTGAGACTATTGAGGCCGTGGCCGATCACATTCGGCGCATTGCACCGCGTGCGCGCGTGGCGGTGGGGCACGGACAGATGCGTGATCATCAGCTCGAGCAAGTGATGGCGCAGTTTGTGGGCGGCGAAATCGACGTATTGGTTTCCACGCTCATTGTGGAGAGCGGTCTCGACGTGCCCAACGCGAACACCATGTTTGTGTCGCGTGCCGATCACCTTGGGTTGGCGCAGCTGTATCAGCTGCGCGGCCGCGTGGGGCGTTCGCACCGTCGCGCGTATTGCTTCTTGATGGTGCCCGACCAAGTGGACGAAGATGCCGAACGCCGCTTGAAGGTGCTCGAGCACCACACGGAACTCGGCGCCGGTTATCGCGTGGCACTCAAGGACATGGAACTGCGCGGCGCCGGCAACTTGCTTGGCCCCGAGCAGTCGGGCTTTGTGCATGCCGTGGGGTTCGACCTCTACCTGCGCATGCTCGAGGAGACGGTGAAGCGGGTGATGCGCGGCGACAATCCGCCGCCCCCGCCGCCCGCCGATGTCGCGCTCGACACCCCGGCGTTCCTCCCCGACGATTACATCCCGAGTCAGGACGCCAAACTTGACCTGTACCGCCGTCTGACCGCGCTCGACGACCCTGCGGCGATCATCGCGGTCCGCGACGAGGTGCGCGACCGGTTTGGCGCCCTCCCGCCGGCCGCGGAGGCCTATTTCCTCGTGGCCCAACTGCGGATGACTGGGGCCCAACTGGGGGTGGAGGGAATCCTGGTGCGCGGGGAGGAAGCCCGTGTTACCTTTAGAGCGGACGCGATACCCCGCATGAAGCCTCTGTCCGCCGCATTTCGCGACGTGCAGTTTCAGGTGGATGTCAGGCGTGTCCAGCCATTGTCGTTGAAGCTGACGCGGCTGGGTGGATCCCCGATGCTCGAGGGACTCGCTCGGGCGCTCCGAACCATTGTACCGACCCGCGGGTAGCACACTCTCGGATCGGCGGAGCGGCCCTCGGGCAGCGCGTTCCACCTCCACATTCCGCCTCCACCCACTCCTCCATGTCACGTCATCGTCTTCGCGCCGCCGCCGTCGCGGCCACCTTGGTTTTGTCTGCCTGTGCCGGTCTCCGTGATGCGCTGACCGCTCACGTGGATCTGGTCGCCAAGGCCGGCTCGCAGGAACTGTCCGTGCAGCGCTTGGCGGAGATGCTCGCCGCCGCGCAGGTACCGGCCAAAAAGGAAATCGCTGTCGCCATCAGCAACCTCTGGGTGAACTACCAGTTGCTGGCGCAGTCCGTGGCCAAGGGTGACACCTTCGGCGAACCGGCCGCCGTTGACGAAGCGATGTGGGCGCAGATCGCGCAGCTCAAGTCCAAGAAATACTACGAGACGGTGGCCAAGACCTTCCCGGCTGCCGATCCGGCGCAGTTTGAGGCCAAGTACAACGCCGGCGAGATGTACGCCGCGCGGCACATCCTGTTCATGGTCAATCCGCAGACCATGAAGCCGGCCCAGCTCGACTCCGTGCGCAAAGACGCCGAGCGGGTGCTCAAGATGGTCAACGCGGCGAACTTCGCCGACATGGCCAAGAAGTGGAGCAAGGACGGCTCGGCCGCGCAGGGCGGCGACTTGGGCGTGTTCCCCAAGGGCGCGATGGTCCCAGAGTTCGAAAAGGGTGTCGCCGCGCTCAAGCCGGGTGAGGTGAGTGGCCTGGTGCAGTCGCAGTTCGGCTTCCACATCATCAAGCGTGAAACGTGGGCCGACGCCAAGGAGAAGTTCTCCGCGGCGTACGGACGCACGGCGTCGCAGGGCGCCGAGAGCACCTTCATTGCCAACATGGAAAAGGGCGCCAACGTCGACGTCAAGCCGACGGCCGCCAAGCTGGTGAAGTTGATTGCCGAGAACCCGGATGCGTACCGCGATGACAATGCGGTGGTCGCCTCGTCGCGCGGCGGCAACATGACCGCGTCGCGCATGGCCAAGTGGATTGCCGCGTTCCCGGCGCAGTCGAACATTCGTCAGCAGATTGGGCAAGCGCCGGACTCGGCGCTCCCGTACTTCGTACGCAATGTGATGCGCAACGAGCTCATTCTGCATGCGGCCGATTCCATGAAGCTCACGCTCGACACGGCGGAGCTTGGCGGTATTCGCACGGCGTTCCGTGGCTCGTTCGACAATACGATCGCCGCGCTGCACATCACGGCCAAGGAACTCGCCGACAGCGCCAAGACGCCCGCCGAACGCGCGCGTCTCGCCGCCAGCCGTATTGAAGCGTATCTCGACAAGCTGCTCAAGAATCAGGCACAGTTCGTGGACGTGTCGGAGCCGGTCTCCATTGCGCTCCGCAAGAAGTACGACGCGCGCGTCGTGCAGGCGGGCATTGAACGCGCCGTCGCCGAGAGCGCCAAGCTCAAGGCCAAGGCCGATTCCACCAAGGCCGCGACGTTGCCGCAGTCCGTGGTTCCGATGCCGGGGCAGGCTGCTCCGGCTCCTGTTGCCGAGCCGGCGAAAGTCGATCCGGCGAAGCCCGCTCCCAAGAAGCCGTAACCGCATGCGTCGACTCGTTGCTTCGCTACTCGTGCTCACCGGAGCCGCGGCACCCGCCGCGGCTCAGGTGACGCCGCCGAAGGTTCCGGTATCGGTCGTGCCGGCGCTCCCCGGTGCTGCTCCGGTCATCAATAACATCGACCGGATCGTCGCAGTGGTGGGGACCAAGCCCATCCTGTGGAGCGAGGTGCTCGAGCAGATCTATCTCGCCGCGCAGGGCAAACCCCTGCCGTCCGATTCGTCGGTGGCCATGGGAATGGCGCGCGACATTATCAGCAACATGATCGATCAAGAAGTGCTGATTGCCGCGGCGAAGCAGTTCAAGATCGACATTCCCGACACCGACCTGCAGGAAACGGTCGAAAAGAAATACAAGGAACTGCGAGCCCGGTACAAGACAGACGGGGAATTCCGCGAGGCGCTGCGCGGCGGCGGCTTTGGCACCGAAACCGAGTATCGCAAGTTTCTGCTCGATCAGTCGCGCCGCGACGGACTGCAGACCAAGGCCGTGGATTCGCTCCGCGCTCGTGGGCGGCTGGCCGCACCGGTGAGCGTCACAGAACAGGAAGTGACCGAGGCCTTCGAAAAAGCCAAGGGCAACTTCCCCAAGCGTCCGGCCACGGTGGCGTTCCGTCAGCTCGTGGTTCGTCCCAAGGGCAGTCCTGCCGCCATCAAGGCGGCGCGCGAGAAGGCCGAAGCGCTCATCGTGGAGCTCAATAAAAAGGGCGCCGACTTTGAGCAGATTGCCAAGCGCGAAACGATGGATCCCACGACGAAGGAAACGGGTGGTGATCTCGGCTGGAACCGACGCGGAACCATGGTACCCGAGTTCGACCGCATGATGTTTGCGCTCGTGCCCGGCGTGGTCAGCCCGTTCCCCGTCGAGACGTCGTTTGGTTTTCACATCATTCGCGTGGATCGTGTACAGCCGGCCGAAGTGAAAGCGCGGCACATTCTCATTGTGCCGGTGGTCGACAGCGCCGATGTGGCGTACGCGGGGATGCGCGCGGACTCGGCGTTGGCCTTCTGGAAGACGGGCACCTCGTTCGACACGCTCGTGGTGCGCTACCACGACAACGCCGAAGTCAAAGGCGCCACGGACGGCATGCCGATTGACGATCTGCCGCCCGAATACAAGACCGCGCTCGAGGGCGTGACGAAGGGTGGTTTTGCCAAGCCGTTCGCGATTGTCGATCCGCGCGGTGGAAAGCCCAAGTATTTCGTGGTGCAGGTCCTCGACCGCCAGGAAGGCGGGGAGTACACCGTCGCGGATTACCGCGAGCGTATTCGCACCGGCCTGCAGCAGGAAAAGCAGTATCGTCGGTTGATTGACCAGCTGCGTCGCGAACAGTTCGTCGTCATCAAGTTGTAGCATGACGCGCGCACGGCTCGCCATCACGCTTGGCGATCCTCGCGGCATTGGCGCCGAGGTCACGGCCAAGGCGCTCGCCAGTGCGGAGGTGCGCGCCGTGTGCGAGCCCGTGGTGGTGGGACCCACGGGGCTCGCCGTGCCTCCCGATGTCGCTATTGGTGCGTGGCACGCCGGCGACTCCGAAGCCGACGCGGGCAAACTCTCAGGGCTCGCCATTGTGCGTGCCGTGGAGCTCGCGCAAGCCGGCACGGTGCAGGGGATTGTGACCGCGCCGATCGACAAACACGCGTTACTCGCCGGCGGATACGACTATCCGGGCCACACGGAACTGCTCGCCGTGCTCACCGGCTCGGAGACGGCGATGATGCTCGCCTCCGACGCGCTCCGCGTGGTGCTCGCCACCACGCACATTGCACTGCGTGATGTGCCCGACGCGGTGACCGCCGAGGTGATTGGTCGCGTGACGGCGATCACGCGCGCGGGGCTGCGTGAGCAGCTCGGCATTGCCAACCCGCGCATCGCCCTCTGCGCGCTCAATCCGCACGCGGGCGACGGTGGCCGCTTTGGCCGTGAGGATGAACAGATTCTCGCCCCGGCCGCGCGCGCGTTCGGCCTCGTGGGCCCGCTCCCCGCCGACACCGTCTTTGTGCGCGCCCTTCGCGGCGAGTTCGACGCGGTCATCGCGCCGTATCACGACGTAGGGATGACGGCCATCAAGGTGGCGAGCTTTGGCTCGGCGGTGAACATCACGCTCGGACTTCCGTTTCCGCGCACGAGTCCGGACCATGGGACGGCGCTGGATATTGCGGGGAAGGGCGTGGCGAACGAAGGGTCGATGATTGCGGCGATACTGGCGTGTGCGCGGATGGTAACAGCAACAGCGAGTAGAACGTAGGCCGTTATCGGTTTTCGGTTAGGTGTGAAACAGTTAACCGAAAACGAACAACGGTCTACTCGCCCTTGTCTTTCTCCAGCGCCACCGACTCAATCCGCCGCCCTTCCATCTGCCGCACCGTGTATGTCGCCCCGCCCCCCGACACGCGGTCGCCCTGCACCGGGAGTCTGCCGAGCAGGCCGAAGACGTAGCCGCCGATGGTTGTGTACTGATCATCGGGCACGGTGAGTCCGTAGCTGTCGTTCACATCGCTGATGGGGGTCGCGCCGGCCACGATCGCTTCGCCGGGGGCTGAGCCCGCCTCACGCGGCGTGATGGACTCATCGTACTCGTCGAGAATCTCGCCCACGAGTTCCTCGAGAAGGTCTTCCATGGTCACCAAGCCCGCGGTGCCGCCATACTCATCGAGCACGATCGCCATGTGCTCTTTGAGGCGCTTGAAGTCGGCGAGCACTTCTTCCACCTCGCGGGAGCCCGGCACAAAGTGGATGTGGCGGCAACTCGCGCGCAGGTCAAAGGGCGGGGCAGCGCCGCCGCCGCCCGTCGCGCGCAAGGCCCGAAGGGCCCGCAAGAGATCTTTGGCGTGCACCATGCCGACGATCTGGTCAATCGATTCTTCAAAGACCGGATAGCGCGAGAACCCCGCTTCATCCACAATCGCAACGGCTTCGTCGAGCGTGGCTTCTACCGGAATCGCGACCATCGCGGTGCGCGGTGTCATGACTTCGCGTGCGTTCTTTTCGGAAAATTCAAAAACGGCATCGAGCATTTCGGCGTCGGCGCTCTCGAGTGCGCCCTGTTCCTCGCTTTGCTCCACCAGAATCCGCAGTTCGTCGGGCGAATGCACGGTTTCGTGTCCAATCTCAGTTCTTTGTCCCAGCAGACGAAGCACCAGCGTGGCGGAGGCGTGTAACACACCAATAAAAGGGGCCGCGAGCCAGGCAAAGCCAAGCAGCGGTGGCGCGAGCCACTTGGCGGCCACTTCGGGCTGGCTCAGCGCGACGGCGCGTGGCGCCAACTCGCCGAACACCACGTGCAGGTAGGTCACGCAGAGCAGGGCGATCCCAGTCGCCACGCTCACCCGGACGGCTGGCTCCATCAGAAAGGGTAGCTTGGCCACCACCCCTTGAAAGGCGTCCCCAAGGGCCGATTCGGCGGTCCAGCCCAGCCCCAGTGAGGCCAGGGTGATCCCCAACTGGCTCGCGGAGAGTACTCGGGCGAGATTACCTGTAGCGCTGAGCGCGAGATGGGCGAGAGGGTCGCCCGCGCGGATCATCGCCTGCAAACGGGTGCGACGGGAGCGCACAAGCGCGAACTCCACCGCCACGAAGTAACCGTTGAGGATGAGCAGAACAACTATGAGCGCGAAGCGGGCAAGCACGGATGCAACTTATGCTGACTGCCCGGCTCCACGCCAGCGTGGAGCGGCCGCGCATGCGCAGGCAGAGCACTCCCACGACGGGCATCTTCACGACGGGCATCTTCACGACGGGCATTCGCACGACGGGCATTCGCACGACGGGCATTCGCATCGTGGGCACGATCACGGGCACCATCACCACCACGCGTCCAAGGGACTCAAGGGCGCGCTGATTATTACCGCGATTTTTCTCGTCGCGGAGGTGGTGGGCGGGATTATGTCGAACTCGCTTACGCTGCTCGCGGACGCGGGGCACATGCTCACTGACGTGGGCGCCCTGGCGTTTTCGCTCTTTGTGGCTTGGCTTTCGCGCCAGCCCAGCACGCCGCAAAAAACATACGGCTACCTTCGCTGGGAAATTCTCGCCGCGTTGTTCAACGGCGCGACGCTGCTACTGATTTCTGTCGCCATTATTTGGGAAGCCGTTCTCCGCTTTCAGCATCCGGAACCGGTGGAAACCGGGGTGATGCTGGTCGTGGCGGTCGCGGGTCTCGTGGTCAATGCCGTGGCCGCCCGCATGCTCCATGCGGGCGCCGAGCACTCGCTCAACGTGCGCGGCGCGTATCTGCATGTCCTGGGCGATCTCTTAGGGTCGGTGGCCGCTGTGGTGGCCGCGCTCTGCGTACGGCTCAAGGGATGGACCATTGCCGATCCGATCGCCTCGGTGGTGATGACGGTGCTTATTGTACGCGGCAGTTGGTCGTTGGTGCGCGAGAGCGTGGATGTGCTGCTCGAAGCGGTGCCCGCGCATATCGAGCTTGCGGCCGTGCGGACCGCCCTCGAGAGCGTACCGCACGTCGAGTCCATCCACGACCTGCACGTGTGGACCCTCACCTCGGGTGTGGTGGCCATGAGCGCACACGCGCTCGTGCGCGATCCGGCGCAGCATCAGGCGGCGCTCGAGTCCATGAACGCCGCCGCCGCCGCGCAGGGGATTCATCACGTCACCATTCAGATTGAAGGCCATGCGCTCGCGGATTGTGTGCGCCAGCCGGTGCACGCCGTCTAACGTCTCGCGTCCTCCTCTCCGTTCATGGCACCACTCGACCGCCTGCTGAGCGTGATGATCAGTCATCGCGCGGATCAACTCCTCCTGCGCGAAGACGAGGCCACCGTCGCGCCGGTCGAAGCCCAAACGCCGGTCACGTTTCGCTGCGAAGGGAGCGACGAGGTGTTCTCCGTGCGCGCGATGTTAGCGTTCCCCAATCAGACGTTCGGTCACCACACCGTTTCTCATTCAGGAAATCCCATGCGACGAATCGCAGCGGTCCTCGCCGGCGTCTGGTGCGCCGTGTTGTTCTTTGCCCTGCCGGTGGTCGCGCAACAGGCGCCAGCGTCGGCCACCCCCATTGCCGTGTCGTTGCCGAACACGGTACAGCGCGTGCTCGTCTCGAAGGTCACGCACGTGACGTACCGCCTCGATATTGCGCTGCCCGCTGGCTTTGACACTACCACGCGCAAGTATCCTGTATTCTTGATGCTCGACGGCAACCTCGCCTTCGCGTCCACGCTGGGCATCTACACGGGGCTAGGGCTGGGCAACGGCGTGCCGCCCATGATCCTCGTTGGCGTGGGATATCCCGGCAACGATCCGCGCGTGTTCACGCCGGACTACGTCGCGAGTCGCACGCGTGACTATACCCCCACCCAAGAGAAAACCACCGGGGTGGTGGGCTTGGCGCCGAAGAGCGGCGAGGCGCGAGCCTTTCTCACCTTCATTCGCGACGAGCTCATTCCGTTCCTCGAAGCCGAATATCGCACCGACCCGGCGGACCGCGGACTCGGCGGCCACTCGCTCGGTGGATTGTTCACCACCTACGCATTGCTCAACGAACCCGCACTCTTCACGCGCTATTGGGTGGGGTCGCCCTCGCTCTGGTGGGACAACGGCGTGTCGTTCTCGTGGATCGCGCCAGCCAAGGCCGCCGCGGTCAAACCGCACGGGCGCGCCTACATCACGGTGGGCTCCGAAGAGAGCGACGTGATGGTTGTGCCCATGAAAAAGCTCGATGTGTCGTTGCGCGCGAACTTTTCGAATCTGTCGGTGGGCGCGCAGGTGTTCCCCGAGGAGACGCACGTCTCCGTGATTGGCGCCGCGATCAGCCGCGCCTTCCGCTTCCTGTATGGCAACTACGGGCGCCCCAGCATTCTGCTTGGCCCCAAGGAAACGGCGGGGTATGTGGGCGCATGGAAGTCCGCGGACGGGCAACAGGTGACTTTGGTCGCCAAGGGCAAGGGGATGGAGTTGCAGCAGTCGATGGTCGGAAAGAAGGTGAGCATGGTGCTTCTCGCGGCCGACCGAGACCATTTGTTCTCGCGCGCCTGGGACGGCACGGTGACCGCCGAGCGTGACGGGGCGGGGAAGGTGGTGCGGTTGCGCTCCGATGTTGGGGGGCCGCCCACGGTCTTTGAGCGGGTTCGCAAATAGGGGGCCGCGAGCGCCCGCTGGGCCCCAGGAGCTAGGACTCGGGGGCCCAGAAGCGCACGGCCAGAGTGGGGGCGGGACGCCCTCCAGAGGGCCATTTGGG
Source organism: Gemmatimonadota bacterium (assembly GCA_947471365.1). Classification (GTDB taxonomy): domain Bacteria; phylum Gemmatimonadota; class Gemmatimonadetes; order Gemmatimonadales; family Gemmatimonadaceae; genus Fen-1231. Next base: position 2,611 of record CANIWQ010000079.1, on the reverse strand, counting down.
AGGGGGCGGGGCATCCAGCGTCACGGATATGCCCTGCCCCCGCTTTTTTGGCCCCAACTAGGTTATCTTTCGATGCTATGGAAATCCGTAACATCGCCATCATCGCCCACGTCGACCACGGCAAGACCACGCTCGTCGACAAGATGCTCCGCCAGGCCGGCGCATTCCGTGAAAATCAGATCGTCGCCGAACGGGTGATGGACTCGAACCCGCTCGAGCGCGAGCGTGGTATCACGATTCTCGCCAAGAACACGTCGGTGCACTGGCGTGGCACCAAGATCAACATCGTCGACACACCAGGACACGCCGATTTCGGCGGTGAAGTGGAGCGCATTCTGCGCATGGTCGACGGCGTGTTGCTCGTGGTCGATGCCTTTGACGGTCCGATGCCGCAGACGCGCTTCGTGTTGCGGAAGGCGCTCGCGCTCGGACGCACCCCGATCATTGTCGTCAATAAAATCGACCGTCAGGGCGCCGACCCCATGCGCGTGCATGAGGAAGTGCTCGACCTGTTGATTGAACTCGAAGCCACCGAGGCGCAGCTCGACGCGCCCTTTGTGTATGCCAGCGGCCGTACCGGCGTCTCGACCATGTCGATGGACGACGAAGCCGTGGATCTCGTCCCGCTCTTTCAGACCATCGTCGACACTGTGCCGCCGCCGCCGAGTGATGCGGAAGGCACCTTTCAGATGCTGGTGTCCACCATCGACTACTCGCCGTACCTCGGCCGACTCGCCATTGGGCGCGTGGAGCGTGGCACCGCGCGCGTGGGCGCTCAGGTGGCGCTGTTGCCGCTCGACCAGACCGCCAAGGCGACCGTGTCGAAGGTGACCAAGCTCTATGGCTTTGAAGGCTTGGAACGCATTGAGGTGGAAACGGCCGTTGCCGGCGAGATCGTGGCGCTGGCCGGACTCGAAGGTGTGGAAATCGGCCTGACGCTGACCGACCCCGACAACCCAGAACGGCTCGAAGGCATTGCCGTGGAAGAGCCCACGATCTCGGTGGACTTCCTCGTCAACAACTCACCGTTCGCGGGCAAGGACGGCAAGTTCGTCACGAGCCGCCAGATTATTGAGCGCCTGCACAAGGAGCTCGAGCGCAACGTGGCGCTGCGTGTGGAAGAGACCGAGGCCACCGATTCGTGGACGGTGAGTGGGCGCGGCGAACTCCATCTCACGATTTTGATGGAGACCATGCGTCGTGAGGGCTTTGAGTTTCAGGTCTCGCGTCCGCGCGTGATTCTGCACGTGGGGCCGAAGGGCGAGCGGATGGAGCCGTATGAAGAGCTGGCGATCGACGTGCCCGAAGAGTACATGGGCGTGGTGATCGAGGCGCTCGGCCCCCGCAAGGCGCAGATGATTGAAATGAAGAACCCCGGGCAGGGGATGGTGCGCATTCTGTACAAGATTCCGGCCCGTGGGTTGTTCGGATATCGCTCGGAGTTCATGACGAGCACGCGCGGCACCGGCATTATTCACCACCGGTTCCTGGAATACGGGCCGTGGGCGGGTGCGCTCGAAGGGCGTGGGCGCGGTGTGCTCGTGTCGATGGAAAACGGCACGATCATCGGCTTTGCGCTGAACAATCTGCAGGACCGGTCGACACTCTTCTGCGCGCCCGGCGAGGCCGTGTACGAGGGGATGATCATCGGCGAGAATTCGCGTCCGGGCGATATGGACGTGAATCCGTGCCGCGAAAAGAAGTTGAGCAACATGCGCTCCAAGGGCGCCGACGATCATATCATGCTCGAGCCGCCGCGCATTTTGACGCTCGAAGGGGCGTTGGAATACATCGAAGAAGACGAGCTGATTGAAGTGACACCGCTCTCCATCCGTATTCGGAAGCGCGTGCTGGCGCAAAGCGATCGCAAGCGTACGACGCGAGACTTGAAGAAAGACCGCACAGGCGTCTAACTTCGCTGGGTAGTACGTCGTGCGGTCGGGGCGTTCAGAATTTGCAGGGCGCCGCGTGCAGCAATAATCAGAGCACTATCTCACGGAGAACGGAACCATGTCGGGCAGTGTAGTATCGCCAGCGTTGGCGGAGCTGGGCGTGCGTGCCTTTGAGGCTGTGGATCCTTGGGCAGTGAGTGGGTGGACCGGCCGGGCCGGTGGGGTGTACGACGCGGGCGCGGTGGCGCTCATCGACGATAATCCGGACGATGAGCAACCCGACCCCAACTACGATGACGATGATCTCGACGAAGATGACGAGGTCGGCGACGATGAGGACGGCCTGCTTGATGACCCTGAGGCCGACGACGACGAGCTCGACGATGAACTCATCGAGCTGGACGACGAGTTCGACGGCGCGGACGAGGACAGTCGGCCGCATCCGGAGCACAACAAGGGCGAGGACTAGGGGCGCCAGAGGCGGTGGGTTGGCCTGAGCGATACAGCGCGTAACTCATTGACGGACGGGCACCTGCCCGTTTTATTTAGTGGTTCTGGTGTAGTGATTTGGTGAGGTTTGGGCCATTAGCTCAGGTGGTTAGAGCGCACGCCTGATAAGCGTGAGGTCCGAGGTTCAAGTCCTCGATGGCCCACTGATCGTAAGTACAAGCCCCGTCAGCGATTACGCCGGCGGGGCTTTGTGCTGTTCCGACGTGGTG
>CANIWQ010000078.1 GCA_947471365.1 Gemmatimonadota bacterium | reverse complement strand
GCCACGATGGAAAACCGTTCGCCCACCACCTCGCCGTTCTCCATTGCTTGTTGAATGGGCGCGTCGAGCCGCACGCCGCGTAAGGCGGGGGACTGTGCCAGCGCGGTGAGCGCCGCCGCCGCGTGGTCCGCCTCGCCATTTAGGTAAATGGTGTCGCCGCTCGCGCGCAGTTGAATGACGGAGGCATCGGCCGGCAGGGCGTCGCCGATGGCCACAATCGCGGCTGTCAACGAGGGCGTATCGCCAAAGGCGCGGAGGGCGGTGAGACGCGTGGTGATCCGTGTGAGCGAATCACGCTGGATGAGCGCCGATTCGAGTGGTGGCCGCAGCGCCGCGCGATCGGCATGTACGCGTGCGAGGCGACGCGTGTCGCCGGTTACGGAGATGATAGCCGCCATCAGCAGGAGGCCGACGGAGAATGCCGCCCAGCGGAGCGCCGCGCGCTGGGTGGCGCGGAGGCGCTCGGCGCGGACTGTTGGCGGCCAGAGCGAGCGCGCGCGACCGACGTCGGCGTACTGCGCGGCGAGGACGGCGGATTCGTCGGCGTTGCGGGCAATGCGGTGCGTCGCGTCGCCGTGCTCCGCGTCGCGACGACGTCGTACACCCAGAATGACACCGCGCTGTACGTCGAGAAGATCGACGCGATGCGCCGTGTGCGCCTGCACCACGTGGCGTGCGCCATTGGCGCGCGTGCGATCCGAGGCCGCCCACGCGAACTGCGCGGGCGCGAGTGATTCGACGGTGAACGCCGCAGCTGCGGCCGCGGCAAGAATCGCGGCGATGTTGGCCGACGGCGCGGCGGCGACAAGATGCGGCGCAAAGGCACCGCCATCGGCGGCCGCCGCGCGTTCTACCGAGACGACCTGCGGTTCGTCACCGACGGGAAAATATTTGGCGGCATCTCGTTCAACGGCCGCCAACACACGATCCGGCGCGGCCACCGGCAAGTTGACGATGCGCACGTCGGCAAGGGGCGGCAGAAGTGCCACGTGGATCGTACGTGCGGTGGGAAAGGCCACGCGCAACGCGCGCATCGCGCCACGCACCGCATCGGCCCACCCGTCGATGGCCCCGGTTGCAGGGAGCGGCCAGCGATGCATGGTCCCCGTGCCTCCGAGCGCGCGAGCCGTGAGTTGGTCACGCGTCATCGCCACACCGATCGCGATCATGGGAGCCGTCCCGCAGAGACGAACACGGCGCCGTTGCCGCGCGACAACTCCACGCGGTGCGTCACCCGAACCGGGCTCCCGTCCACCCAGCCCTCACTTTCCACCGTCACCAGACGGGTGTCAAATGTCAGCTGCACGTTGAGTTCGGCAAACGCATCGCGCAGTGACGTGCGGTTTCCCACGGGGAGCGCCGCAATGAGTTGTTCGAACGATGTGATTACCACGCCGCGCGTGCGCAGCTGCCGCAACACGCCGACAACGTCCTCGGTGAAGGCGGGCAAACTGCGCAACACCACCGACTCGGCGGTGTTCACGTTGATTCGCCCATCGCCGTCCACCGAAACGAATGGACGTAGCCGCTCAAACAGCGCCGGTGTCATACCATAGAGATCGCGTAGTTCCTCGATGCGCACCAGAGGGGCATTGCGCGGAAGTACCGGCAATCCCGCGCGCTGGTACAACGCCTGTTCACTGCCGCCGAAGCGCGACACATCGTCGGCGTCTCGCCAGTCGAGGATGGCGTGCGTGAGCGTTGTGGCGGTTTCTGGCTCTGCTCCAGTCGCGCGCACGAGGCGTTGCAGGGTGGCGTCGTCCGCGAGATTTACGTTGACGCGGGCGTTTGCGTCGGCAAGGCGCAGGCGGTACCGCGCATGTTCGAGCGAAACGGTATCCTGCATGAGCGACGAGATGCCTATCCACGGATCGCGGAGCGGCACACCGGACGGTGTTGTTGGCACGTCGTTCACGAGGCGAATGAGTCGCGCTCTCGCGTGCTCAAGGCCAGCCTCAGCGGCGGCGCTGGATTGCGTTGCTTCTGCGCGGTTCGCCGCGCTCAACCGGCGCGTGCGAGCGAGCGTTGCGATCTCTATGCCGAGCGCGCCCAGCGCGACCATAAGCCAGATGGCGGCGATGAGCGCGAACCCACGGCGCCTGTGGTTCATCGCGCGGCCTCGGTGGCGATGACCATTGGCGCGCGCGCGAGCGGCGGCAGTGAGTCGCCAGCGCCAGCAACAAAGCGCACCCGCACCCCGGCGGGGAGCCGTGCCGGCTGTAGCCAGTTCTGCTGCCATTCACCGTCTGTTACAACACTCGCGCGGTACTGGACACTCAGACCGCGTACGGTTGAATCCAGTACCGTTGCCGCATGCGCGGACCCGCGCCAGGCGGCATACTCGGCGGCCAGCCCGAGCGGTCGGCCCGCGGCATCGCGGGCGATGAACAGTCGCACGACCGTTGGCCCGTCTCCCAGCGGCGTGCGCGCGCGCGTGAGGAAGGTGATCGCGTCGTCCTCGACGCCGTCACGGAGTGAGGCCACGCCGCGCAGCGACTGCGCGCCGGCATCATCTATACTGCTTCCGGCAAGAAGTTCGGTCACGTGCGTTCGCAGCTCCGCAATGCGCGCGACCTCACGCACATCCGCGTCCAGCGTTTGGCGACGATCCACGAGCGAGCCGAGCGCGGCGTAGCCTGCCGTGAGCGCCACGCTGGTGATGGCGAGGGCGACGACGAGTTCGAGTACGGTGAATCCCACGCGCGACCGTCTGCTCATGGGCGAGCCATCAGCGTGGCGGGGCGAAAGCGGCGCGTCGTCAACGCGGTAGATCCCTCGGGCCACGTGATAATCACGTGCAACTCAAAAAGATCCGGCTCCGTTCCAACCGGCACCGCGCTCGCCGACCACGCGTAGCGGTCGCTAAACTCGGGCACGGTGCCGTGCGCGAGCGAGTCGGGGAGCGCCGCGAGTTCGCGCCGCGTGGCCAGTTCGAGTCGGGCGAGGCGCGATTGTGCGAGGGTGGAGACTTCGAGCGCCGTGCGGGCTGCGTTGGCTGTGCGCAGATCGCCAGCAAAGGCGCCGAGGACCGCCATGGAGGTGAGACCAATGATGGCGAGTGCCACCACTGCCTCCAGCACGGTAAAGCCGCGGCGATTACGGCGCACGAGTCGTTCCGTCGGCGGTGGCGGCGCGTACGATGGGGTCGCCGTGGTCGGCGGACACACGGAGTAGCTGCGTTCCGCGAGGCGAGGAGATCGTGAGCACGTCACCTTCGGCGTGGCCGTCTGGATAGAAGGCGAACCGAACGCGCGCGCCCGCCGACGAGAGTCGCGCATCATCCGCGAGGGCGACGACGAAGGACGTGTCCACGCTGGGCGCGGGACCGTCGGTGCGCACCCAGACGCGTCGGGATGAGGGATCGAGTATCACGGTTGTGAGACGCGCCGATTCGACCGCCGTTTGTCTGGCGCGCAACAGCGTCCGCATGAGCCCCACGGCGTCTCCCGGGCGTGCGTCGTCCGCCCGACCGGCAAAGGCCGGAACGGATACCGCGAGCACCATCGCGATAATAGCGAGCACGACCACGAGTTCCATCACGGTGAATCCGTGGCGCGGTGATGGGGCATCAGACGCGCGCCTCATCGAAACGACCCTGCGTTGACACTGTAAATGGCCTGCAGCAGTGCGAGGGCAATAAATCCAACAACGCCACCGAATACGATGATCATTGCCGGTTCGAGCAGCGTGACGAGTCGGCGAACCGCGCGCTCGTTCCGTTCTTCAAAGAGCTGTGCCGCCTTCATCAGAAAGAGGGGCACGCTCGAGGCCGCTTCGCCGACGCCCACGAGTTGTGCGAGCATAGGCGGGAAAAGTATTTCGGCGGCGAGCGCCTGTTGTAGCGTTTGGCCTTCGCGCGTGGCGGCGTGAACGCGTTCGGCGCACTCGCGCACGAGCGGGTCGTCGAGGGAGCGCGCGGTATCATCAAGCGCGACAAGCAACGGCGCACCGCCCTCCAGTAACGTGCCGGCGAGGCGGGCAAACCGAGCGGCCGCGAGATCGCGACGCCAGCCGCCGATAAGCGGCAACGCATACCACGCGCGCGACAACCACCGGCGCCCCTCAGCGGAGCTCCGCGCCACCTCAATGATGGCCACGAGCGCGACGAGGCCACCGGGAATCAGATACCAGAATCGGCGCAGCCCCTGTCCCAGGGTCAGCACCATCGCCGTCGACGTTGGAAGTGGCGCACCCGTCTGCGGCAATAACGCCGCAAAATTCGGAATCACCACGAGCAACAACACCAGCACGGCCGCACCACCGGCAACGAGCAAAATTACAGGATACAACGCAGCCGAGAGTACGCGACTCCGCAACTGCGCATCGCGTTCGAGTTCATCGGCGAGCCGCGCAAAGGCTGGCGCCAACGCACCCGACCGTTCTCCGGCGCGGACGAGCCCCACATAGTGCGGTGGGAAGAATCGCGGGTGCGCTCCGAGCGCTTCGGCGAGTGTGGATCCGCTCTCCACCGCCGCGCGCACCGCGTGCCACACGACGGCGCTCCGCGGGCTGCCGAGTTGTGCCACTGCCGTGAGTGCGCGCGCGAGTGGCAGCCCCGCGCTCAGTAACGCCGCGAGCGCACGCGTGCCCTCAAGGAGTGCCGCGTCGCCAAATGGAGAGCGGCCCCACCTCGCGCCGTGATCCGTTGGCGTATCGCTCAACGAAAGGACGAACAGCCCCTCCCGCTCGAGCGTCGCCGAGAGATCGCCAACAGACGCGGCCTCGCGCACGCCACGATGGCGGGCGCCAGAGGCGTCGATTGCGGTGAAGACAAAATTGGGCATCGGCACGAAGTTCGCGCCGTGACCGTCGGATGGGAAGCGGAGGCCGCGAACGGGACGCGTACCTTGGCGAGCCGGAGCTGCATTTCTTCGGCGGTAGGCGCTGCGCCAATCGTTAACGGGACGTTCGGTCATTGGATGAGTCCGTGGTCCTATGGCACGCGTTCACACGTCGTTCGGCCCCACGAAGCGCCGCCGCGGCTATCGCTAGTTTCGCGTCCCGCGCTTGACGTCAAACAGCGCACTGCGGTGGCACTTGGGACAGATGAGCCATTCCCGCTGGCGCGCGTAGCCGAGGCCAAAGCTACCGCCACCAATCGACCGTTTGGTCATGGCCACGTCGCAACGCGGGCAGGCCGGTATGGCGCCGCTCGCAAAGGCTTCACGCATCACACGCTGCTCGTCAGCGTCAAACTGGGCGCGTTCCGTCACGCGACACTCAACACGATCTTACCGAACTGCTCACCTGCAGCGAGCCGCTCAAAGGCTCGGCGCCCCTCGGCGAGTGGAATCACAGAATCCACCGGCGGCAGCAGGCGACCCGCGTGAAGTTCGGCGATGATTGCGTCGTACTCCCCGTCGCTTCCCATGGTCGAGCCCAGGATCGACCACTGGTTCCAGAAGAGGCGACGTACGTCAGTTTCGACCATCGGGCCAGCGCTGGCTCCGCAGGTCACGAGTCGCCCGTAGCGTCCGAGCGCGCCAAGGGACTGCGACCAGGTGGCTGCTCCCACGCTATCCACGACCACGTTGACGCCACGCTTGCCCGTGCGAGCGCGAATTTCCCGCGCAACATCCATAGTGGTGTAGTTGAGCGTTTCGTCGGCGCCGAGTGCGGTGGCCTGTGCGAGTTTTCGCTCGCTGCTACTGGTGACCCACACGGTGGCGCCGCGCGCTTTGGCGATTTGCAGTGCCGCAATCGCAACGCCGCCGCCGATCCCCTGAATCAGCACCGACTCCCCCGCCTTGAGCTGGGCTCTGGTTACGAGCATGCGCCAGGCAGTGAGGGTGGCGAGCGAAAAGGCGGCTGCGACGGCGTCCGACACGGTATCCGGAATGCGGCGCACGTTCGCGGCCGGAACCACGATGTACTCCGCAAAGGTACCGGCGCGGTGTTCGCCCAGTAGCCGGAACTTGGGACAGAGGGGATGCTCGCCCGCGAGGCAGTATTCGCACGCGCGGCAGGAGATGCCGGGATTGATCGCCACACGATCGCCCAAAGCGAGCCCCGCGACCCCGGCGCCGAGGCGGTCGATGGTGCCGACGCCGTCGGCTCCGAGGACCCAGTTGGGGGCAATCGAGACCCCCGGCACGCCAGCGACCACAAAGAGATCCAGGTGGTTGAGGGCCGCTGCGGTGAGGCGAATGCGGACTTCGCCTTGGGCGCAGGCGTCCGGCGTGGGGACATCGCCGTACCTCACTTGGTCCAACCCGCCATGCGCGGAGATCGTGAGCGCCTTCAAAACAGTGCCTCTTCGACCCCCCGGAGGGAATCGCTGGTTATATTTGATGCTTGCCTGCCGGCGCCGGCCGGCGGACACTTATCCTCGGCTCCCGGCATCAATATCAATGATTGCGATCAAGGTTCCACCACTCGGCGAGTCCATCACCGAAGCGACCGTTTCCCGCTGGCTCAAGAAGGAAGGCGATCTCGTCGCCGCCGGCGAAACGCTCGTCGAACTTGAGACAGATAAGATTACGGTCGAAGTGCCCGCTATCAAAGCGGGCGTGCTTGCCTCGCGCGCTCGTCACGACGGCGATGTGGTCGGCGTGGACGATCTGTTAGGCGAGTTAAACGAAGATGTGTCGGCGGCGGCCGCTCCGGCGGCCCCTGCGGCGGGAGCGAGCGCTGCCGCGGCGGCGCCTATCGCGCCGACCCCCTCGGCTACCCCTGCGACGTCAGCAGCCGACGTTCGCAGTACGCCATCCGCGCGCCGTCTCGCCGACGAATCCGGGGTGAATCTCGGCAACGTGGCAGGTACTGGGCGTGGCGGCATCGTCAGCAAGCCCGACGTGATGGCCGCCGCCTCGGCGGCCCAGCGTCCGGCCGCTCCGTCGGCACCGGCTACACCGCCTGCTGCTCCGCGCACAGCGCCGCAAGCGAATGCGGGCGCGCGCGAGACCCGCGAGAAAATGACGACGCGCCGCAAGCGCATCGCCGAGAATCTGTTGCAAGCGCAGCACAACACCGCGCACCTCACGACGTTCAATGAGATCGACATGAGCGCCATCTCGGCGCTCCGTGAACGGTTGAAGGAAAAGGTCGAGAAGGAACACGGCGTGAAGCTGAGCTTTATGCCGTTCTTCGCCAAGGCCGCCGTGCTGGCGCTCGAAGCGTTCCCAGTGGTCAACGCGCAGATCGATGGCGACGCGATCGTCTACAAGCACTATGTGAACCTCGGCATCGCAGTAGCCAGCGAAGCGGGGCTCGTGGTGCCAAACATCAAGGACGCCGACCAACTCGGCATCCTTGGCATCTCGCGCGCGATTGCCGCAGTGGCCAAGCGGGCTCGTGACGGCAAGCTCTCGATGGATGACCTCACGGGCGGCACGTTCACCATCACGAATGGTGGTGTGTTTGGTTCGCTCGTCTCCACACCGATCATCAACTATCCGCAGGTCGGCATTCTCGGCTTGCACAAGATGCAGGACCGGCCGATTGCCGTGAATGGTCAGGTAGTGATCCGGCCGATGATGTACGTGGCGCTCTCATACGATCACCGTGTGATTGACGGACAGCAGGCCGTGCTCTTCCTCGTTCGGCTCAAGGAGCTGATGGAAGATCCGGCTTCGATGCTGATCGAGTAGGCCATGGCTGATACCCTGTTGACTCCAGACGTCCTCGTCATTGGCGGCGGGCCCGGCGGCTATGTGGCCGCCATTCGCGCCGCACAGCTTGGACTGCAGACCGTGTGCGTTGAAGGCGACCGCACGCTGGGCGGCACCTGCGTGAATGTGGGGTGCATTCCGTCGAAAGCCCTGCTGCAGTCGAGCGAACGCTACGAGGCGACGCGCCTGCACTCAGAGGAGCACGGCTTTTCGGTTGGCGAACTCACGCTCAACCTCGCGCAGATGCTCAAGCGCAAGGACGATGTGGTGGCCGCCAACTGCAAGGGCGTTGAATTTCTCTTCAAGAAGAACAAAGTCACGTGGGCCAAGGGTTGGGCCACGCTCAAGAGCGGGAATGTGGTCGAGGTGAAGGGGCACGACGGCACGCTGACCACCTACCGCGCCAAGCACGTGATTATCGCCACCGGTTCGGTGCCGAGCGCGCTGCCGTTCTTGCCGTTTGACGAAGACCGGGTGCTCTCGAATGTCGGCGCGCTGAACATTCCGCAGGTGCCGCAGCATCTTATGGTGATCGGCGGCGGCGTGATTGGACTCGAACTCGGTTCCGTGTGGCGGCGGCTCGGCGCGAAGGTGACCGTGGTGGAATACGCGCCGACGATCTTGCCTGGCAACGACGACGAGATCATCAAGGAAGCAGATCGCATTTTTCGTAAGCAGGGACTCACGGTGCACACCGGCACGAAAGTCGTCGGCGGGCGTCGTGCCGGGACGAAAGTGTTGGTCGACGTTGAGAAGGACGGCACCACGCAGACGCTCGAGGGCGACTACGTGCTCGTCTCCATCGGCCGTAAGCCGTCGCTCTACGGCATTGATGCCACCGCGCTCGGGCTCACGCTTGGCGCGCGCGGCGAGATTGCGGTGGATGACCGGATGCGCACGAATCTGCCGAACGTGTACGCCATTGGAGACGCCGTTGGCGGCAAGCTCCTCGCGCACAAGGCGGAAGAAGAAGGGGTGGTGGCGGCTGAGGTGATCGCTGGCAAGCCGGTGCACATGCACTATCACAACATGCCCGGCGTGGTGTACACCTGGCCGGAGATCGCGACCGTTGGGTTAACGGAAGCGGAAGTGAAGGCATCTGGCCGCGCGTATCGCACGGGCAAGTTTCCGTTCTCGGCGAATGGCCGCGCGCGCACGATGGCCGAGACGAGCGGCTTTGTGAAGTTTGTGTGCGACGCCGAGTCGGATGAAATTTTGGGCTGCCATATCATCGGCGCCAACGCGAGCGACCTGCTCGCTGAGGTGGTGCTGGCGATGGAGGTGCGCGGCACGAGCGAGGACATCGGCATCACGGTGCACTCGCATCCGACGCTGAACGAGGCGGTGAAGGAAGCGGCGCTCGCGGTAACGGGGCGCGCGATTCACATCTGAGCGTCGGGGGATGAAACGAACGAGGGGCGATGCGCTGATGCGCATCGCCCCTCGTGGCGTGTAGCCACGTGACGCCTAGAGATATCGTTCGCGAATAATCCGCATGTGGTGTTTTTCGTGGCCGGCCGTGATGTAGGCCAGTGCGCGGGCCGATAACACCTTGCCGCTCGCGGTGCCTCGGCGGGCCCAGGCTTCGTCGGGGAGTGAGGCGAGCAGTGTGAGGGTGGCCGCGCGCACCGATGCGAACTCGATCAGCAGGCTTGCGAGGGTGCGCGTGTTGGCGCCGGACGTTGGAATCCAATGATCCTGTTCGAAGCCGGGGAGGGGGGTCTCGTCGCCGCGCGCGATACGGAGCAGACGGTACGCGAAGACGCGTTCGGCGTCGCAGATATGGCTCAGGACTTCCTTGAGGGTCCACTTCCCCGGCCCGTAGGCTCGGGTGGCGACGTCGTCGCCGACGCCAGTGAGCGTGGCGAGGGTCTCGTGGAGTTGTTGGCGCAGGTGATCGCGGACGTCACCGCCAGGGACGAGGGCGATGTAGCCACCATAGTAGGGGGCGAACTCGTCATCGGCTGGGCGAGTGGCGGCCGCGGAGGGAGCGGGGGGCGTTGGCATGGTGTGTCGGGGCGATTGGAGGAGCTCGGAAGATGCCTCGGCCTGACAATCGGCGAAAGAGTGGCGGCAAAGTCGGTGGAATATTCCGATTTCTTTTCTTTCAAAACGTGATGTAAGTCACAGCGGGGCTTCGTACTTCTACGGAGCTTGCCCTCTACGCCTCGCGAATCGCGGAGGTGCGTGAAGCCACGCAAGTGGCCCCTGTGCTGAGACCAGCCACGCGCCTCGCTCGACTCTTCGTCGCGACGGTAAGACTACCCCCACAGACATCGCATGTCATCTCAGAGCACGGCCCATGCCGGGACGGCTATCCAGCCGCCGCAGGTACAGTTGCCGCACCCAGTAGTCTCGCCGGTGCCGGCGTCGCATCCCCAGCCCGTCGGCGATCCGCCGCACCGGGCACCCGTGGAGCGTCCGACAGCGCCAGCCAAACGGCCGGTGGCTGCGCCGAAGGGTCGCAGTGGCGGACTCGCCCTCGCGATCATCGTGCTGCCGCTGGTCGCGGTGAACATTGCTGGCGCGGAGTACTACCTCGCCGCGCAACCGGAACGCGTTCGGCATCCGTGGCACGTATGGCTACGGCCCTCGGGACTCGTGGGACAAAGCGCGGGACTGCTCGCCTTTGTCGTGTTCGTGTTTCTCTGGTTGTATCCGCTGCGAAAAAAATGGAAGTCGCTCGCCTTTACGGGTTCAGTGGGCAAGTGGCTCGACGTGCATGTGACGACGGCGCTGGCACTGCCCTTGCTCCTCGCGATTCATGCGGCCTGGCGCTCTGACGGTGTGATCGGCTTGGGACTCACCGCCATGCTCATTGTGATCGCGAGCGGCGTGGCGGGACGCTATCTGTACACGCGCATTCCGCGCGCCAAGAGCGGCGTGGAACTCACGCGCGACGAAGTCGCCACGCAGCGGCGCGAGCTGATTGATCGCCTCGCGGCCACGATGGGACTTTCGGTCGATGCGGTCGAGCAGATGCTGCAACTGTCGCATGACGACGCCGCACAGGACGGCGTGCTCCGCGTGATCGGGCGATTGCTCACGAATGACCTCTCGCGCTGGAGCCGCACGCGTGAGCTACGCCGTCGCTGGTCTGCCGCCGCGCCGGATGGACGGCCCATCCAGCGCACGACGCTCCGCGCAGCACTCAAGCTGGCGGACCGCGAGATGTCCTTGATGCAGCAGACGCGCATGCTCGAGGCCACGCACCGCGTGTTTCGCTACTGGCACGTGGCGCACCGTCCGTTCGCCATCACCGCGCTCGTGGCGGTGGTGATTCACGTGGTGGTCGTCGTCGCCGTTGGCGCGACCTGGTTGCGGTAGGCGACGCGATGCTCGAAACAACCGTCGCTTTTTTTGCGCTGACCGCATTGATGGTATGGCTCCACCTGCGCGCCCGTGGCGCGCCGTCATCCGCACCGTTGGCGCCTGCCGCCGTCCGCGGGCGCCCGTGCCCGCGGTGCCGCGTGGTAGTACCACAAGGCTCTACCTTCTGCCCCGGATGCGGGGTGCCGCAACAGATCTTTGAACTGGTGCAAGCGCCCAACGCTCAGCCGGCGACGGCCGACGGCGGCGTGCTGCGTGCGATGGTGCGCGGCGACATGTGTGTGGGCTGCGGCACCTGCGTGGCCGCCTGCCCCGAGCCAGGGGCCATCACGCTCCGCGGCAAGCTGGCCGTTGTGGATGACGCCCTTTGCCAAGGACACGGCGAATGTGTGCGCGGTTGCCCCGTGGGCGCCATCTCGGTGACAACCGGCGCCGCGGTGAACCGCGTACAGGTGCCGCTCATTGACGACCAATTCGAAACGAACGTCCCTGGGCTCTTTATAGTCGGCGAACTGGGCGGTCGCGGCCTCATCAAGAATGCGATCAACGAAGGCAAGATGGCCATCGAAGGGGTCGCGCGATCGCTCCCGCCGGGCGCCGCACGGACCGACGGTGATGCCGACACCGTGGATGTTGCCATCGTCGGCTCCGGTCCGGCTGGCCTGAGCGCGGGACTCGAAGCGCTCCGCTGCGGACTGAGCTATGTGATTCTCGAGCAAGGTTCGCTCTCCGACACGGTGCGCAAATACCCGCGCCATAAACTGCTCCTCGCCGAGCCGGTGCACATCCCGCTCTACGGCGACCTCTGGATTGCTGACGCTTCCAAGGAAACGCTCCTGCAGGTATGGGAAACGATTGTCGCCAACACGGGGTTGCAGGTGCAGACGCAACAGCGCGTGGAAACGGTCGTGCGCGAAGATGGCGTCTTTCGCATTCAGACGCCCGACGGCGTCCATCGCGCACGTCGGGTTGTCCTTGCCATGGGACGCCGCGGCACGCCGCGCCGGCTCGGCGTGCCGGGTGAAGAACTCGCCAAGGTGTTTTACGACATCGTCGAAATGGAAGCGTTCGCGGGGCGGCGCATGCTCGTCGTGGGCGGAGGCGATAGCGCGGTCGAATCGGCGCTCGGGCTCGCCAACCAAAAGGGCACCGAGGTCATTCTCTCGTATCGCGGTGAGGCGTTTGCCCGCATCAAAGAGCGCAACCAAGCCAAACTGCAGCGGCTGATCGACACCGGTCGCGTGCGGACAATGCTGGGCAGCACCGTGCGCGAAATTCGCAACGATGTCGCCGTGCTCGAGTACAACGGCGAGACCATGATTCTGCCGAACGATCACGTGGTCATCCGCATTGGGGGCGACGCACCCTTTGCGTTCCTCGAGCGACTCGGCGTGCGCATCGTGGAAAAAGACGTGCCGCTGCCGCCCGATCAGGCGCGTGCCGGATGATGCGCCGAGCGCGGCGTGTGCTCCCGTGGCTGCTGCTGGCCACATCGAGCGCGTTCGGGCAGATCTCGCCCGGCGCGCTCGCCAAGGCACACGCCACCCTCGAAGGACCCGCGAACTGCATCAAATGCCACGGACTCCGCAAAGAGCCGATGGCGCAACTGTGCCTCGCGTGCCACAAGGATCTCGCGTGGACCATCGACAAGAACCGCGGCCTGCATGCGCGCGAAATGAAGGCCGGTGGCAAACCGTGCGCGAGCTGTCACCCCGATCACGCGGGCACGAACTTCGCGCTCATCGCGTGGCCCGAAGGATCGGCCGTCAAGTTTGATCACCGTCGCGCAGGGTGGGCGCTCGACGGTAAGCATGCAACGACCAAGTGCGAAAAGTGCCACACGCCCGCCAATCGCGTGTCGCCGGCGGTCGCGCTCTTTCCGCGGCACGCCGCGCCAGGGTGGCTGGGGCTCGAAACGACCTGCGCCACCTGTCACCGCGCCGACGACATCCACCAGAACTCGCTCGGCGCATCGTGCGACAAGTGCCACGACGCCAAGGCGTGGAAGCCCGCTCCGAAGTTCGACCACGCCAATAGCGACTATCCGCTCACCGGAAAGCACGCGGACGTAGAGTGCGACAAGTGCCACCTCGCGGCGCGGTTGCACATTGCGCCGACGGCCGCCGGTCGCACGGTTCCGCTCTTCAAACCGCTTGGCCACAAAGAATGCTCAGCCTGTCACGAGGACCCGCACAAAGGCCGTCTCTCAGCAAAGTGCGGCGACTGCCACGTAACGCGCGGCTTCGCGATTGTGGACCGCAAGGAGTTTGACCACAGTCGCACACGCTATGCCCTCGACGGCAAACACCGCACGGTGCGGTGTGAAGCCTGCCATGGCCCCACCATGAAGAAGAATCCGCCGTTCGCGTCGTGTGGGTCGTGCCATACTGATGCGCACGCAGGCGAGGCCTCGCAGAACGGTGCGCTACTGGATTGCGGCAGCTGCCACACGGTGAGTGGCTTTGCGCCCTCCACCTTTTCATTAGCCAAACATCAGGTGACGCGCTTTGCGTTGCGCGGGCGCCATCAAACGGTGAAGTGCGCCGCGTGTCATACAGCCGTGGCACGCGCGGCCAACGCCCGCGGACCGAAGACCGTGCGTCTGCACCTGTCGTTCAGCGCCTGTGCCTCCTGCCACACCGACGCGCACGGCGGACAACTCAACGCCAGCGCCGACAAGGGTGCGTGCGAGGGCTGTCACACGGACGCCGGGTGGAAGCCGAGCACGTATTCCCGCGCGCAGCACGCCACGAAACGCCTGCCGCTCGAGGGCCGTCACGCCGCCGTGCCATGCGCCGCCTGCCACGCGGCCACGCGTCGCGGGCTGCCCGCGCTCACCCTCGCGGCCGCGCTCGGCACGGCGAAGGTCGCCATCGCCATACCGGAAACCGCGTGCGAATCGTGCCACGCCGATCCGCACGCGGGGCAGTTCACCACCGATGCCGCGCGCGCGAACACGCAAGGGTGCCGCAGCTGTCACGACGCCACCGCGTTTCGGCCGTCGACGGTGACGGTCGTGTCGCACGGAAATTTTTCCTTCGCCCTCGACGGTGCGCATCGGGCCGCGCCGTGCGTGGCCTGCCACGACGCTATGAAATCCGTTGGCGCCAGCTCAACACTTATCGCGGCACCAGTCAAACTCGCATCCCTACCTTTCACGCAGCGGCGCGATCGGTGTGCGTCCTGCCACGACACGCCGCACGGGAGCCAGTTCGGCGGCCGCAAGGATGGCGGCGCCTGCGAGTCGTGTCACGGCATCGCGAGCTTTGCGCCTGCCACGCGTTTCAATCACGATCGCGACGCCACCTTCTCGCTCGCTGGCGCGCACGCGCGTACGGCGTGCGCGTTGTGCCATCGCCGAGACGCGCAACAACGCGTCATCTACCGCCCCCTCGCCGGGGCGTGCGAAAGCTGTCATGCCAAAGTGCCCACCGGGAGATCGAAATGACATGGTCGCACGCCGGCCTCGCCGCGCTCGTGCTCGCACTCGCGGGTCAACCCGCGCACGCACAAGGCGCCGACAATCCGCACGGCCCATCCATTGGCGCGTGCAGTGGGTGCCACCGCGCTGACGGATGGAAGCCAGCGGTCATCGCCTCAACCTTCCGCCACGCGGAGGGTCGCTTTCCACTCGACGGCGCACATCAGCGCACCGAGTGCGTGAGCTGCCACAAGTCGTTGGTCTTCTCGACCGTCACGTCGAGCTGTGCGTCGTGCCACACGGACGTACACAAGAGCGAGTTCGGCACCACGTGCGACCGATGCCACACGACGCGCAGCTTTGTGGACGTCGCACGCATGGCACGTGCCCACGAACTCACGCGCTTTCCGCTGCGCGGCGCACACGTTGGCGTCTCGTGCGAAGGGTGCCACACCGGATCCGTGCCGGGACAAGGCCAGTATCGCGGACGTCCCACGACGTGCGTTGGCTGCCACGCGGGCACGTTCCGGAGCGCGACATCGCCGGACCATCAGGGCGCGGGATTTTCGCAGGATTGTGCGTCGTGCCACGACGTCTCGACCTGGCACTCCGCCAAATACGATCACAACCTCACGCAGTTTGCACTCGCGGGTGCGCATCGCGCCGTGAACTGCGCCGGATGCCACGCGGATCGCGTGTTCAAGGGCAAGCCGAT
>CANIWQ010000077.1 GCA_947471365.1 Gemmatimonadota bacterium | reverse complement strand
TGGTACAGCGTGGACGTGGCGTAGAGCAGCACCAGTGTCGTGGCATACATGCTTGCCGTGACAATGCGCCACACATCATGCGTGTGCGCCGCCACCACAATCAGCGCCGGCGCCGCGACGATCGCGGCAACCAAGCCGGCGCCATGCGTGATGCTGTTGGCGATTTCTTCGCCGAAGGTCTGTGCCCGTTCCTGTGCCATGCGCGCGTCCGTGTGTGCGAATATGTACCGAGCGATCAGCCGTGCTTGATGAATGTACCGTCACGCAGTTCGCTCACGGCCTGACGCAACTCGTCCTTGGTGTTCATCACAATCGGGCCGTACCACGCGACCGGCTCTTCGAGTGGCTTCCCAGACACGAGGAGAAAGCGCATCCCCTCGTCACGCGTTTGTACGGTGATTTCGTCGCCACTGTCAAAGAGCACGAGTGAGCGATTGCCATTTTCATCGGTCACCGTGTCGGTGGCATCACCGTCTTCAGTGCGCACATTCTGCGGGGTGGACGCAGCGCGGAACGAACCCTTGCCGTCAAAGACATACGCAAAGGCGTGACGGTACGTCTCGACCGGCAACGTTTTGCGCGTGCCCGGCGGAATGTAGACATCGAGGTACCGCGGATCGGCGGCAATGCCATCCACCGGACCGGACTTGCCCCAGAAGTCGCCGCAGATCACGCGCACGCGCGTGCCGTCGTCGTCAATCACTTCGGGAATGTGTTGCGACTGCACGTCCTGATAGCGCGGCGTGCTCATTTTGAGCGACGACGGCAGATTGGCCCACAACTGAAAGCCGTGCATGCGACCGGTAGCATCACCGGTGGGCATTTCTTGATGCAGAATGCCGCTGCCTGCCGTCATCCACTGCACGTCACCCGCGCCAAGGGCGCCGGTGTTGCCGAGACTATCGGCGTGCGCCACGGTACCGGCGAGCACGTAGGTGATGGTTTCGATGCCGCGATGCGGATGCCAGGGAAAGCCGGCCAGATAGTCCTGCGGCCGATCGCCACGGAAGTCATCGAACAACAGGAAGGGATCGAAGTCGTTGGTCTCACCAAAACCAAAGGCGCGCCGCAAATGTACGCCGGCGCCTTCCATCGTGGGCTGTGCTTGAACGACGCGTTTGACGGGACGAATAGACACGGAGATTCCTCTCGATGCGGGGGCCTATTTAAAGAAAGAACGCCCGGCGTGAGCCGGGCGTTCCCCAGTTCCGCTTATGCCCGATCGCGACGGACGAGCAGCTTCTTGCCCTTGATAGTGGCTGCGCCGAGTGCGGCAATCACCGTGTCGGCAATGTCGGACGGCACTTCCACCGTGGAGAATCGATCGGAGATTGCGATAGCGCCGATGTTCGACGAATCGATGCCGAGCTCACCGGTGATGGCGCCCACGAGATCGCCCGGCCGGATCTTGGCTTTGCGACCCCCGCCGATGAACAGGCGTACGGGTTCCCACGCTGGCTTCGGCACGCCACGCGGACGCTTGGAGCCGTCCGTGGGACGCGGGTTCTTTTCCGTTGAAACGCGCGCGCCGCGCACGGGGCGCGCAATGGCGCCCACGGACACGCGCGAGGCGAGCGGAATTTCTTCCGGCTCATCTTCCCCGCGGCGATTTTCAACAAGCTTGATCGCCGCCGCCGCAATGTCCATCACATCCAACTCTGCGGCGAGCGATTCCACCACCTTGCGATACATATCGAGTCCGCCAGACAGCACCGCATCGCGCACCGAGGCGCGCGTGAGCTCAAGGCGCTTGGCCTTGAGGTCGGCAATCGTCGGAACTTCGGAGATCTCAATCTTCTGCTTGGTGGCGCGCTCAATGTTGCGCAGCAGGCGGTGTTCGCGTGGTTCAGCGAACGTGATCGCCACGCCTTCGCGTCCAGCGCGCCCCGTGCGGCCAATGCGGTGCACATACGCTTCGGCGTCGGCGGGCACGTCAAAATTGATGACGTGGCTGACGTGCTTCACGTCGAGTCCGCGTGCGGCCACGTCGGTGGCCACGAGCAGATCGGTTTTTTTGGCACGGAACTTCTTCATCACGCGATCGCGCTGATCCTGGCTCAACCCGCCGTGCAGGGCTTCGGCGCGCTGACCGTGCGCACCGAGCGCTTCGGTGAGCGCGTCCACGTCACCGCGCGTACGGCAGAAAACGATGGCCGAGGTGGGCTGCTCCACGTCGAGCACGCGACCAAGTGCGGCAATCTTGTGCGGGCGCGGCACGATGTAGGCCACCTGTCGCACGCGCGCCGCTTCGACTTCCGGCGAGACGCTACGGTCGATGGTCACGACAATCGGGTCGCGCAGGTGCGTGCGCGCAATAGCCTGAATGCGAGACGGCAGCGTGGCGCTGAATAGCGCCGTCTGGCGAAGCTCTGGCGTGGCCTTGAGAATGGCCTCGAGATCTTCGGCAAAACCCATGTCGAGCATTTCGTCGGCTTCGTCGAGCACGGCCATTTTGAGATGGCCGAGGTGGAGCGTTTTGCGGTTGATGTGATCGAGCGCGCGTCCCGGTGTCGCGACGACAATATCGACGCCACGCTTGAGCGAGCGAATCTGCGATTCCATCGGTGCGCCACCGTAGACCGGCATGACGCTCACGCCCAGGTCGCGTCCGTACTTGTGAATCGCTTCGGCGACCTGCATGGCCAACTCACGCGTCGGGACAAGCACGAGTCCCGTGGTGCGTTCGCGCGGGACGGCGTTTGGGGTAATGAGATGGATAAGCGGGAGCGCGAACGCCGCCGTCTTGCCGGTGCCGGTGGCAGCCTGCCCGAGGACGTCGCGGCCAGCCAGCAGCGGAGGAATTGTGGCTTCTTGTACGGCGGTCGGTTCTTCGTACCCGAGGCCCGTAAGTGTCTTGAGCACACGCTCATCGAGACCGAGGGCGCTAAATCCAGCGGCCACGGGAACTTCCTTGGACTTTGTCATCCTGAAAACTACACCCGCCGAGGGGCTAAACGGTGATTTTGCCTGCTAGCACGTACGCAACGCCGGAGACGGATGCGGTGAGAACGGTGCCCCAGGCGAGATCCACGACAGCCACGCGAGCGGGAAAGTCTTTGAGGAGCGCCAAACTGGTCAGATCGAAGGCGGCGTAGGCGGCGAGGCCAAAGAGCGCGCCGAAGCCGAGCGCTCGGCTCAACGACTGTCGTTCAATGGCCGGTTGCACGCACAGCACGATGACCGCGGCGATGTAAATGAGGTAAAACGCGATGGCCGCGCCCCATTGGACGTCGGGGCGCATCAGGTGGCCCATCTGATTCTTATAAAACCCGCTGGCCACAAAGCCGAGCCAGGTGAAATCGAGCGCGCAGAAGGTGAGAAAGGCGACGCCGTAGAGTTTGAGGAAGTTGGTCATGGTGTGATGGTAGGGTGCTCGGGCTCCGTTTGCCAGACCAAACGGTGTCAATCGTTTCGCTCGCCGGTTCGCGATGTCACTCGACCGAGCGCGCGAGTAGTGCCTGAAAGAGCATGACTGCCGCGAACGCGCCGAACATCGTGATGAGCGATGTGGTGGTTGAGGCGCGCATCACTTTCACGACCAGCAGGCCACCGCCGATGATGACAATATTGAGCAGCATCACCAGATACGACGCTATGTGCGCGAAGTTCAGCGTGTAGAAGGCAAACAGACGACGCCCGCGCACCACGAGACGCGGATCGTCTCGGCACACGTAAATGCGGCCGGCGAGCCAGTGGCGGTCGTCGGACCAGAGGCGGTCGAGGGATTCGGACATCGTAAAAAGATGTGGGGAGGAGGCGCTCCGATGGAAGAGCGCCGAGCGTCGGGTGGTTACCGCTCGGTGTGATCGATCCCCCGCATGCACGAGCGGCGCCGCCGAAGATTCGGGGCGCCGCTCGAGTATTGCCGTTCAGGACGGTCCGCCGTGCTTGAGGATCAGCGCACGATGGACTTCATATCACCTTCCGATCACGGGACGATCGGCATCGTCCCCTTGACCACCGTCACCGTAAGTGCCGACGGATACTGCGCCGAGTGGTGCACCACGTTGTGCGCGACCACGGGCTCGGTTTCGTTCCAGTTCTTGCCGCCGGTGTTCAGGTTGCGGTCGAAGCGCGGGAAGTTGGAGCTCGTCACTTCAATGCGCAGCTTGTGGCCGGGCGCAAAGTAGTTGCTCGTGTTGAGCGGCTGCAGCGTGACTTTATACACCTTGTCTTTTTCCATCCACACTTCGGGCTTGTCATAGCCGTCACGATAGCGCATGCGCTGAATGGACTCATCCAAGTTGTACGCGCGGCCATCGGGGTACACGTCAATCACCTTGACGGTGAAGTCGGTGTCCTTGGCGTCGGACGACACATAGAGCGTGGGAATAATCGGCCCGCTCAACTCCATCCCTTCCTTGAACGCTTCTGTCGTATACACAAGGATGTCCGGCCGCGTTTCCATCTTGCTTTGGTCCATCGATCCGGCCACCACCGCGTTCCCTTGGCAGCAAACATTGCCACCGTACGACATCACGGGGTTCTTGGGATCGTAGGAGAATTTGTCGGGTTTGTCGGTCTTGGGCGCAACGGTCGAGAGCACACCGTCGCCCTTCAGCGTATTGGCGTTGCCTTCGCTACCGAGGTGGAAGGTCATCGGGACGGCGTCCTTGGGCGGCCAGACGTCTGAGGTCTTCCACTGATTGAGCCCCATCACGTAGTAGCGAACTTTCGGCACCGTATCCATGGCGGCCACGGGCTTGTCCTTGAGGAAGCGATCAAAGAACTCATACGTCAGTTCCTGATACGCGAGTCGGGCATCGCCCATATCGCGTTCGCCCACCACCGTGTGCTCCGTAGCGCGGGTGTACGAGCAGTGCGCCACCGGTGCGATAACCGCCCACTGTTGATTGGCGGCTGCGCCCTTGGCGGTTTTACGGACGTGGTTGAACATCGCAAGGTTCGGTCCCACGGACACGTCGTACCAGGACATGAACCAGAGGCCCGGAATGTTGATGGCCATGTTCTCGTGCCAGAGTCCGCCTTTACGCCACGCCGGATCATTGGGCGTGCGCTTCATCATTGCGCCGCCGCTGGCCACGGGCATGGAGTCGGCAAAGACGCCGTGCGGGCCGTCGACGGCCTTGATGAGATCAATCGTTGGCAGCGTCCAGAACGCTTTCGCCCAATCCACCGGCGGCAGGTGCTGCGCGAGGTCAAACGACTTGGACACGCGAATGAGATCTTCCTGCGACGTGTTGCGCGGGAACATGGGGCGCACCTGATTCTGCTCGCCCATGAGCCAGTCAATGAACAGCATCTGCACGGCACCGCCACGATACCAGTTGCCCATTTCGTAGTACGGGCCAACTTTGCCGACGCCAGCGCCAAAGCCCTGCACATTCATTGCGGTGAAGCCCTTGTTCCCAAGCGAGGCCACGGCCGGCTGCCATTCGGCGGTTGAAGAACAACCGGTGGTGCCCACCTTGCCGTTGGACCACGGGCGCGAGGTGAGATAGTTGAGTTCGTCGTCGCCGTCGGAGATCGGGGCGCCGAGGATGTCGTAGTTCCCCTCGGAGAAGAAGTGCCCGCGTTCTTGCATGTCCACAAACGCGTAGCCGCGTTTCACCGCAGTGAGCGCGGCGGTCATGTCACGCGGCACGCCGTTGGCAACGTCCCAGTAGTTGAAGTTGTAGGGCGTGCGCACCCAAATCGCCGGATATTTTTCCGAGGCATTTTTGGGATAGTAGATGTCGGCGGCAATGCGCACGCCGTCGCGCATTGGGATCATCACTTTGCGTTCAACCACGGCGATCGAATTTAATTCGTTTTCGACGGCCCATCGTTTGGCTTGCAGGCTGTCGGGCATCCCACCACCGCGCTGCGCGGCGGCCGGCTGAACGGAGGCGAGCAGGAGCACGGCGGTCGCCGCGAGCGGACGGAGCATGATCTTCATTCGGAAATATCCTCAGCAGAGGTATTCCTAAGAGTGCGTCCTTGGATGCGGCGCGTCCATACGGTACTATGCAATTAGTACGCGGCGTGTCGGTTACCCGCTGGGTCACCACAGGCCGTCTTCTCACTTCCGTGCTCGCTGGTGCGAATTCTCAAAGGCAAGTTCACGGGTCGCGACCTCACGTCGCCATTGGATTTTCGCGTGCGCCCCACGGCGGAGAATGTGCGCGGGGCGATGCTCGATCTGCTGGCAGCCGACCTCAAGGACGCGCGAGTGATTGAGCTGTTCGCCGGCACGGGAGCGCTGGCCATCGAAGCCATTTCGCGTGGCGCGCGCACGGCGGACTTTGTGGAGACGCGCCCGTCGAGTTTACACGCGCTCAAAGCGAACATTGGGCTCTTTCGGCTCAAGGATCAGACGCGTGTCTTCAAAAAAGACGCGGTTCCCTTTGCTGCCGAACTCGAACCAGGGCGCTACGACATTGCCTTTGCCGATCCGCCGTACGGCTCAAAAATGCTCGACCATGTGATTGGCAGCTGGCGGACGCGCAAGTTCTCGCGTGTGCTCGCGGTCGAGCACGAACTCGCGCACGTGATGCCCAAGTTGCCGAAGGCCGCCGAGCGTCGCGTGATCGACGACACGGTGATCACGATCTACCGCATCTAGCGCAACTAGCGCATCTAGCGCATCTAGCGCATCTAGCGCGCGGCTTCCGGTCGCCTTCAGTCGATGCGCGCGACTCCCGGCTTGACGATCGGAAAACGCAGGAACACCGCAGGGTCGTGACCCGGCACAATGAGCTTCGGCGATGTTGCAATCATCGCCATACGCGCCTGCGCTGCGAGGTTCGACGCCGCATCGAAGGTCTGCGCAATAGCGGCGTGCTTCTCAAGATTCTCGTACAGATAGCAGTTGTCCGAAGCGATTACGACCGTCCCGGCACGCGTGCGCACCGAGGCAAACTGCGACGCATAGGTGTGACGACCGCCCGTGTACACCCGGATGCCGGGGATCGGCTCCTGATCGTCCCCTTCCACGAGCATCACGCGACCGCTGGCTTTCAACCGGGCGAACATCGCCGCGTCGCTCGCCGTAATGCCCGACTGCAGCGCCTCCCCACGGGGCCCCACATAGTACTCGTACTCGGCGCGCTGAATCCAAATGCGCGCATTGGGAAAGAGATCAATGCCGTCGGCATGATCCCAGTGCACGTGCGAAACAATGATATCGGTCACACTTCCGGCAGGGACGCCGAACGCCTCCACTGCCTGTGCGGGGCGCACATAGTTCACCGGCTTCCACCGTGCCATGAACTCATCGCGATAGAACCCCGCGTCCACCAACACCGTGCGACCGCCCGGCGCTTTGAGCAACCACACCATAGCCGCCACGTCGATGCGTCGCGCCGTGTCGGCGCCGGCCACCAGTCCGCGCACGGGAAAGTTGGCGAGCGTGCCGTACTGAATGGCGTACGCTTCGTAGCTTGGCGACTGCTGCGCCTCGAGCGTGCGCACGGCCAACATCAACAACATGACAGTTGCGAACAAGCGGGTGGCGCGTGGCATGCGAGAGCTCCCTGACAGCCGTGAATACGACGTCGTGCGGTGCGCGACGAATGAATCAGATGGCCTGATAGTACACGCCTTTGGGCGGTTCGGCGATGAGGGTGCGCACTTCGTTGATTTTCTCAGACGGAATGCGCGTCACGGACGCCTGATGCGCATCAATGCTCTGCCACTCTTCGATGATTGCGAAGCGGGTCACATCATCGTGGTGCGCAAACAGCGTCACGCTGATGCACCCCGGCGCGTCCTCAATGAGCAAGACGACGTCCTCCAGAAAGGCGCGGAGATCGGCGGCTTTTTCTGGTAGGGCGTGGAACTCGTTGACGCGGGTGATGGGCATGTCGGGAGATGGGTTCGAGGATGGCTGAACGATGGCACAAGATGCGGATTCGTGAAAGCGGGCCAAAGCCTCTGTGCCCTCAGCGCCAGAGCCTCCTCCCGCGTAGCTCATCGCGGTCGGTCACGTAAGTTTCAGACCGCGGCCCCGTAGCGGACACGCGCCCAGGATCCCGATCGTGAGTAAGAAGCGCAAGAACAACCTCGTCGCACTCGGTTCCGCCGCGGTCCTTACGATCTACGCGGCGGGCTACGTGCGTACACAGGCGGCGGCGCAGCTGTTCGCGCAGGAAACGGGAGCGCGTCGGCCAGCGGCCGAGCCATCGCGCGGGGAACAGCCAGCCGCGCCGTCCGGTGCTGGGGCGATTTCCCCAATCGGGGCCGCGACGGGCGCAGCGGGCGCAGCGGGCGCAGCGGGCGCAGCGGGCGCAGCGGGCGCAGCGTCCGCCGCACCGCCAGCGACGGGTCAGCCCCCGACCAGCGCAACCGGCACCCCCGGTGCGACGCAGTCACACGCGAGCACGCCAGCGTTCGCGCCGAGCGGAACGTCCAAACAAGCGGCCCGCTCGGACTCCTCTGCATCCGTGGGCAAGGCCACTGTCCCGGTCGCTCCGACCAATGGACCCAGCGGAACCAACAACTCCCCCAACTCCACGCCCCCTGCACTCGCGGCGGCGGCCGACAGCACACCGTCGGCGCCCCAAGGCGAGCGCGGACAGTATAAAGACGGCACCTACTTCGGCTGGGGAACATCGCGGCACGGCGACATTCAGGCCTCGGTTGAGATTCGCGATGGGCACATCTTTGCCGCCCGCATCGCCCAGTGCCTCACCCGCTATTCCTGTTCGTGGATTTGGCATCTGCAGGCGCAGGTGGCGCTCCGTCAGAGCCCAGAGGTGGATTACGTATCCGGTGCGACACAAAGCGCGAATGCGTTCTACTACGCCGTGGTCGAAGCCCTGAAGCTCGCTCGGTGACCGAGTCCCTCGTCGTCACCACCACGCGCATGGGGACGACCATCACCATGCAACTGGTGGGCCATGGCATGACCGCCAGTGCACGCGCGGAACGCGCCGCGGCCATTGCCCGAGCGGATCAATGGTTTGAGCGGGTCACCGATGTGTGCAGCCGCTTTGATACTCGCAGCGAACTCGCCCAGTTGTCGACGCGCATGCATGAGGCCGTGAAGGTCAGTGACCTCCTGTATGAAGCCGTGGGCTTTGCGCTCGCCGTGGCCGAGGATTCAGGCGGTGCGTTCGACCCGACCGTCGGGCACCGCCTATCGGCACTCGGTTTCAATCGGAATTATCAAAGCGGCAAACTCGTTCACGCGCCGTTTGAGGTCGACCCAAACGCGACGTATCGCGATGTGCAACTGGACCGTGAGCACCGCACCATCACAATTCATCGGCCACTCATCCTCGATCTCGGCGCCGTTGCAAAGGGACTCGCCGTGGACATGGCGGCGCGCGAACTCCAACCATTCGAGAACTTTGCCATCGACGCTGGCGGCGATGGGTACTTTGGCGGAACCAATGCGGCTGGCGACCCGTGGAGCGTCGGCATCCGGCACCCGCGGCTTGAAGGTGCATTGCTTGCGACCGTGCGCGTCTCGAACGCGGCGGTGTGCACCTCCGGCGACTACGAGCGCCGGAGCCCAGTCGATCCCACACGGCACCATCTCATGGATCCGCGCGCCGAGGTGGACGCGACCGCACTCGCCAGCGCGACCGTGATCGCGCCAACCGCAATGGTCGCCGACGCGCTCTCCACCACGGCATTTGTGCTGGGCTCCGGACCCGGCATGGCGTTTCTGAATGCGCACGACGTGGATGGCCTCTTGGTCACGCCGTCAATCGGACGATTTGAAACCGCCGGTTTCCTCACCGTACACCGCTTTGATCCGCCGCTCGCGGTGGGGGCCGATGAACGTTAGGCGCTTCTTCCGCACGCCAAAGGGACAGCTCGTCATCATTTTATCGGTGCTCACCGGCACTGCGGCGATGGGTGAGGGCGTGGCCTTAGTGGCCCCCGGATTGTGCGGCGCGATGGCTGCGGCCATGCTCCTCGACGCACCGCTCCTGCGCTGGCGGCACAAACGCTGGGTGTTTCCCGACGGCGCGCTGATCACCGGCATGATCGTGGCCGCCATTCTGAGTCCGCACGAACCGTGGTACATCGCGGCAGTCACGGCAGGCGTGGGCGTCATCAGTAAGTATCTGTTCCGCGTGGGCAAAGCCAACATATTCAACCCCGCTGCCTTCGGACTCGTGGCCACCTTCTACGTGTTCGATTCCGGCCAAAGCTGGTGGGGCGCCCTTCCCGAAATGGCCACCCCGTGGCTGTTGTTGCTCGTCGTGACCGGCGCGTTCATTACGTGGAAGGTGAACAAGGCGCCCATCGCCCTCGGGTTTCTCGGGAGCTACTACCTGCTCATTACGATCACGGCCTTTGCGTTCAACCCGGCCCATGTGGCTGAGTTGTATCGGGCGCCGGATTTACACGCGGCGCTCTATTTCGCACTTTTCATGGTCACCGACCCGCCAACCTCTCCACCGCGCGATCGCGATCAACTCATCTACGGCACCGGCGTTGGTGTCGTCGCGTATGCGGCGTTCATGTGGATTGGCGCGGCGTATTGGTTGCTCGCGGGGATGCTCGTGGCGAACGCGTTGGATACGTTTCGTCGAGTTCGCCGCCGACCGCTCACTGCATAGCCCCCCCTTCACTCCTCTCCGGACCCTGCTCATGTCCCTGTTTCGCCGAGTGTCGCTCGCATCGCTCACGCTCCTCGCCACGCCAGTCCTGCTGCTCGCGCAGGGTGGACGCGGCGGTGAGCCACCCAAGAACCTACAGGTCTTTCCCAAGGACACGCCGCGTCAGCAGATCACGGCGGCCATGAACGGCTTTACAGCCGCCCTCGGTGTGCGCTGCGACCATTGCCACGCGGTGGACGCCAACGCTGCGGCCCCAGCCGGTGGACGTGGTGGCCCGCCGCTCGATTACGCCGCCGACAGCAAGGAAGAAAAGAAAGTCGCCCGTGAAATGCTCAAGATGATGATGGACATCAACGGCAAGTATCTGCCGCTCACCGGCCGCACCTTTGGCGCGCGCAATAGCGTCACCTGCGAGACCTGCCACCATGGGCTGGCCAAGCCGCAGACGCTGCGTTCGGCACTCGCCGGCGCGGTGGAAGCCAAGGGCGCTGACTCGGCGACCGCTTTGTATCGCGAGCTTCGTGCCAAGTACTTCGGCAGCGCGGCGTACGATTTTGGAGAAACCTCGCTCGCCCGCGCCGCCAACGAACTCGCGCAGGCCAACCAGCGCCCGGCCGCGCTTGCGCTGCTCAAGCTGAACCTCGAGTTCTACGAAAAGTCGTCGCCGACCTACCAGTCGATGGCGCAGATCTCTCTGGCAAGCGGCGACACCGTGGCGGCCGTGGACGCGCTCAAGAAGGCGATCGCCCTTCAGCCGAACAACCCCCAGTTGCAGCAGATGCTCCAGCGGATCAGCAAGACGCCGTAACCGACCAGAGGCTCCAGCAGAGCGGTCGTTTTTTCCGTAGAATTGATCGTGACGTTTCCGCAGCCGTACCGTCTCACCCATCGGCCCATGACAAACTTTCGCAAAGCCACCAGCACGCTCGCCCTCGCGCTCCTCGGAGCGGCGCCGCTCGCCGCTCAATCGTCGGACGCGACCATTCAGCGTATCTGGCGCCTCGGCATGGACAGTTCACACGTCCAGTCGCTCGCCCAGACGTTGCTTGATTCCGTTGGACCACGCCTCACCGGCGGCCCCGGACTTCTGTCCGCGAGCGACTGGGTGATGGGCCAGTACAAATCGTGGGGCATCGACGCCAAGCGCGACAACTACGGCACGTGGCGCGGCTGGAAGCGCGGCACATCACACATCGATCTCATGCAGCCGCGTGTGCGGTCGCTCGAAGGGACGATGCTCTCCTGGAGCCCCGGCACCAAGGGAAAGCCGGTGACCGCCGAGGCGATTGTGCTGCCGAAGTTCAAGGACAGCACGGAATTCGTAAAGTGGTTGCCGAAGGCCAAGGGCAAGATTGTGTTGCTCTCGCCGGCATTCCCCACCTGCCGTCCGTCGGAAGACTGGATCAAGTTCGCGACGCCGGAATCGAAGGCACGCATGGACACCACGATCGCTGAGTTGCAGCGCGAGTGGGCCGTGATGACGACCTCAGATGGACGTCCGGATAGCGCCAAGATGTATCGCGGCACGGGCTATACGCTCTCGCTCGGCACGGGGACGCTCGGTCTGCGTCTGGAGAAGGCCGGCGTGGTGGGCATGATTTCGTCGCGCAACAAGTTGAGCGGGTTCGCCAATCCGTTCGCCGCCGTCGGCGGTGGTGGCGGACGTGGCGCCGGTGGCGGGCGTGGCGGCGCGGGTGCGCCGGGCGCTGGCAGCATGCGTGGTGGTGGGCCGGCCGCGAACAATCCGGCCGCGGCGCAGGGCCGCGGTGGATTTGGCGGCGGCGCTGGCGGTGCCGGCGGCTGGGGCGTGATCGAGGTGTTCGAGACGTACAACACCATGGCGCCCGCCGTGACGCTGACGTGCGAAGACTACGGGCTTGTGTATCGCCTCGCCGACAACAAGCAGAAGCCGATAGTGCGCCTCGACCTCGACGCGCAGGCGCTCGGCGAGAAGCCGGCGTTCAATACGATTGGCATGATCAAGGGCACCGAGAAGCCGGACGAGTATGTGATGCTCTCCGCACACTTTGACTCGTGGGACGGCTCGTCCGGTGCGACGGACAACGGCACCGGCACGCTGATGGCGATGGAAGCGATGCGCATTCTCAAGACGGTGTATCCGAAGCCGAAGCGCACGATTCTCGTTGGCCACTGGGCGAGCGAGGAGCAGGGACTCAACGGCTCCACGGCGTTTACCGAGGACCACCCCGAAGTGATGAAGGGGCTGCAGGCGCTGTTCAACCAGGACAACGGCACGGGACGCGTCACCTCGCTGTCGTCGTCTGGTCTCACCGCCATCGGTCCGCATCTCAAGAGCTGGTATGGTCAGCTGCCGAGTTTCTTTACGGACAGCATGAGTGCGAACGTGGTGGGTTGGAGCTTTAATGACGTGCCCACCGGCAACCCCGGCGGCACCGATGGTGCCGTGTTTGCGTGCTTTGGTACGCCGTCGATTGGTATGGGTGCGGTCGGCTGGAACTACAGCACGTACACCTGGCACACGAACCGCGACACGTACGACAAAATCGCGTTCGATGATCTCAAGCACAACGCGACCTTGGCCGCGATGATGGTGTACGCCGCGTCGGAAGATCCGGTGTTCATTGCGCGTGACAAGTCGCCGGGCACGTGGCCAGCCAACTGGCCGACCAACTGCGGCAAGGTGCCGCGCAAGACGAAGCCGCGGTACTAGTTTCGGCCGTAGCAACAGAAACACCGCGCCCCCATGCCGAGTCGATCGGCATGGGGGCGCGGTGTTTTGAGCGTCGAGCGAGGCGCGCGGCTGGCGCGCGCCGGTTGTATTACTTGCCGCCCAACGCAGCCTTGAAGCGCGTACGAATCAGCAGCAGCTCTTCGCTCGCTTCGACGTTCTTCTTGAGGATGTCCTCGAGGAGCGTCATGATGGCAACGCTGTCGTCCACAGGCGTCGGCTCACCACTCAGGTGCAGGCCGAATCCGAAGTGCGTCCCCGGAACGAGCACGAGCTCGTTCTTGAGTACCACGTCGTTCTTGCCATCAGCCACGCGCACGGCGCAGAACTTCTTGCCGTGCTTTTCCATATAGCTGATACGAAGACCGTCCACCGATGCTGGCCACTCGGGATACGGGTGCACCTGTCCGTCGGTGCCCTCGAAGGTCGTGCCCCCCGGGACGAGCTTGCTGAAATTGCGTTCGAAGCCGCCGACGTACATCAGAGCGTGTCGCATGGTCCCCCGGGGGTGTGGGTAATTTCTGGTAGCCGATCAAACGATCGGCCGATGGGTCAAATCTACGGCGCGCAACGGTTTCGTGCGATATCACAGGAGCGGTCGATTCCGCCCTTTGTGGGACAACGGGCACCCCTCCGGCTCACGCCAGGGGGCGCCGCGAAAGGAACCGCCGAATATGAGGCGTCAGAAGCGGGGCTAGTCGTTCCGCGTCCGTCGGGGTGAGTGCCGCTGCGCCCTGAATTGATCCAGCGCACTGCACGTCACCGCAATGACAGTCAAAAGGCGAAGCCATCGCGACTTCGGTAGTGTTGTAGTTGAAGGTCACATCTTCGAGCGGATTAATATCGCGTACCGCCACCAGCGACTGTCCGCGCAACGCCGTATTGGGTTCGCAGTGATGGTTGGTATAGCGCCAGAAATACTGGGCGAGCAGTTCGGCGTCGCTGCAGCCGACCGGCGTATCGACATGCATGTCCGCGCCAATCTGCACGGAGTACCGGGTGGGCATGGCGCTGGCCACGCCCTCAATCCGGTACACCTCAGTCCCCGCCGCGACGCGCACAACCGCCACGACGCGACGCACCCCGCCATGCTCGATAACGCCGACCAGCTCCGACTCAACGCCCCGTAGCACGTTCGTCATTCGGCCATCACGAAGGCGCGCACCGGAAACGTGCCAAACCCACGCACTTTCACCGGAACGGCAAAGAATTTTCCGCCGCGATCCGGCGCCGCTCCAAGTCCGCACAAATGCTCGGCAATCGGAATGTCGTGCTTGAGCAAGACGCTATGCACATCGCGCGCGCCCGTGTCGGTGCTGTCGATATTGAACGAGTCGATTCCCACAAATACCGCGCCGGCCTTCACCAGCCACTCGGCGAGTTCGCCGGTGAGGTGCGGGTGTTTGTCGTGATACGCATCGGTGCGCCAGTGCCGGTCCCAGCCGGTGTGCACAATCACCGCTTTCCCGCGTACTTCGTCGGCGGAAAATGGCAGACGGTCAATCGTCCGGTCCGCACCAGCCGGAATGCGTGCAATGAGGCAGTCGAGATTGGCCAGCGAGGTCAGCGGAAGATCGGCCAAGTCTTTGCCGTTCGCATACCGATGAAATGGGCTGTCCACATAGGTGCCGGTGTTGGCCACCATCTCGATTTTGCCGATTTGAAATTCCGTACCTGGCTCATAGCGCGTGTGCGAATCGGCGCGGCTGAGGTAGTCACAAATGATCGGCGCGGGAAGGCCTTTGTACGTCACCATCCCGTGCTCGATCGTGTGACTGCAGTCGATCAGGCGCGTCGGCATCAGCGCGTCCCCCCGATCAAACCCGTGCACCTCATCTGACTCACGGCACCACCGTCGGCGTC
>CANIWQ010000076.1 GCA_947471365.1 Gemmatimonadota bacterium | reverse complement strand
GCCACAGCGATCGCACGCTACGCCGAGAAGGGAGAGCTCCCCGTACTCACGCCGGCGCTGCGTCCGCCGCCAGGCGATCCGTTCGGCGAACCCACACCGTAGTCGTGTGGCCCCGCGCTGCGAAGCACTAGCGGCGTGGGGCCACGGGCGCGGCCATCAGTACGGCCGCGCGGGCAATGGCGTCGTCCATGTCACCGACGCAGTTGTCTTCGCCAATCACGTCGAGCAGGTCGGAGTTCGTCAGTGCGACCATCGGTTGTGAATGCAGTCCCGAGAGCACCAGCGTGGTGCCGTCGCGGCGCCCCTTCTGCGAGAGATCGCGGATCAGCGCAATGCCCGTGGCGTCGAGCAGCCCCACTTTGCGCATGCGCAAAATCAGGACGCGCGGTGGGCGCGCCATCGAGGCGATCGTTTCCTTGAATTTTTCGGCGGCACCAAAAAAGAACGGCCCGTCGATCTCGTAAATCTCCACGCCCTTCGGTACCGAGCGCAGTGCCACGCCCTGCGCGTCTTCGCCTTCGCGATCGGTGAACATGTCCGTCACCGCGGCGACCTGCGTCACTTCGGCCATCTTCCGCATAAAGAGGAACGACGCCAGCACCATCCCCACGCCCAGTGCGACGGTGAGGTCCACGAGTACCGTCAGGCCGAACGTGGTGAGCAGGACGGCGACGTCACTGCGCGGCGCGCGCAACGTCGCGCGAAAGGTCCGCCACTCGCTCATGTGGTAGGCCACCACCACGAGAATCCCGGCGAGCGTCGCCATCGGAATGAGCGCGGCCCACCGGCCAAAGAACAGAGTGATGACGAGGAGCGTCAGCGCATGCACGATGCCGGCAACGGGCGTGCGGCCGCCGGCTTTGATGTTGGTGGCGGTGCGCGCAATCGCACCGGTCGCCGGGATGCCTCCAAAGAGCGGCGTCACCACATTCGCCACACCCTGCGCGACCAACTCCATGTTCGAACGGTGTCGCGTGCCCATCATGCCGTCGGCCACCACCGCCGACAACAACGATTCGATGCCGCCGAGCATCGCGATCGTGAACGCGGGCGCCACCAACTGCGTGAGATCGCGCAGCGAAATCGACGGCCAGTGCGGATGCGGGAACGACGCATCAATACCGCCAAAGCGACTGCCAATCGTTTCCAGTGGCAATCCGGCCAGTTGCACGAGTGCCGTTGTGGCAATCAACGCCACAAAGGGCGAGGGCACTTTCGTAGTGATGCGCGGTCCGAAGGTCACGATCAGTACCGTCGACAGTGCAACCGCAATGGCCCACGGGCTACCGGTGTTCGCATGCTCGGCGAGCGCCTCCACCTTGTTCATGAACTCGGCAGGAACCGACTTCATGGCGAGGCCAAAGAAATCGCGCATCTGTCCACTGAAAATGATCACGGCAATTCCGCTCGTGAAGCCGGTGACCACCGGGTGCGGAATGAACTTGATCGCGCCGCCGAGTTTCGCGACGCCGAGGATGATCAGAATGACACCGGCCATGATGGTGGCAACCGTCAGTCCGTCCACGCCGTATTTCTGGACAATGCCATAGACGATGACCACGAACGCACCCGTCGGTCCGCCGATCTGCACGCGTGAGCCGCCGAGCGCCGAGATCAGGAAGCCGGCGATGATGGCGGTGTAGAGTCCGGCCTGTGGCCCCAGTCCACTCGCAATCGCAAAGGCAATCGACAGTGGCAGCGCGACGATCCCGACGATCACTCCCGCCGTGGCATCGGCCGCGAACTGCTGCCGATTGTAGCCACGCAGCGTGGACAGGAGTTTAGGGACTAACATCAGTCGTGGTTCTCCCGGCGTCGGCTGCTCTTCTTGTCGGCATGGTGGCGCTTGGTGGAGAGACGCCGTTCGACGGATCCACGCGTGGGTTTGGTCTTCTTGCGCCGCCGCGGTACCACGAGGCCCCGTGCCACCAGCGCCGCCAGTCGTGCTTCGGCGAGCTCGCGATTTTGCTTCTGGCTCCGCGTGTCGCTCGCCACAATGCGTAAGCATCCGGCACTGTCCAACCGAGAGGCAATCGCGGTCAGCAGGAGGGCGCGTGCCGCGTCATCGAGCACGCTCGACGTGCGCACGTTCCAAACCAGCTCGATTCGGGTGGACGACGTGTTCACATGCTGGCCGCCCGGGCCACCGCTCTTCGTCGCACGAACCTCCAACTCCCGCCACGGAATCCAAAGACCGGGGCGCACTTCCAGTCCCCGGTCAGGGGTTTCGGCGTGCGGGGAGCTCTCGTCGCGTGCGCTCATAAAAATTAGTATTGATTAGGTCCGTGCTCTTGCAAAATGCAACACCGGAAGCCACAATGCTACCAAGGCGTTCTGCAATACTCCCCGGGTCTTCATGACGACATTCTTTTCGCTCTCTGACACCAGATGGCGGGCGTTGCTGGAGCCTAGACGCTTCCTGCGCTGGATTTATGTCGCTCGCCTGTCGG
The DNA here is from genome assembly GCA_947471365.1 of Gemmatimonadota bacterium. Lineage (GTDB taxonomy): Bacteria > Gemmatimonadota > Gemmatimonadetes > Gemmatimonadales > Gemmatimonadaceae > Fen-1231. Next base: position 12,915 of record CANIWQ010000076.1, on the reverse strand, counting down.
TCGCTGCCGCCATTTTTATCGCCGCCGTTTGGTGGTGGCCGCTGGCGGTCTTCGAGACCACGCTCGCACAGAAGACGCTCATCGCCACCTTGAGTTTCATCGGCGCCTTCGGCTTTACCAGCGCGTCGTTCTTTTGGAGCGACATTCAGCGCCGCCCGATCAGCGAGGCGTTCCTCTACTCGCAGTGCATCGTCGACTTGCTCCTAGTCACGGCCGTGGTGCACCTCACGGGCGGCGAGCGCTCCGGCTTTGCGGCGCTCTATATCCTCGTCAATGCCGGCGCCGCGCTGCTCTTCCCGATTGGTGGGGCACTGCTCATCGCATTGCTGGGCATCGTCATTTACCTCGCCGATGCCATCTCGTTCACAGACGGACAGCTCGCCTTCGACTTCTGGTTGCAGCTCGTCGTCTTCTCCGCCGTCGCCATCATCACCGCATACATTAGCGCGCGACTCCGAGAGGCGGGGCAGGGCACCGAACGGCTCGCCGCCGAGCTCAAGAGTGTGCGGCTCCGCGAAAAAGACATCCTCGACAATATCCGCAGCGGCATTCTCACCGTAGACGATGCGGGCGGCCTGTTGTTCGCCAATCCAATCGCCGAAGAACTCACCGGTGTTCCGCTCAGTACGCGCATTGGGGAACCGATTATTGACGTGCTGCGCACCGCCATGCCAGCGCTGGCCGATGCCCTCACCGCCGCGATCGCATCGCGCACGATCACGTCGCGCTCGGAAGGCCTCGTCGTGCGGGCCGACGAAACCTTTCCCGTGGGGATTACCACCACGTCGTCCGAAGGCGATGGCGACAATGCGTGGCGCACCACGACCGCCATTTTCAACGATATCTCCGACCAAAAACGGCTCGAGTTGCTACGGTTGCGCGCGCAGCGCCTCGAAGCGGTCGCCGAACTGTCGGCGTCGTTGGCGCACGAGATCAAAAATCCGCTCGCCTCTATCCGTAGCGCCGTCGAACAGATGTCGCGCCGCCCAGCGGCCAATGATGACGAGCGTACGCTTGGGGGCCTGATCGTTCGCGAAAGCGACCGACTCTCGCGGCTGCTCTCGGAGTTTCTCGACTTTGCGCGGGTGCGCGTGACGCGTCGCGACGCGGTGGACCTCAATGCGGTCGTGCGCACGGCGGCGGCGGTGGCCAGTCAACATCCGGACTGCGCAGCAGGCGCGACGGTGCACGTTGATTTCCCCCCGCACCTCCCTCCGATGCAGGGCGATGAAGACCTGCTTCATCAGGCGTTCTTCAACCTCATCCTCAACGCGCTACAGGCGACCGCTCCTGGCACTGTCGTACAGGTGAAAGGGATGGTCGCGACCGCCGCGCAGCTCCCGAGTGGCGTGGCCTTCCCCGCGGGTGCGCTCGGCGTGGCCATTCAGGATCGGGGGAGTGGGATTCCCGCTGAGGTGCAGGCGCGCCTGTTTGAACCGTTTACGACGACCAAGCCCGGTGGCACTGGGCTCGGGCTCGCCATTACGCATCGCTCGGTCGAGGCGCACGCCGGGCTTGTGCTGGTGGACAGCACGCCGTTGGGCACCCGCTTTACCGTCTACTTGCCTATCGCTACCGACACTGGAGTTTCGCCGTGACTACCGGACTAGGTCCGAGCGTTCTCGTCGTCGACGACGAATCGGGCATTCTCGAAACGCTCGGCATTTTGCTGCGGAACGAGGGGTTTGTGCCGCACCTCGCCAGCGGCGGACGCGCAGGACTCGAGGCAATCGCCACACTCGCACCGGACATCGTGCTCACCGATATCCGAATGCCGCAGGTGAGTGGCGTCGATATTCTCGCGGCAGCCCGCGCGCAGGATCCCGACACGCCCGTCATCCTGATGACCGCCCAAGCCACGCTCCAGTCGGCGATGCAGGCGGTGAATGAGGGTGCGTTTTACTACATCCAAAAACCATTTCGCAACGACGAGTTGGTCGCCATCCTCCGCCGCGCCGCGGAGCATCGCACGTTGCGTGTCGAGAATACCTCGCTCAAGCGCGAAATCCGCCGCCGCGACAAAGCCGCGAGCGGCGCGCCCATCGGCAACAACCGCAAATGGCTCGACGTGTTGCGCATCGCCGAGGCGGTCGCGCCCACCGAGAGCACGGTACTCATCCTTGGCGAGAGCGGCACCGGCAAGGAAGTGGTGGCGCGCTACATCCACGAACTCTCGCAACGCACGCAGGGTCCATTCCTGTCCATTAATTGCGGCGCGCTCCCCGAAGGACTGCTCGAAAGCGAATTGTTCGGACATGTGAAGGGTTCATTCACCGGCGCGCACCGCGATAAATCTGGCCTCTTCACCGCCGCCGCCGGCGGCACCTTCTTTCTCGACGAAATCGGCGAGACCACCGCTGCCACACAGGTCAAGTTGCTCCGCGTGTTGCAGCATCGCGAAGTCATTCCCGTGGGGGCCACCGACGCGCAGCCCATCGATACGCGCATTTTGGCCGCGACGAACCGCGATCTCGAAGAAGAAATCCGCCGCGGCAACTTCCGCCGCGACCTCTTCTATCGTCTGAACGTCATCGCGCTGCATCTCCCGCCGCTGCGTCAGCGCCCCGACGACATTCCGCTACTGGCCGAAGCGTTTCTCGACCGCTCGGCGCTACAGCGCGGCGAAACGCCCAAGCGCTGCTCCGATGCCGCCATGGACGCCATGCAAGCCTACGCCTGGCCGGGCAATGTGCGCGAACTCGAAAATGCGCTCGAGCGGGCGGTGATCCTAACAAGTGGCGATCGCATCGATCAAGCGGCATTGCCTGAGGGCATCACCGAGCGCAAGAGTGAACCGCTGGTGTCCGACCGCGCCGCCCCGAACCCCACGCTTGATACCATTGAGCGGGCCTACATTATGTGGGTGCTGCAAAGCGAGGCCGGCAACAAAACGCGGGCCGCCGAAGTTCTCGGGATTGACCCGTCCACCCTACACCGAAAGCTGTCGCGGTTCGGAGTCGACAGCTGATTTGGCCTCAGTGCCCTGATGCCAACGGCCGCGCCGGCCGCCGAGATCGATGTTGGACCCGTTTGTCCCACCGCGGTCCGCGTGCGTGTGGTGATTCTTCGTTGCGTGCGCGATTATTCCACAGTGCGCCGCATGGCGCCCTTTCGCTCTAGCCCCACCGTCCATGACCAATCCAGCGCGATCGCTGTCCGGGAACGCCATCGATGCTCTGCCGCGTATGCGCGGCCGCACGCCGATGGCACCGGAGTCGCTGTTGCTCTCCGTCCTGATTCCGGTCTATAACGAACGTAACACCATCGAGGTGATCCTCGAGCAGGTGCGGCATGTACCGGTGCGCATGGAGATCATCTGCGTGGATGACTGCTCCACCGACGGCACGCGGGACATCCTCACGCGCCTCAAGGACGAAGGGCGCATTCAGCAGCTGATTTTCCACGAGGTCAATCGCGGCAAAGGCGCGGCCATTCGTACGGCGCTCGCGGCGAGCACCGGCAATGTGGTCATCGTGCAGGATGCGGATCTCGAATACGATCCCGCCGACTGGCCGGGGCTGCTCGAGCCGATTCTCGAAGGGCGTGCCGATGCCGTATTTGGATCGCGGTTCTTGGGTGGTCCGCACCGCGTCCTCTACTTCTGGCACTCCGTGGGCAATGCGCTGCTCACGCTGTTCAGTAACATGCTGAGCGACCTCAACCTCACGGACATGGAGACGTGCTACAAAGCCGTGCGCGGCGATCTCGCCCGCTCGCTGCACCTCACCACCGACCGTTTTGGCTTTGAACCCGAAATCACGGCGCGCCTCGCCAAAGCGCGTGTCCGGATATTTGAAGTGCCCATCTCGTATGCCGGCCGCACCTACGCCGAGGGCAAGAAGATCGGCTGGAAGGACGGCGTCGCCGCGGTTTGGCACATTACGCGATTCAACCTGTTCTCGTGAGCGAAGCCGTGCCGCCTGCGGCGGCCGCGGCCGTTCGCGCTCCGGCACCGTCCGTTGCGGTCGTCGCGCGTGAGGCACCCCACGATGTGCCGTGGCTCGCCTGGTCCATCGTCGCGCTCGCCCTGCTCGCGTCCATCACCAGTCTCCGCAACGGATTCGCCTACGACGATCGCTGGATTCTCGTCGAGAATAAGCGCATCCACTCGCTCGTCGAGGCGTGGCGTTTCTTCGGCGAAACGTACTGGCCGAACGTGCGCGGCGCGGCGCTGTATCGCCCGCTCACGCTCCTCGTCTATGCCACGCAATGGGTGGTGGGCCACGGCTCACCGCTGATCTATCACGCGGTGAGCATCGTGCTCTATGCCGCGGTGTCGGTGCTCGTACTGTTGCTCGCCCTCGAAATGCTGCCGCGCCGCGCCGCATGGGGAGCGGCCGCGCTCTTTGCGGTGCACCCGGTGCACGTCGAGGCCGTTGGCAATGTGGTTGGGCAGGCCGAGCTCTGGACCTCGCTCATCGTGCTCGGCGCGGTGATCGTCTACCTCCGAGGACGACGCGACGGCGTGCCGCTCAACCGAGAGTCGGCGTTCGTCATCGTCGGCCTGTACTTCGTAGGCATGATGGTCAAGGAAAACGCGATCATCCTGCCCGCGTTGCTCATGGCCGCAGAAGGGTTGGTGGTACGCGACAACGCCCCGTGGCGCGAACGCGCCGATCGGCTGTTCACAGTGCTGGTGTGGATGGGGCTCTTTGCGGCCATGTTTCTCGCCGTGCGCGTGTCTCTCCTCGGCGCCTTCGGCGGCGACACGCCCCATCCGTCGATTGCCGCGCTCGACATGGTGGGTCGCACCAAGGTGATGATCGGCCTCGCGCCGGAGTTCGCGCGCCTGTTTCTTTGGCCCGCCAATCTCTACGCCGATTACTCGCCACAAGCCGTGCATATCCACGACACGTGGCACATCGAGCATCTGCCGGGGCTCCTGCTCATCGGCTGCGTGGCAATTCTCTTTTTTGTGGCGCATCAGCGCGCCCGCGTCGCGGCCTTCGGACTCTGGTGGGTCACGCTCGGCATGGCGCCGGTGGCCAACATTCTCATTGCCACCGGCATTCTGATTGCCGAACGCACGTTCTTGTTGCCGAGTGTCGGCGTCGTGATTGCCGTGGCCACACTGGTGCCGTGGGTGGAGGCTCAACGGTTTTGGCATCGGCGCGTGGCGCGTCTCGCGCTCACCGCCGGGTTTGCCCTCCTACTGACGCTTGGGTTCTCACGGAGCGCCGAACGGCAGTACACCTGGAAGGACAGCGAAACGGTGTTCGTCACGCTGCTCCGCGAGGCGCCGCTCAACTTTAAGGCGCACTACGCACAGGGCGGGCAGCTGTTCGACGAAAAACGTCCGCTCGAAGCGGAGCGTGAATGGCGGATGGCGCTCGCGCTCAATCCGTCGTACGACGGTGTGTGGGTGGACCTCGCGCATAAGTACCGCGAGGCGCACGTCTGTCCGGCCGCGATTCCCGCATACAAGGTCGCGCTCGGGCACGATCCCGATATCCCGCTCGCGAGCGTAGGGTTGGTGGCCTGCTACTTGGAACTCGCCCAGTGGCGCAACGCCCGAGCCGCCGCCAGAACTGGCATCGCCAGCGGATACTATCGGAAAGCGTTCCAGTTCATGATTGACCGCGCCGACAGTGCGTTGGCGGCGAGTGATTCCCTGGACGCCACCAACAAATGGAAAGGCGGCGCGCGCACAAAGAAACGTTAATCGTTGCTGTATAAGGCGTTGCGTGGCAATTACCGGGGTTCGGTCCCTCTGTCTGGTACCGGTCAGATAGCCGACACCAGCCCGCGCAATCTGCAAGGCCTCAAGCGAAGCACCGTGGGGAACGACGGTTGGGCGAAATGGCCGAATTGCTGCAAGTTGTTACTGCTCAAGACGTTCCGTCGTCACATTCTTCGTGGCAAGCGCCTTGCTACAATAGTGTTCGGAACGGGCGCGTAGGCGCCGGTATTCCCGACCCCTGCATTACCCTCACCGCGACGGAGTCTTTTCATGCTGAGCAACAAGAAGGGATTTACCCTCATCGAACTGCTGATCGTTGTCGTCATCATCGGCATCTTGGCCGCGATCGCGATCCCGAAGTTCGCGAACACCAAGGAAAAGGCGTACATCGCCTCGATGAAGTCCGACCTTCGCAATCTCGTCACTGCGCAGGAAGCCTACTTCTCCGATAACAACAGCTCCTATGCCGCCAGCACGACGGCGCTCGGCACCGCCTACCGCGCCAGCTCTGGCGTGACGGTCGCGATCACCGGCACCCCGACGGCCACTGGCTGGGCTGCCAAAGCGACGCACGGTTCGACCGCCAAGGTCTGCAATATCACGCTCGGCAGCGGCGCCACGAACGAAGGCGAGCCGGTCTGTCAGTAAGTGCACTTCTTTCACCGGCCACATCGTTTGCCGATGTGGCCGGCAGTAGGGTCTCGGTTCGAGCTACATAACGAGCGTGTGACGGAAGGTCCCTCACGAATGTTTCGTGCAGGGAGTCTCCTAGAATCGGGCATCAGGTGGATCTTCCGGAGTGGGAATCCTCTAGTACGCGGTGCCCCCCATTTATTCCCATCAGGAGCAGAACTCAATGTCGTCCAATCGCAAGGGCTTTACTCTCATCGAACTGCTGATCGTGGTCGTCATCATCGGCATCTTGGCCGCGATTGCGATCCCGAAGTTCGCGAACACCAAGGAAAAGGCGTACATCGCCTCGATGAAGTCCGACCTTCGCAACCTCGTCACCGCGCAGGAAGCCTACTTCTCCGATAACAACAGCTCCTATGCCGCCAGCACGACGGCGCTCGGCACCGCCTACCGCGCCAGCTCTGGCGTGACGGTCGCGATCACCGGCACCCCGACGGCGACAGGCTGGGCTGCCCAGGCGACGCACGGTTCGACCGCCAAGGTCTGCAACATCACGCTCGGCAGCGGCGCCACGAACGAAGGCGAGCCGGTCTGCCAGTAGGCTGTTTCGAGACGGACGCACAACTGCAAAGAGGGCCGAGCGCAATCGCTCGGCCCTCTCTGCGTTTAATGGGTGAGGGTTGGGGTGGAGGCGACGCATAAACTGCGCGCATGACCCCGGTGCGCGCAGCTGGTTATACGTTGGTTGAAGTGCTGGTCGCGTTTGTGCTGCTGGCGATGTCTGCCGGCGCACTCGCCGCCGGTATCGCGGCCGATCGTCGGCTTCGTCTGGTTGCTGCGCAACGCGATGATGCCGCCGACCGTGTGCGGCATCGACTCGAACAACTGGCGGCACGGTGTGGCGCCGCTGACACCACAGCGATTGAACGCGGTGCCTGGGGGAGCGAAAGCTGGCGCGCCGTGCGTGGTGAGTCATGGTGGCGCTTGACCGACACCGTGCGGAATGTCGCTGGTCGTGGATTGTCCGTCGCCACCGCGGATATTGTATGCCGCGAATAGCTCAGACGGCGCCGCGTCACGGAGCGACGGCAGTCGAGCTCGTGGTGGCGCTCGCGCTGACGACGCTGCTCGCCGCGCTCGGCGCGGCCGCGCTCGTCGCCGTAGAACGGTATGTCCGCAACGCGAATGCGAGCGATGCCGAGCAACGGGTGTTGCGCGAAGCGGCGGCGGTCTTGGAGGGAGAACTCCGGTCGGCGCTCCCAGACTCCATCGTGGTGCGCGGCGACACCGCAGCCGACCTGCTCGTGGGCGTTGGCGTGTCGGTGCTCTGCGTGGGAACGCCCGGAGCGTGGGTGCTGCCCACGGATGACCCCAACGCGACCACGCTGCTGACACAGCTCCGGAGTTCGCCGACGGCCGGCGATGTGGCGGCGGTATTCGACCGGGCCGCGGGGTGGCGCACGACGGTGGTCGACAGCGCGCAGTGGCGCACCGATGGGGCCGGTTGCTCGACGGTGAGCGGGTTTCGATCCGTGGCAGATAGCCTCGCGCGCCGGCGTGTGCTGGCGCTCCGGTTGCGTGACACGCTGTCGGCACGACACGGCTCACCCATCCGTTTGTTCCGGCGCGGCAGATACGCCCTGACACGTAGCGCGGACGGCTCGTGGGGGCTGAGCTGGCGTTCGTGCACCGCAACTACCGGCTGCGGGACCGCCCAGCCGGTGGCGGGACCACTGGCCTCGCCCGCCGAGGGTGGTCTGGTCTTTCGCATTGACTCAGCCACACGGACCGCACGCGCTTGGATTGGAGCGCCGAGTCGGAACGGCATCAGCGCGTCACGCGAGGCGGTCGTTGCGCTGAGAACTGACGACCGTGCGCGCTGATCGGCGGCGTCGGTGTGGGGGCGCCGCTCGTCGCGGGATTGCCCTCCCTCTCGTGCTCGTCGTCCTCCTGACGGTTTCGATGTTCGCCGCCTTACTGCTCGATGCGTCGCTGCAGGCGGTCCGCGCGGCATCGGCGCGCACGGCCGCCATGCGTGCGCACGCGGCCGTCGAGACGGCCGTGGCGGCGATGGTCGGCGCCTCTGTGGATAGCGTCTGGGGCCAGAGTCCGTCCCCAATCGGTGTAGCGGCGGCCTGGGTCGGGCGGGGAGACTCGGTTGGGGTCTCGGTGGTGCCATTGGGGGACTCGCTCTTCCGGTTCAGCGCGCAGTCGCGATCGGTTGAGGGGCAGGCGCGAGCCCGAGGGGGAGCCGTGACATTCCTGCGGCTGGAACCGGACACGGCGGCAATCGCTGCGAGACGGGGACGTCTCCGGCCCATTTCCGGCTGGTGGTGGTCCCCGCTACAATAGAATCCGGCGGGTGCCCACTGTTACTTCAGAGTGACTCCACTCGTGTTGGTGTGACGGCCCGATTCTCCCAACGCCTAGTTATAGGTCTGGGGGGCGTGTCGGCGCGGTAGGCGCAGTCTGTTTCAGTCGGTTAGTGCTGGTGGCGCGCTCGCGCGACCAGAGCTGGCCCCCTTGGCGGTGGCTTCTTTAATGGCGCTTTTCGGTCGGAAGAAGAACACAGTGGGTCTCGATATCGGTTCCGGCCTCGTCAAAGTGGCTGTGATCGATCATTCGGGTCCGGCGCCGGAGCTTGTCCGGGTGGCTATCGCACCGCTCCTCGCCGACGCCATCGTCGAAGGGGAGATCATGGATCCGGCGATCGTGTCGGAGGCCATTATGGCGGCGTTGCAGTCCTCAGGCGTCACCACGCGGGACGTCGTGACCGCCGTGGGCGGCCGCGATGTGATTATCAAAAAAATCCAGATTGAGCGCGTCAAGGAACAGCAGGCGCGCGAACTCATGCGGTGGGAAGCCGAGCAGCACGTGCCGTTTGACATGGAGTCGGTGGAACTGGATTTCCAGATTCTCGACCCCGAGGCGGGCGGCATGGAAATGAACGTGCTGCTGGTGGCGGCCAAGCGCGAACTGATCGAGTCCAAGCTGCGCGTCCTTGGCGAGGCGGGGCTCAACCCTGTCGCGGTGGACGTCGACGCGTTTGCACTGCATAACGCCTTTGAACTGAACTATCCCGAGGCGATGCAGGGTGTGGTCGCGCTCGTCAACATTGGGCACGAAGTCACGAATATCAATATCCTCGACGATGGCATTCCGATTCTCACCCGTGACATCACGGTGGGGACGCGGCGCTTTCGCGAGGATCTGCAGCGAGACCGCGGGCTCTCACCCGAGGAAGCCTCGCAGCTGATTCAAGGATATGATCGGTCCCCGCATCTGGACGCGGTGCTTGAAGGACGTGGCGAGGAAATCGCGGTGGGCGTTGAGCGCGCCGCGGCGTTCTTGTCGTCGAGTTCGCGTTCGGCCGGCAATCTGCGCAGCGTATACATCTGTGGTGGCGGTTCCCGCATTCCAGGGCTCGGCGAGTCGCTGGGTGTGCGCCTTCGGTTGCCAGTGGAGCATGCCAATCCGCTGGCGAACCTCGCGGTGCGTGAAGGGGCGCTGGAATCGCTCGTCACCGACGAAGTGGCGCCCCTGTTGATGCTCTCGATCGGACTGGCACTGCGCCAGCCCCAATGAACGTGCATATACTCGTGGGAACTTCGGTCCTTCGCGGCCTATGATTGAAATCAACCTCCTCCCTGGTGCGCGGAAGTCCAAGCGCAGTCGCACGTCCTCGGTGGACATGCGCGCGATGGTTGGCGATCTCGCGTCGCGTGTCAGGGATCCATTCCTGATTTCCGCGGTGGCCAGCGTGGTGCTCGCGGTGCTCTCGGTCGGTGCGATGTGGACGTACCAGGGGCGACGCTCCGGTTCGCTCACGGAACGTGAAGCCGTGGCGATGCAGGATTCCGTGCGCTATTCGGCGGTTATTGCGCAGCGTGGGTCCGCGGAGGCCTCGCGCGATTCGATTGTCCGGCAGATTGCCGTCATCAAGGCGATTGACGGCGCACGCTATGTGTGGCCGCACCTCATGGACGAAGTGAGCCGCGCCCTGCCGGCCTACACTTGGCTCAAGTCGCTCTCGCAAACCAGCGCCGTGTCGAACGTCAGCGCCGAAGTCGAAGCCGAGGCGCAGATGTCGGGCGGTGAAAAGAAATCCAGAATGGCCAAAGAAGCGGATTCCGCCGCCGTGGCCAACTCGCGTCTGTCGTTCCGCATCGTGGGGCAGACGGTGGACATTCAGGCCCTCACCCGCTTCATGAAGCAACTCGAAGCGTCGCCGTGGATTGAGCGTGTCACGCTAGCCAAGACGGAGGCCGTGATGGCGCAGCCGTTCAACAAAGAGGCGACGGAGTTCACGCTTGATATGCAGTTGCAGCGTCCGGACTCCGCGGCCATTCGCCGCGTGCCGTTGACTGTGGCGGTGAGGTAACCATGGCGTTGCTCCCGACTAACCAGCGTGACCAGTTGATGGTCCTCGTGGCGATTATCGCGTTTGCCGGCGCCGGGGCGTTCTGGTACTACGTGTACGATCCCAAATCGGTGGAACTCGACACGCTTGCCGCGCACGTGGACACGCTCGATCTCAAGAATCAGAAAGCCAAGAGCCAGCTTGCTAAGGGGACGCTCGCGCAGATCAAGGCCGAGGCCGCCACCTATCGGGAGAATCTCGACCTCATCCGCACGCTCGTTCCGGTGCAGAACGAAGTGCCGTCGCTGCTCGAACAGGTCTCGACCGCGGCGCGCCGCGCGAAACTGGATATCGCCGCGGTCGAACCCGAGCCGCTGATCGAAGGCGAGATGTTCGACACGTACCGCTATAAACTGAGAATCACCGGCACCTTCCACGACATTGGCAATGTGCTGAGCAACATCGGATCGCTCAGCCGTATCGTGGCGCCGATCAATCTGTCGCTCAACCTCTCGGCGGCGGCGAATCCGCGAGCGGCAGCGGGCACACAGCCGCTCACCGCGGCATTTGAGATTCAAACGTACGTCGTCCGCACCGCGCCGCCGAAGAAGAAGCCCGCGCCCAAGGCCGCCGCAGCGGGGCCCGTGGCGAAGGAGGAGGGCAAGTGATGCGTCGCGTGCTCCTGCTCCTCGGGCTCGTGGTGGCGTGCGGCGCGAACGCGGCCGCTCAGCTGCCGCCGATTATTCAGAAACCTATCGACGCTGCGAAGAAGGCCGCCGCCGCGACGAATGCGCAGACGCGTGCCGTCGACAACGCGGACAAAGCCGAGCCGAAGCAGCTACCCGCGGCGGCCGCGCAGTCTGCGGTGCAGGCGAAAGCCGCTCCGGCCTCCGCTGGAGCGAAGGGTGCTGCGAAGTCGCGGGTCGACGTCGCGGCGGGGTCGGGTCAGGCCGCCGCAACGAAGGGCGCCGAGGCGCCGAAGACGAGCAAAGCACCGATGACGTTTTATCGCGAAGAGTACGCATACAGCGACGACGGACGGCGCGATCCGTTCATGTCACTGTTGGCGACGAGTGAAATCCGGCCACTGCTGGCGGATCTGGTTCTGATCGGCGTCATTTACGACCTCGCCGGGCGCAACTCGGTGGCGTCGTTGCTCGACGCGACGTCCGGCGAGACGTATCGCGTAAAAGCCGGAAATATCCTGGGCCGCATGAAAGTGGCGAAGATCGGTCAGGAGAGCCTTACGTTGAACATCGACGAGTTCGGTTTTAGTCGGCAGGAGACCCTCCTGCTCAACCGAACGTCGCGGAAAGCCGGCGGAGCGCCGGGAAGGAGAATTCCATGATGCGACGCTGGAGTCGGGCCGCCATCGCCGCGGCGGCATTGCTTTCGCTCGTGCTCGGTGCGCGCCCTGCGTACGCCGCAGCGCGCATTCGATCGGCACCACACCAAGTCACATCGCTCAGTATCGTGCCCGGCACGGGGGCGGCGCAGGTGGTGATCTCGGTGGCCGGCAGTGTGGAGGTCAATGACTTCACGCTCCAGAATCCCCGCCGCATCGTGCTGGACCTCAAGGGGGCGACGCTCGGCATCTCGGCGCGCACCTACGACAAGGTCGCGCGCGGCGGTATCACCAACATTCGGTACGCACAGCGCGCGCCCGACGTGGTGCGCGTGGTGCTCGACCTCGATGCCACGCGTGAGTACACGGTCGTGCGCGGCGAAAAAGATGTGACCGTCAGCGTCGTGGGACCGGCGAGTTTCACGGCGTGGCACGTCGGCGGTAAGGCGCAGCCCAAAGCGCCGCTCGCCGCCGTCACAGGGATTACCGCTACACCAGCAGTCGTTGCACCAGCAGTCGTTGCACCAGCAGTCGTTGCACCAGCAGTCGTTGCACCAGCAGTCGTTGCACCAGCGGTCGTTGCACCAACCGTTGTGGTGGCACCGGCGCCGGTCGCGCTCGCTCCGGCCGCCACAAAAGTCGCGGCCGCGCCTGTCACCAAGAAAGCTGACGCGCCGGCGCCTGTCACCAAGAGAGCCGACGCGCCTGCGCCTGTTACCAAGAGAGCCGACGCGCCTGCGCCTGTTACCAAGAGAGCCGACGCGCCTGCGCCCGTCACCAAGAGAGCCGAGCCTCCCGCTCCCGTCACCACGAGAGCCGAGTCTGCTGCTCTGGTGGCAAAGCGGATCGAACTCGCGCCTGCGCCGGTCGTGCAAGAGCCGAATCCAGAACCGGTGC
>CANIWQ010000075.1 GCA_947471365.1 Gemmatimonadota bacterium | reverse complement strand
TGGATTCAACGGCGAGTCACTCGGTAACATCCGAGTGACCACCGCGAAGGCGGTGCCTGTTTTCGACCTAGGCCTGCATCCGACGCCGAACTTCTTCGACAAACGGATCCAAAAACTCTCGAACAACTTTCCGTTTGGCGTAGTAACTTCGACGTCCCAGAAGCACCTCCGTGACAGTGTGGCACAGCCATCGGGCTGGATGTAGGTAATCCGAGTTCATACCGCAATCAACGAGACGCTGACAGAGCAGATTGAGCGAAGCATCCCATTCCGCACCGATGCTCGGGTTTTCAAGGAGTTGTACGAGGACAATGTCCCGTACCTGGTCATAGAGCGCGAGGCGAGGCGGCGCCGGCGCCGGCGCATCGCCTTTCCGAGGCGCGCTCCCAATGGCGCGTAGGCGCGAATTGTGGGGATAGTACAGCGGCGGGTCGTTCGGCGATTTGAACGGTAACCCTTCCATCAAGTGGCGGACGACGCAGAGCACGCAGGTCGCTTCGTCGGGCGGGCGGGTTGAGCCACGGCGCACCGTTCTACCGCATTTTGTCGGCAGCAGGCGCGGGCGACTGTCCGCCCTCGGGTGAGGATGCCCGAAAGAGTGTGGGACACTTATATGGGCAAACTTTGGCGGGAGAAACAATCGAACCTCCGTTTCGGGACTAAAAAAACGCCGCGCGTGGTTCCGACAATATCCATTCGTCGGTCTGGCCGTACCACCGTACTCTCCGAGGAGACGGTTGGTGAGCAGGTCTTCGAGCCAGAGCTCTCGCTGCTACTCTTCACGTTTTATCGCGCTGTTTCGCGATACAAAAATATACCGAAATTCCAATCGAAAATCAAGCGAAAAATCAAATATTCTTGACGTGTTTTCGATACCAAAAAACGTGCAAAAGATGACTCTTTTTACGTTGGTGCGATGATGGGAGGACGACATGGCCGCGTCGACCTCCCGTCACTACTGGTCCGAGTTCAATCCGTGATCGCGGAATAACCGGAATGACTCCACTTTGATTTCACGATACTTCTTGCCTCGCTCTGCCGTTTGCGCAGTTGTGGTGTCCATGCGTGCGCGCAGCTTGGGCGACGAAAGTGCGCGAATGTTCGTCTTTGGGTGGAAAACTGAGCAGAATGTTCGTGTCGCGCGGCTGATGGGTAATTTCGCGCAGAGTTCCAAACTTTTCGAGCGACCTGATAAGCGTGAGGTCCGAGGTTCAAGTCCTCGATGGCCCACTGATCGGACAAGACAATGCCCCGCCTCGTGATAGGTCACGAGGCGGGGCATTGTGTTTTGGAGCGACGCCGAGACGGTCCGCGTGGCCGGCGCCGTGGCCCCGGCCAAGCGGCGAGGCTCAGGGCTTCTTCATCTTGTCGTACGCCGCATCGTCTCGCGCCCACGGGAAGAGCGGGAACTTCCGTACGGTGGGCCAGACCTCGTCGAGCGTGTCGGCGTTGTAGATCACACCGTTGCGCACCACGTAGTGCAGCTTCATCGCGTTGTCGATGTTCTCGAGCGGGTTCGCGTCGAGCACCAGGAGGTCGGCGAGCTTGCCGACCTCGATTGAGCCGATCTCCTTTGCGAGCCCGATGGACTCGGATCCGATGATCGTCGCAATCTTGAGCACTTCGTGCGGCGTGAGGCCGCCCGAGGCCAGCATGCGCAGTTCCCACTGCGCGCCGAGCCCCTGCTGGTTGCCGTGCGAGCCGAGGCCGGCGCGGCCACCGGCGCGCACGATGTCGCGCACGCCCTGCGCGATGAGCGGAAAGTTGAAGTCCTCGTCGATGACAACCGTATGGCGACGCCACTTGCGGTCGATTTCCTCGTGTGGGATGAAGCGGCGGATCTTCTCGTCGGCGTGCATGTCGGTCTTGTTGCGCCAGTACAGTTCCCCTTCCGGCGCGCCGTAGGCGACGATGAGCGTCGGCGTGTACGTCGTGCCCGACTGGGCGATGAGCTGAATGACGTCCTTGCGGATCGGCACCACGTTGATGCTGTGCTCGATCCCCGTGTAGCCGTCGAGGACCATCGTGAGATCGGCCCTAAGGTTGCTCTCTCCCTCGTTGGTCGCGATCATCCCCTCCGCTTCCGCCGCCATGCGGATCCATTGCCGCGCCTGTCGGCGGGGCTGGAGGTACTGCTTGAGCGAGTTCGCGCCCTGCGCTTTGTAGCGCCGTACCACGTGCAGCGCGTCGTCGTAGCTTTTGACGTCGACGGTGCTCGTCGTGAGTGGAGCGGCGGTGCCGTAGAGCCGCGGCCCGACGAGCGTGCCGGCGTCGACGAGTTCGTTCCAGAGGAACGTGAGGCGGTTGCCACTCGGATTGCGCGTGGTGGTCACGCCGAAGGCGAGATGGTTGGCGATGTTCCACTCGTCGTCGGCCGGCATGTCACTGTATGTGACGGGATGCGCGTGCACATCGACGAGGCCTGGTGTGATCGTCTTGCCGCTCACGTCAATGACGCGAGCGCCGGCGGGAGCCGCGAGGTTCCGGCCCACCGCAGCGATGCGGTTTTTCTCGATCAAGATGTCGCCCTTCGCGATCACCTCGTCGCCTTTCATCGTTACGAGGCGCGCCCCGCGCAGCAGAACGCTGCCCGACGGCGCGCCGCGCGGCACCGATAGCGCGATCGTGAAACGTTCCGTGCCCCACGACTCGCGCGCGGGGGATGCGACGACTCGGTCGAGCGCCACGCGGGCGATCTCATTGGCAAAGCTGTAGACAATCGTGCGGCCGCCGTCGGCCCACTGCACGTAGTTCGCGCCTTCCGTCGTCACGCGCCGCGCCGGCACACTCGGCGTCGGGAACGTGATGGCGATGCCGTCGCCTACGTCTGGGATCGCCGTGACGTAGGCGTCCTCACGGTCGACATAGAGGAGCCACTTACCGTCAGGTGACGGCCGTAGCGGGCCGAGGCTCGTTTGGCCGGACGTCGTCGAGAGCTTGGCGTGCGTGCGCTTGTCACTCCCGTCGATTTTCACCGAGACCACAGCGGTCGGGGGCGGGGCGGGGAACATCCCCGCAGGCGGAGTGGCCGGTGGCAGCAGCTCCGAGAAGTACACCCGCTCGCCGTCGCGCTCCGTCTTGATGACGGACACGCGCTGCGCGGCCGTGGGAAGGATTTTGTGCGGTTCACCGCCATCAGCGGAGATCCACGCCAGTTCCTCGCGCCCGCATCCGCGGCAGAGCGGAGAGAGTTGGCGCTGGCCGACGTACACGAGCTTGTCGCCGTCCGGGTTCCAGGCGATCGAGGTATAGCTCCCGCCGGCTGGCGTGAGCGCGACTGGCGTGCCGCCCTCTGCGGGCACTTTCATCAAGCGCGCACCACCGGTGTCGGACTGGCTGACGAACGCCACCCATTTTCCGTCGGGTGAAATCGTGGGCGCGTACTCGTGGAGCGGGCTCGTCGTGAGCCGGCGCGGCGCGCCGCCGGCGAGTGGTGCCGTCCAGATCTTGCCCACGCCCGTGAACACGGCGCGCTTGCCGTCGGGCGCCTGCTCAACCCACATCAGTTGCCGCACGGCGAGCGGTCCGTCGTCGACACGCTGTGGGAAGTTGATGCGCGGCGCGAGCTCCTGCTCGACGCGCGCTGTGAACGGGATGACGCTTACCTGCTTTGTTGCCACATCGACGCGCTTGATGTGCCCGTCGCTGGTGAACACCACCGCTTTAGAGTCCGGCGTGAAGGCGTAGCCCGGCAACACGTCGTTCGGCGCGTACCCTTCTTGATCGTCGCGCTGCATCGCTGTGACGAGCCACTGTTCGTCGAGCGTGCGCAGGTCGCGGATGCGGAGCGCTGTTTCCTTGTCGCGGCGCGTCGCGTACACGAGCCAGCGGCCGTCGGGCGAGACGAGGGGGCGCAGCGCGCTGCCGTAGCCCGTCGTGATGATGCGCGAGACGCCGGTCTTGCGATCGAGTTCCATGATCTGGTAGCGACCGACCTCGCTGCCGGCGTATCCGCCTGGGTGGCTCGCGAAGTAGGTGAGTCGGCCGTCTGGCGCGAAGGTCACCCCCGTGTTCGTCGTGGCGCCCGGCTTACGCGGATAGAGCTCGACGCCCGTGCCGACCGTCCGGTGGTACATCCAGAGCGGTACGTTGGTGAGGTAGTTCTCCGGCGACGGATACGGACCGTAGCGGCGGGCGACGAGGTACTCGCCGTCGGGCGTCCACGCCGGCGAACTGAGCGTGAAGTCGGTTTCCTTCGTGACAATCTTGAGTCCCGTGCCGTCGGGGTTCACGGTCCAGAGGTTGTCGTTGCCGTTCCGGTCGGAGATGAACGCGATCACCTTGCCGTCGGGCGACCAGCGCGGCATGCAGTCCCACGCCATGCCGCTCGTGATGCGCTTCGCCTCGCCACCTCCGATGGGAAGGACGTAGAGGTCGCCGAGGAGATCGAAAATGACCGTCTTGCCGTCGGGCGAGACATCGAGCGAGATCCACGTCCCTTCGTCGGTTGTGAACGCGATCTTGCGCGTTGGCTTGAGCGGCAGGGCCGCGCTGTCGGGGCGCGGTGCGGACGCGTCTTGCGCGCGGATATCGACGGGGAGCGTGCAGAGCGCGAGCAGCACGAGTGACGCGCGGAACAGGTGTTTGGGAATCAGCTGGCGGAACATGAGCACTGGGGCGGGAAGGAAGTCCGTAGATTGCGGTTCGTTCCTATAATGCGGATTCCCGAGGACGAGCGCTATACCCGCGCGGCTCGGCAGAGCGGACGGCGAATACGAACCTCGCGGGCTGGGTGCCAGAGGACTCCTCCGACAAGACTCGCGAGCCGAGCGGCGTCGGCAGCGAGCTGTCGTTCGCCACGGAACGAATGAGACTGTACCCCAGAGACGTGCCCCTTTGCTCAACACCCCTGCGCGTTCAACTCAATGCCGGCACCGCAACGCCAGCGACTCGACTCACGCGCCGCCGAATCACCCACTCCGCCACCACCACGTTGATCACCCAGCCTGCGCCCATCATCACCGCGCGCGCCGGAACCGTCGGCGTTCCCACGAGAATGAAGTACGGCAGATGCGTCAGCACCTGCGTGCCAGCGCCCATCCCAAGCGCATACGCGCGCGTCATCCACGCACCGTGGCTCACAAAATCGCGCCGCCGAATGGCATTCACCGCCAGAAGAATCGAAATCAGCATCGCCGACCCAACGACAAGACGTTCGGCGTAGAGCGCCACGCCATCACCGGCGGGCCATGGATACGTCAGCGTCATACCGAGCCCGGTGAGTGCCGCCACCAATCCGCAGGCCACGAGCACTCGACCAGCAGCACGATGCCATCCTCGGTGGCGCCGCCGAAACGATGGCGCAAACTGTAGCGCACCGAGGATGCAAAATGGAATCACCGTGATCAAATGCAGAACCGCCGGCAGCGGCATCGCAAAAAACCGCGCGTTCGCTGCCGTGATCGTGGCCCCGCGTGCGAGCTCGGCGAGCCGAGCAATCCCCGCCGCCGACGGAACGACGCTCAACACGATCAAGGCAGCAGGAAGTTGCCACTCGAACCGCCGAGGCACGGACGCGGCGCCCACGACTAGCGGCCCGCGAGGCGCAGGCCAACCATCACGGCCACATCGGTGCGGCGGCCACCGGCGCTCGCCACCACCAACGGCTTGAAGCCCGAGACATAGTCGCGCACTTCCACACGCAACCGCACGCGGCGATACCCAAGCTCGCCACCGGCGCTGCCGTACGCCGCGAGGTTGTGCGTGGCATCAACGTCCAAGCTCCGATAGTTGTAGCTGCGGGCGCCCGCGCCGAGTCCGGCCAGCGGAGTCAAGGTCACGGCGCGGCCAATCGGCCAGCTGTTGGCGCGAACCTCGGTGCCCAGGTCGTACGTGAAGACGTCGAGTTTTGGAGCGCCGATGGCCACGAGGTCACGACTCCGTGCCCATCCGATGGTCGTGGTGACGGCGACGCGCGGCAGTACGAGGTAGGACAGTTGCGCGGTGCTCAGGTCACCGCGCTTGATACGGTTCGGCTCGGTTCCCGTTGGCACAAGGCTCCCGGACGACATCAGGAACTCAAACTTCGACTTTTCGGCGGTGGCGGTCTGCGCCGAAGCAGACCGAGCGCCGATGACCAGTGCGAACGCGACGAGTGCGGCGCGCTTCAGCTTCGCGCTGCGGGGGGTGCGGCCAGCGGCGAGCGACGGGAGAGCGAGCGTAACCATGGCGGACGTTGCGGGGGGCATTGTGCGACTCCAGTAAAATGTTTATGTTTATGTCGTACACGAATAAGTGTATGATATAAACAGTTTACGGTCTGTCAAGGGCTGTTGTCCAGGAACGCCATGAAACGAAAGACCGGCCCCACGCGGCCGCCGAAAACCGAGCAGCTGCCGGCGCCGAAACGAAAAGGGGGCGCGTTGGCGCCCCATACGGTAGCGCCTCATATAGATGTGAGTGCGGCACAACAGGAGCTGCGCCAGCGAAGCCAACTGCTCTGGGAAGAGCAGGCGCGACCGAGTCGCGGGCCAAAGCCGGCGCTCCGCCGCGAAGATGTGGTAGCGGCGGCCATCAGTCTTGCCGATGCCAGCGGCCTGAGCGCCCTCACCATGCACGCGGTGGCGGAACGGCTGGGATTCACCACGATGGCGCTCTACCGCTACTTCCCGAGTAAAGAAGCGCTGATCGACGCGAGTGTGGACGCGGCTCTTGGGACGCCGCCGGAGCGCCACGGTGCGTACGAGGGATGGCGCCAAGAAATTCGGCACTGGGCCTTTGCCAAACGGGCGATGCTCTGCGCGCGCCCGTGGCTCGCCGAGTTACCGTTTGTGGCCGCACCGCACGGTCCCAACTGGTTGAGTTGGCATGAAGCGTTTCTGCAGACTCTTGCCGATACTGGGCTCAGCCCGGAAGACATGATGGACCTGATTGGACTCGTGGACGGCTACGTGCGCGGGAGTTCCGACACGGCCATCTCCCTTGCACGGGCGCGGTCGCAGGGGGTGTCGGACGCGGAGTGGGCGCAGGCGGTTGGTGCCGACCTTTCACGTGCCGTCAACGACGCGCGCTATCCGGTGCTCTCCGCCATTCTGTCGTCAGCATCCGGTGGCACGAAATCGGATGCGCCGCTGCCGACGCGCGGTGGCCGGATGCGTACCATGGACGAGCACTTTGAGTTCGGCCTAGGGCGAGTGCTCGACGGGATCCAATGTTACATGGACTCACTGGGAGCACCCTAGCAACCGGATGCCGTGACTCACTCAGTGACACATTCACGTCGGAGCAGGTCAGGCATCGGTACATCACCGCTCGGCTCAAATCCGCGGAATCGGCGTCCTGAACTGCAATTCGAACCGAGCAATCATGATGCTGGCGGACATCACGGCATTGCCAATGAAGTAGTCCGCTAGCGCGCCAAACTCCGGTGCCGCGGTGATTTTCGGCATCACACACGATTGGTCGAGGTTCCCGAAGCAGCTGGCCTGCTTGACCCGATCATCCACGACTGCCGCACCCCGCAATCCCACCGCGAGAGTCGCCGTCGGTTGCTCGACCCCAAGATCCGAAAGCCCTGCCAACCACGGCAGAACGATGGAGGAGCACAGAGCATCCGTCGCGGCTGGCAAGTTACTGCTCTTGAGTGACGCATCACGCAGCGCCAAGAGTGCGTTGCGCTGAAACACGCTCTCCGACACATCGGCTTGCCTCGTCACCTCGGCGTAGCTCTCTTTCCGAAACTTGACGAGAAGCTGCGTCGCCCATTTCACGCACTGGCCAAACGCTTTGGAAACACCCGGCGTTGTTCTGAGCATCGCCGCAAGGGCCTGCACCTGATCTTGGTCGTGTTGGGCGTCTTGCGCTTGAGCCTCGGTGAGGTTCATCGCGAGCAGCTGCTCTTTCGTGAGGTCTGTCAGCCTGTCTTGGGCCCACGCGCACGTTGGAACGACCACTTTAAATGCAGAGACCAACACCATCCGTCGCAACGCGGCGGTCAGCGCATTCCTTCGCATGTGACGCTCCGTCTCGGGGGGAGACTGCGGAGGCAGCCGGCACCGCACGTCGTCGAGGCTAGGCCGAGGGCGATGAGGTGCACTTTGCGAAGATACGGGTCTTGGGCCAAGGCGCCAGTGATCGATCCGAATCCGGACAGGCGGGAGGACGCGGCACCACCGCCGTCCATTCGTCACGTGCCTGGGAACGCTGTAGCGACGTCGAGCGCGCCGGTCGCAGCGCATCACGAGCTTGCGGATTCGGCAAGAACACTCCACTCTAGCTGTCCCAGAGCGATGGCGGTGCCTGAATAGTCCTCGCCAAAACTCTCATGCCCCCCACTGAAGTGGGGAAGGATGGCAGGATGCGGATGCAGACGCGAGTGCTGTTGCTCAGCACGATGATCGCGACGCTCGGTGCGGCGAGCGTCGCGCGGGCGCAGGCGAGCGACCCCGTGATTGGAACGTGGGTGCTGAACGTCGCGAAGTCGACCTACAGTCTCGGTACGGCACCGAAGAGTTCTACGCGGACCTACACTGCCGTCGAGAACGGCTACACGTTTACCTCGAAGGGCGTCGACGCTACGGGGAAGGCCGTGTCCACCACCTTCACCGTCCACTTCGACGGCAAGTATGCGCCGATGACCGGTGGTGCCGATTCGGATGCCATCATGGTGAAACGCATCGACGCGAACACCACCGAGTCCACACAGAAGCGGGGCGACAAGGTGGTCATTCACACGCGCCGAGTGGTGTCGAAAGACGGCAAGACGCTGACTGGGACCAGCTCGGGGACGAACGCGGCCGGCAAAGAGTACAAGAATGTGGAGCTGTTCGACAAGAAGTAGCGGTTTCGATGGCGTCGATGATCGGGCGACGTGCGGCTGACGTGCGGCTGACGTGCGGCTGAAGTGCGGCTGAAGTGCGGCTGAAGTGCGGCTGAAGTGCGCGCGGTCCAAGGCTCACGCTTCGATCATCCGCTGATACGAACACAACGCCCCACCGGCAGATGCCGGTGGGGCGTTGTTGTTTTTCCTGTTCTCCGATGCGCTATTTACACCCGCGTATTCGAAACGCCCCAATCCGACTCGAATAGCTCGTTGCATCCTTCTTGAAATAGTCCCCCACATACCAAATCGTGCAGTCATCGCTCGGATCCACGCCGGTCTGCGTGTAGTCCTCCCAGCGGAGCGTATTGGTCTGCGGCGCCGCACCTTCCGCGAGACGCACTTCGCGCAGCGAGAGCGTTCCCGCTTGATCGCCCGCGAGCCGTCCCGCCGCGCGCTGGCCGGCGTAAAGGCCGAGCCCGCCGTGCGAGTAGCCAATGAGCATATTGCCGAGTTTGTCCATGGCGGCACTGCCCATCCAGCGATACGCGCTGTCCGGTGCGAAGGTGCCCTGCTGATGCAGCGTGACCGCGCGACTCTTGCCGGATACCCGAAACTCGTACCATCGCACGCCGCCCGCACCGGCGGTGGTGTTCACTGAGTGCGTCGCTACAATCGACTCGTGTCCATTCACATTGCGGTAGGCGAGGCGCGCCATGAGTTTGTCGCCCTGCGAATCGAGGCGACGATCGGTGCCTTGCTGCGGCACGCAGTTGCTGAGCTGGCCATCGCAGAGGTAGTGATACGGTGCCACGGGGATCGCTGATGGGCCGTTCGCTTTTGTTTTTGATGGATCAGTCCAGTCCACGTGAAACTGCCACACGTTGATGATGTTGTCCTCGAAGTTCTTGTCGAGTTGTCGGCCACCGGCGGCCATCATGACGTTCGGAGCGCCAGCGGGCGGGAGTTTTGTGCCGTCGACATCGGCGTTATTGAGAAAATTCACATTCTCAATGATGAGGCACTGCTCCGTGGCCGGTTCGCCCTTGAGCATCCGCGCGCGATCCACAACGCACGCATGCTTCTGCGTAGCGACCGATTCCGAGATACGGTCGTCGCTCGTGCTGGTGGGCACATAGTAGCCGTCGGGCCACACGGCGGGGCGCGGGTAATCGGGGAACAGCGGGCGCAGAAATTCGTAGCGAAAGTAAGCACCCATCGGGTCGGCCGACTCGCTGACCGCGTAGCACATCGAGTATTGGCCCTGCGGCTGCCCCGGTGCCGGAGCGGAGGGCGCTGCAGCACCACCGCGTCCACGCCCGGGCTGTGCGGCCGGTGCATTGGGATCCACTGGAGGCGGGAGAGGCGGCACAAAGAGCGCGGACGCGCCGCCGGGTTGCCCAGCAACGCCTGGCACACTTAACTGCGCGGGATCGCCAGCCTTTGATGCTTCGATCTGATCAGGGCGCACGGCGCCGCGCTGAAAGATTGGCAGCACGAACAACCAACGCTTGGCCAGTTGATCGTAGCGCACCACGGCGTCGCCGCTGAGTCGCGACTCGCAGGGGCCGGTGAAGTTTTTGAAGATGGTGTTTGTCGCCACGGGGCCGTACAGCACCACGCCGGTGGAATCGTAGCGTTTGCCTTTCTTGGTGAAGATCGCCATGCGCGAATTCACAATCTGAACAATGTGATCGGGACCCACGGCCACGCTGTTGTCCGACGGATTGCGGAGCGTGGTGGTGCCTTGCGGTCCGGTGAAGCCAACGCCGAGTCCGTCGAAACTGACGACGATGCGGATGCCGTCTTTGCTCCCGTGCTTCTTCTGCTCAGCGGCGCCTGATCCTTTGGGCGTCGTGATGACGGGGATCACGATTGGCGCCTGCTGTTGTGGAGTGGGCGCGGGCATGGCGATCGCGCTATTCCATGTGGTCGCGGCGGAGATAACGGTCGCCACAAGTGATCCGGCGAGCGTGCGGGGCAATCGCGGCATTTGTGTTCCTCTCTGAGGCTGTGACTGCAAAATACCGACGCTAACTACCGCGGCACACTCGCTCATCGACACCGGGCACGCGAGACCAAAGGTAAACATCCACCAGCGCCGGTGAGCTCAAGAACTGTATGTTGAGCGGCATACCATTGCGCGTAATGTCCAGCGCGAGCTTCCTCGCCTCTGGACTCGTAAGCACTTCAACGGCAAGCGGAGTGAGTACCACATCCCCGTTACGCAGCCCCGCGATCGACGCGGCCGAACCGGGCACGAGACTCACGACGGTGCGCGCCTCCGGCACTCGGCGATCAAACGCGAAGTCAGGGCGAACATGCTTTTCGATTCGCCGTTCGAAACACGGCCCAAAAGCATCCGGCGCAAGCACGACGGTCTTGGTGCCTCGCACAATAATCGAGTCAAAGTCTGCCACGGCGGCGGCCCCAAGCGCTCCCCTCAACGTTTCAATCCAGCTCTGTACAGTGACGTTTTCACCGCCGCTCCGGCGCCGGTTGAGGTCGAACATTTCCTGAGCCAGCGTCCGGCGCCCGCCCGTCGCTTTGCGGAGTTTGTCGTCGACATCAAAGAAGTACAGCGCGCCGCGATTGTACGGGAGCACTTCGCCATTCTTGTCAGCCCAGAATGCGGCAGCGGCGGCTTCCCCCGACGCGTTGCGGTACGGGTTGGCGTAGTAGTCGCGGGAAATGCGATTGACGTCGCGCACGAACTCTTCAACGGGTTGCAGGCCGGTTCGAAGCTGCACATACGCGGTGTAAAATGTAGTGAGCCCTTCCGTAGACCACTGGCCGCCGCCGGGGCCGCCCGCCCATCCGTGAATCATTTCGTGCGCGAGCACTCCGCGCAGACTAGGCGCGGCTCCGGTGGGACGCACGGGCGGATGCAACGGCACTTGAATCATGAACGAGCGATAGCCAGCGTTGCCACCAGAGGTTGTTGTTTCCGGCAATACGCGCAGGAAGAGACGGTACGGGCGAACGGCCGTGTCGCCGAAAAAGCGGCTCAGGGCATCATAGGCGTGAGATGACCACTGCATGTCGTCCTGCATCTGCAGACTCGGCGACTCGCCTGCCCAGTAGGCGCTGAACGCTCCCGTATTGCCACCCACGGGATAGCGGCCGAGTTGCCCAGCCATAAAGAAGGTCGCATTGAGCAGGCTGAGTGGGCCTTCCGTGTCGGCGTCACCGTCAGCGAGGCTAGACGCGCCAATCGCTCCCTTGCCGAGCAGGGTGAGGTCCCAGTGGAGCAGGATGTGGTAGAGGCGGTTGTCGTCTGGCAGAGCGAGAAAGCCGGGGCCTCGGCCACTCACGCCACCGGCATATGTGCGAAGATCCATCGGCGGCCCAGCGCGAAATCTCCGTGGCGCGACCACCGCTCGGTAGCGCACTTCCACCGGGAGGGCGAGCGCGCGACCCACGCGCCAATGGCGCATGAATCCCGTGGCCGTGGAGTCGGGCGTGTCGTCGACGACGGTGAGCGGAACGTTCCCCGCGCGGTCCGTGACACGGAACTGTTCCATGCGGTCGGCGATACCCGGCAGGTTGTTGAGCACCACCGCCGCGCGAAATTCACGGATGGCTGTGCCCGTATCCGTAATGACGTAGCGTACGTTGATGGCCGCCACGTTTCCTGCGGCGTCTCGTGCTGGCTGCAGCGTAATCTGGATTTGAGACGAAGCCGGTTTCGTCGGCGTCCGCAAATCGGTTTGTCGTGGCGCGGCCTGCGCGCGGCTGCTGGCGAGTGCCAGTGAAATGGCAACGATCGCACAGCGAGTGAGGGAGCGCATGGGAGTGGTCGTGTGAATGTGGTAGCGTGCGGCGCCCCGAGGCATCGGTGCACCGGGCCGAGCAGACGGATCGCGGCGGAGTGGCCGCGGCGGATTTATCGCAGTGTGTCTCGCATACGGAGCGCGCGCATGCTCCGGCTCGCGCGGTCGCCGAGCATCACCCAGTAGACGCATCCGGCGGCAATCCAAACCGCGAGCACCGCGTAGAGCCGACGGTCGGCGCCAGCTCCAGCGGCAATAATCAAAATGCCGAACACGATGCCGGCGGCAGACCAGAGTTTTACGGCGCTCCGGCTCAACCGGAAGTGTGCGGTCGCATGCAGCGCGGGATAGTGGTCCACCAGACGCCACGCCGACACGCAGGTGCTGATGTACTTCAGCAACGTGGGAATCGTGACCGCAAGAAAGAGGAACACGAGACTCGTCGGTAGTAACAGGCCAATCACGGCAAGGACGAAAACCGTGGTGATTGCCACGTGCGGCGTGGACCAACGCGGATGGATCTTCGCGAGCGCGGCGGGAAACACGCCGTCGCGTCCCATCGCAAACAAAAAGCGAGCGAAGGTAATGTAGATGGCGTTGATCGACGTGCCGATGGACGCGACGGCTGCCATGAGAATCAGCGGCGTGTTCCAGCGACCGAGGAACACCGCGCCGGCGTCGAAGAGCGGGGCGTCACTGGTTCCAAGTGCGGCGGCACCGAGTGCTCCGAGCGCCACGCCCGAAACGCTGAGGTACACCGCGATGGTCACGACGAGCGCCACCCCGAGTCCGCGTGCGATCACGGCCGTGCTGTCGATGATTTCCTCGCCGACCTCCGTCGCACTCTCGAGGCCCATGTACAGGGCCATCAGAATGGGCAATACGGCGAACAGCCCGCCGGTACCGGTGCCGAGCACCGGCTGGAGATTTGCGGCGTGCACGGAGGTCGCGCCGACGACAACAAAGGTCGCGAACGCCATCAACTTGAACGCCACGAGAATCCGCTCCACGCCAGCCGCCAAGCGAACGCCGAGGAGATTCGCGAGATAAAACAGGAACAGCAATGCGATCATGGTCGGCACACGAGGCAGTGCGACGACCCGCGACGCGTAGTTCACGAGGACCAGCGTCAGGAGGGTCATGGCGCCGACATTCGCCAGGATTCGCAGCCACGCGATCATGAACCCCACGAACGGATGCACAAAGCGCGTTGGCCAGTCGAATGAGGCGCCGGAGCGCGGTACCGCCGACCCCATAAAGCCGTAGACCACGGCAAACACCACCATGGGAACGGCGGCAATCGCAAAGGCGAGCAACATTCCCGAGCCAGCGACCGTTGCGGCTGGTGCCATGACCGAGAAGATCGATACACCCACAGCCGAGCCAACGCCTATCGACACGACATCGACGATAGTCAGCCCACGCTTCAGTTGAGGGGGCTCGGTGCTGCGAACTGTCACCGGCTGCGTCGGAAGAAAGCGTTGACGGACGGTGAGGGCTCGGCGCGCCGCGTGCCGGCGGCATCAAGGGAGTCCATGCGCCAGTCCAGCGCCTGCGTGGTATCGACCCCAGCGCGTACTCGGGTGCCACCGGTCGCGTTGAGAGTGGCTTCCATCCCTTTCTCCAGTATGTCGCCGGGCATCGCAACTTCGAGCTCGGAACGCACGGTCGCCTTTCCCTCGGTCACGAGCACATGCACCGCGGTATCAGCCGAGTAACCACGCACCGCGAACTTGGTGCCGAAGTCGCGGACCATCACGTTCTTGACGTGCACAATGAAGGGGAGCGTGTTCCGGTGTTCCACTTCAAAATATCCACGGCCGTCCAGCGTGACCTCGCGCGTGGTGCGGTCGAATCCGGCGGGCACGATGAGCCGGCTTTCCGGTGCGAGCGTGACTCGGGTTCCGTCGGTCAGACGGATGTCCGTGCGTGCCTCCGCGGCCGACACGAATACTTGCGGTTGCGGGCCTGTTCCGGTGCCCGGCGTTCCGAGCTCAATCCGCGCCCACCACGCCGAACCCGCGAGGAGCAGTACGGTAGCCGCGCGTACACTCACGTCACGCCAACGACGCGCCGGTGCTTGGCTTTGCGCACCGAGAAGACCGTTGCGCTCCGCATGAATGGACAACGCGGAGGGGCGTAGATCAGGCGCAGTCGACGCGTTCACCTCAGCGCGGAACCGGTCCCACGCGGCATCGACGTGCTGCGGTGTGACTCGTATGGCTGCCGCCTCGCGGATGGTGCGCAGGTCGTTCAGGACGTCGAGTCGAGCTGGGTCGCCCACGAGCCACTCGTGCACGGCATCAACCGCGGTCGAATCGCCGTCAAGATAGCGATCCAGCAGCAGCCAGATGTGTTCGTCGTGAGGAAAGCCTTCCTCAGGTGTGTCGATCAGCACTGCGAGGTCTCCGAGATCCTGTGACTCATAGTGAGGACAGGGCGGGGTACGTTTCTCCCCCAAGGGGAGCCGCCGCGGAGGGTGACCGGAGCGAGCCGGCGTGCGTGTTCGAGCGAGGTCACGGGACTACCCCAACAGCAGGCGCATACGCTGCCGAAGGAACTTCAAGCCGCGCGCGAGTTGCGTCTCAACAGTCTTGGGAGCGATCTGCAGGCGCTCTGCGATCTCGGCGTAGCTGAAGCCGTCGACGAGTCGCATTTCGCAGATGACTCGGCGCTTTTTCGGTAACTCTGCGAGCGACGTGGCCAGGGCACGATCGATATCCGAGACCTCGAGATCGTCGTAGTTCGGTTCTTCTAATGGTACGGACGCGAACTCGATCGCCGCTCGTTCCATGAACCGTGTGGTCGTCCGGTCGTGCTCAATCCTATTGAGGCTCAC
>CANIWQ010000074.1 GCA_947471365.1 Gemmatimonadota bacterium | reverse complement strand
GCGCGAATGTCGAACAGCAGGCGATGCTCGCATTCCTGCGCCCAGTGCTCACCGAAGCGCAGGACCTCGGCGCCAAGTCCGTGCGCGAGGCGCAGGTCATTCTTACCAAGGAGCAGTGGGCCAAGCTCCCCGAACGTATCCGGAACCCGTCAACCGTCTTCGGGCCCGGCGGGCCCGGCGGGCCTGGCGGGCGAGGCGGTGGGGCTCCGGGCGGACGGCCGTAAACGCACCCCATTCTCTATTGAAGTGAATGACGGAGACTACAAAGCGGGATAACGTGTAACGCGTTATCCCGCTTTGTGTTACAGAATATTCGGCAACCAATAATCCCCATTACTGCGCCAATTAATCACCAAAAATGCAGTTACCGCAAATTCAATATGACGAACTTGCACTTTCCGCATTGAAATTGAGTTATTGATGTGCTAAATTTGCTTAATCTGCAATTATCGCTGGTCACCTGGCCATCTAGCGTTCTCCCACTCGCCAACCCGGCTTCCCAGATGCCATCCATTTCTTCTCGTGCCGCCGCCATTCGTGCCATCAGCTCGCGCACGGTTGACGCTCCTGACGTTCCGGTCGAAGCTGATGAATCGATGCCGACGTCCACCTACTTCGGTATCAATACTTTCGGCGCGCGTCAGATGCGCGACAAACTGCCGAAGGACGTGCACGCCAAACTCGTCGCTGCGGTGCGACTCGGCAAATCGCTCGACACCGAAATCGCTCCTACGGTTGCGCAGGTCATCAAGGAGTGGGCCGTCGGCCGTGGCGTAACGCACTTCTGCCACTGGTTCCAGCCGCAGACCGGCCTCACCGCCGAAAAGCACGACGCGTTCCTCAACTTCGACGAGAACAAGTCGGCCATCGAACAGTTCACGGGCGATCAGCTCATTCAGAGCGAGCCGGACGCCTCCTCGTTCCCGAGCGGCGGACTGCGCGCGACGTGGGAAGCACGCGGCTACACCGCGTGGAATCCGGCGTCGCCGGTGTTCATCATGGAATCGCCGGGCGCCAAGACGCTTTGCATTCCGTCGGTGTTCATCGGATACCACGGCGAAGCACTCGACGAAATGACCCCGCTCCTCCGCTCGAGCGAATTGCTCTCGCAGAAAGCCATGTCGCTCCTGGAGCTCATCGGTGATAAGGGCGCGCTCCGCGTGAACACCACGATGGGCGCCGAACAAGAGTACTTCCTCATCGATCGCACGCACTTCGCGCTGCGCCCCGACCTCGTTATGAGCGGACGCTCGCTCGTCGGCGCGCCGCCGCCGCGTGGCCAGCAGCTTGAAGACCACTACTTCGGTGGCATTCCCGAGCGCGTGCTCGCGTGCATTGCCGAAGTGGAATTCGAACTCTACAAGCTCGGCGTGCCGATCGTCACGCGGCACAACGAAGTGGCGCCCTGTCAGTTCGAAATGGCGCCGCAGTTCGAAGACACCGACATCGCGGTCGATCACAATCAGCTCGTCATGTCCATCCTCAAGAAGGTCGCGCTCCGGCACGGCCTCCAGGCGCTGTTGCACGAAAAGCCTTTTGCCGGCATCAATGGCTCGGGCAAGCACTGCAACTGGTCGATGGCCATCGCGTCCGACAACGAACTCGACGGCGTCAACTTGCTCAAGCCCGGCAAGACGCCGCACCAGAACATTCGCTTCCTGCTCTTCTTGGCCGCGGCGCTCAAAGCCGTGCACAAGCACGCGGGACTCATTCGCGCGGGCATTGCCACCAGCGGCAACGAGCATCGCCTCGGCGCCAACGAAGCGCCGCCGGCCATTATCTCGGTATTCATGGGTGACATGCTCACGCGCGTCATCGACGACATCGCCGCCGGCAAGACGGGCAAGCAGGGTGCCGCGCAGGCCATGATTCAGCTCGGCGTCGCCAAGCTGCCGGAAATCGCCAAGGACAACACCGACCGCAATCGTACGTCGCCCTTTGCGTTCACGGGCGCCAAGTTCGAGTTCCGTGCCGTGGGTTCGAGTCAGTCGATTGCGTTCCCAGTAATGCTGCTCAACGCCACCGCTGCCGAAGCGATTGACGAACTCACCGAGGCCCTCAAGGCCGAACTCAAGACCACCAAGAATCGCGACGACGCAGTGCTCAAGGTTGTGAGCGCCGCGTTCCGCGCCACCAAGGCCGTGCGCTTCGAAGGCAACAACTACTCGGGCGAATGGGTGATCGAGGCAAAGAAGCGCGGCCTGCCGAACTTCCGCCGCACACCGGAAGCACTCGCACAGATGGTCACCAAGCAGTCGTATGCGTTGTTCACCTCGCTGGGCATCCTCACCAAGGAAGAACTCGAATCGCGCTACCACGTTCGCCTCGAGCGCTACGCCAAGGACATGCTCATCGAAATGCACACGCTCTGTGAGATGGCCGACACGATGGTGCTACCGGCCTGCTACACCTATCTCGGATCGCTGCAGACGGCCGCGGCCGCCGCGAAGCGGGCCGGCATCAAGATCGTCCCGCAGGTAGATGCGGCCAACGCCGCCGGCAAGCTTGTCGTTGCGCTGCAGAAAAAGGCGGCGGCACTACGCGCCGCCATCAACAAGGCTGAAGGGATGCACGACGCGCTGGCCAAGCAGGCTGCGTTCCTCACGAGCACTGGCGCCGATGCGATGGCGGACGTGCGCGAGTTGAGCGACACACTGGAAATCACGATCGGCGACGATCAGTGGCCGTTGCCGCGCTATCGCGAGATGCTGTTCCCCGTGTGATGCACGGTGTGTGATGCACAAAAAGGGCGGTGATGCGTTTGCATCACCGCCTTTTTTTTTCGATGCACATCGCAGGAGTCACGCGTGCGTGATCGTCCGTTCGGACTCCGTGCTAGCGAACCGCTTCGCGCAGACCATCACGCACCCGCCCGTTCGCCAACCACGGTTGGGTCGAGAGCACAAACACCCAGCGGTTCGACAACCCGCCGGCAGACCAGACCGTCTTGGCAATGTCAAATCGCACGGTCGCCTGCGTCGGCTGATTGAAGAGGTGACGAAAACCCAACCCCACCAACAGCGCCTGGGGGTTCGTGGGCGATGCGTTCGAGACATCCACCGAACGGTGTCGTTCACTGAACTGAATAAATGGCACCGCATCGGC
Organism: Gemmatimonadota bacterium; assembly: GCA_947471365.1. GTDB lineage: Bacteria > Gemmatimonadota > Gemmatimonadetes > Gemmatimonadales > Gemmatimonadaceae > Fen-1231. The sequence goes on along the minus strand of CANIWQ010000074.1, from coordinate 12,325 downwards.
CGCCCAGCGTCCCTCGCGCGAATACATCGTGAAGGACCGTTCGAGCGATGCCGTCAGTGCACTTTCCGCCAAGCGCGTGGTCGGTGCGAGCGACCGAAGCACGGGATCCACCATCGAGAGTGCGTAGACATCCGGATCCGGATTTTGCAGGCGCTCAAACGAAACGCGGAGCGCCCAGATCCCACCGCGGCCGTGCTGATAGATGCTCCCTGCCGCGCGGATCGTTCCGTTGCTCAGCGAATCTTGGTTCCCGTATCCCGACGCCCACACATCGCCGGTCACGATCATCGTCGGGGTTGGCAGCAGCGTGACCCCGCTCCATCCGTCGAAATGCGCGATCCCTTTCTTTGTGGTCGCCTCGGGCCCGATGCCGACCACCCATTCTCCTTCCACGCCGAGCGGTAGTTCGGCGTTCGGCTGCCCTGGCACCAGCCAGTTCACTTTGCCTACGTCGAGTGATCGGCGGGCCACGCCGACGATGGCCGCACTGAACTCCCGGCTGACTTCTGGGCTTCCGAGACGGGCGCCCGGTTGCCGCACGATGATCTTGGCTTGCTCGTGCTCCGCGCCGAACACAAATGCATAGGCGCGATGTTCATCCAGTGCCCATCGCACGGCAGCCGTCCCTGCGTCGGCTCGCCGGCTGATATCGGTGAGCGTCAGGTTCAGGCCGTCGTCCTGATAGCGCCGCAACTGAAAACTTGATACCGAGTAGCGCCACAGATCGCGCGGTGAGTACTGCGGGGACCGCAACGACCAGCTCCATGCCCGCCCGTCGGCGAACACGCGCAGGTAGGCCGCGCCACGAACGTGCGTTCCAAACAAATAGGGTTCGGCCAATCCAAAGGTCGCAGAACTACGGGTTTCGAGTTTTTCGGCCGACGCCGACACCGTGAGCGCTCGACCAAAGAGGTTCACTTCCGTCAACGCCGCGCGCGATGCCGTGCGGCCGTACCGCACGTTCATGCGCATGCTCCATGCATCGCGCGTGTGCACTGTGAGCTCGAGGGGATCGTTCCCACAGCGCGCGCCCGTCACGGTGACTTCGGTATACAGGCCCGTCGCGCGAACTCGGCGCACGGACTCGAGAAGCTCGAGCGAGTCAATCGGGGAACCGAGCGTCAGGGATATTTCATTCATTGGCACCCATAACTGCGTACGGGTGTGTAACTCCCGTACCACGTTGCCAATGATGCCGCCCGGCGTTTCCACCGTCTGCGCATCAATCGAGAGCTGCCCCACCGACTGTCCCAGCCACGCTTTTGGAAATCCCGCCGTCAGTGTGTCCACGCGACAGACCGGCGCCTGACGCGCAGCCGCCGCGCGCGGCGTGGCCACCAACACCAGCGTCGCCAGCGCAAGCCACCCCGGTCGGGACCAGCGTCTCGCCGCAGCGCTAATACTTGGCGAGATAATTCTCGAGCTCCCATGGCGACACCTGCGTGATATACTCACGCCACTCCTGCCGCTTCGCCGCAAGAAAATGCGAGGCAATATGCTCGCCGAGGGCGCTCTGCATCACGTCGTCTTTCTCAAACTCGTCACACGCTTCGTCGAGATCATGGGGCAAGTCGTCGATCTTCAGCCGTCGTTTTTCGCGATGCGACATCTCCCAGATATTTTCACTGACTGGCTCGCGCGAGCTCGCTTCGGTTTCGAGGCCGTCGAGGCCCGCGGCGAGCATCACCGCCAGCGCGAGATACGGATTTGCGCTCGGATCCGGCGACCGCAACTCCACGCGCGTCCCCGTGCCACGCCGCGCGGGCACCCGAATCAACGGCGAGCGATTACGCATACTCCACGCCACATTGATCGGCGCCTCAAACCCTGGCACGAGCCGCTTGTAGGAATTCACCAGCGGATTCGTGATCGCGCACATCCCGCGCGCATGATTCAGCAGGCCGCCAATGTAGTGGTGCGCCACCGCCGACATCTCGTACGCACCGGTGGCATCGTAAAACGCATTTTTCCCATCACGAAACAGCGACTGGTGCGTGTGCATGCCGCTGCCGTTCTGCCCAAAAATCGGCTTGGGCATAAACGAGGCATGCATCCCAAACTTCTTGGCCACGTCACGCACCACAAAACGGAACGTCGCCAGGTTGTCGGCCGTTGTCAGGGCGTCGGCATACCGAAAGTCGATCTCGTGCTGGCCGTGCGCCACTTCGTGGTGCGCTGCCTCAATCTCAAAACCCATCTGCTCCAGCACGTCCACAATCGCGCGCCGCGCGTCTTCCCCTTGATCAACCGGCGTCAGATCGAAGTACGACCCCACATCGTGCGTCGCGGTGGACGGACCGCCGTCGGGACCGAGTTTGAACAAAAAGAACTCGGCTTCCATGCCGGCGTTCATGGTGTAGCCCAGGGCCTTGGCCCGAGCGACTTGGCGCTTGAGCGCCCCGCGCGGATCCCCGCCAAAGGGGACGCCGTCTGGCGTGGAGATATCGCAAATCAGCCGCGCGACACGGTTCCGCTCGTCGGCGCCCGGAAAAATCCGAAACGTGCTGAGGTCGGGCGTCAGAAGCATGTCGCTCTCTTCAATCCGCACAAACCCTTCAATGGACGAGCCGTCGAACATGATGTCGCCGTCGAGCGCCTTCGCGAACTGCGACGCGGGAATCTCGACGTTCTTGTTCACGCCGAGAATGTCCGTGAACATGAGCCGCAAATAGCGTACCGAGTGCGAGGCGGCCAGCGCAAGAACATCCGCTTTGGTGGCGCCCGACAAATCGGTCAGCAGAGAACGTGAGGGTCCGGCCACGTACGCTCCTTCCGGTAATTCCGTGACGGGTGGACGCGCCGGCCCACCCCTGAGAGGGAAATATCGGGCGGGGGGGGCACCTCCGGCAATCGTTTTTCTGGTGTATTTTTCTTACTATGACACGCTCTGACGCCATGACCTGCCCCCGCTGCGGCAAAGCCGCCTCCGGAAAATTCTGTATCGAGTGCGGTGCCGCCGTCGCCGCCACCACCTGCGGCGAATGTGACGGCACCATTGTCGCCGGCGCCCGCTTCTGTCAGCACTGCGGCGCCGCCGCTGGTGACGGCCCCACCAAGGGCGGCGCCCTCTCGCGCCATCCGCTCACCTGGGCAGTACCGGGTGTCGCGGTGCTGGCTGTGATCGCCTATTTCGTCGGCCAACAACTCGCCAATAAGAGCGACGCGTCGGCCAACGCCACGCCGCTCGCCGAAGGCGCCCCCACCGCACCGTTCGCCGGTGGGGTGGGCGGCGGCGGCGGGGCGGGCAGTGTCGACATCTCGAAGATGTCCCCCGAAGAACGCGCCTCGCGCCTCTTCGACCGCGTCATGCGCTATGGCGAACAGGGCAAACTCGACAGCGCAAAGATCTTTGCCCCCATGGCCATTCAGTCCTACGAAATGCTCGGCAACGCCACAAACCACTCCCGATATGACATCGGCATGATTTCCGTGGTTTCGCTCGACGCCGCTCGTGCTGCCGCCGAAGCCGACACGATTCTCAAGGACAACCCCCAACACCTCCTCGGACTCGTGCTCGCGATCAAGGCAGCCGGACTGCGGAATGACCTCAAGGCACGCGCCGCCTTCGAAAAACGATTTCTTACCGCCGAACCGTCCGAGCGCGCCAAAAAAGTACTCGAGTACGAAGACCACAAATCCGACGTCGATGCTGCCTTGACTGCTGCCAATGGAAAGAAGTAGTTTTAGCGCCACCAAAGAGACACAATAACGCTATCATCAATACAATTGTAAGAAATTACCGTTACCGGTGCAGTTCAGCGTGGAGTGATCCCCGAATGCCAACTCCCCGGAGCATGATGCATTTGACCACTGCTGCAGCTCGAACCACGCGCGCGTTTAGCTCCGCCGTTCTTCCGCCGGCGCGCAACATCCTCGTTGGTAGACGACGAGGAAAACGTGCGTATCCCGAGGGGTAGCTTTCACCTCGCGACGGGCCTATCGCGAACCGAAGACGCCCGAAGAGGCCGTCAACCACCCGTCGCTCCAGAGCGGCGGCAAGTTCGGCCCGACCCGTTCGAGGCCATGCGTCCGGTGGTTCTGCGCCGTAAGTCGTTACTCTTCATCGACGAAGTCCCCTGAGGGACTGAGCCCAGCAGTTATCGTCCCCGCCCAACGGGGAGGGCTCCTTATACGTTTAAAGCCCGATGAACCAACGAACCGCATTTTCTCTGCTCCTTTGCGCGGCAGGGGTGGCCTTTGTGTCCCCTCTCGCCGGCCTGCACGCCCAGCAACGCACCGACACCCTCCGCATGGGCGTTGCCGATGCGGTGCAGTATGTGCTTCGCAGCTCCGACGAGAACAAACTCGCGCTGCTCGCCGTCGACATCGCCAACGCGGGCGTCACTACCGCGTTCGCACCGGGGATGACGCAGTTTCGATTCAACAGCTCTTACTCGCAGGTGCTCAAGAACGCGCGCGCCGAAATTGTCGGCACGGTGTTTGGCCAGTCCTACACCTACTCCGGCGCGCTGGCCATCTCGCAGCCGCTCTTTCAGGGCTTGCGCATTGTGTCGAGCGCACGCGGCGCCTTGCGCACGCGCGATGCCGCGCGGCTCGATGCCGGCGAAACGCGGGCGCGCCTCGCACTCGATGTACAGCGGTCGTATCTCAACGCGCTGTATCTCGCCAAGCTTGCCGAACTGCAGAATCGCAATCTGACGCTGACCTCCGATCGCCTCAAGCAAGTCGAGCTGCTCGTCGCCGCTGGTCGTTCGTCCCGGTTCGACCTCCTCCGAGCGCGCGTGGACCGCGCGAACATCGAACCGCTCGCGCTCCAAGCCTCCAACGATCGCGATCTCGCCCTGCTCGACGTCAAACGTCTCCTCGACGTAGACGTCGAACGTCCGCTGCTCCTCACCACCACGCTCGACACCGCAGTCGTCCGCACCATCGTCAACGCCGCACGTGCCGACAGCCTCGGCGAAATCTTGCGAGGCACGGTGCAGTCGGCGGAGTTCTCCCTCCAAGCACGCCGCGAAGGTGTACGCGTCGCGCGCGCCGATTTCTTTCCGCAGGTGACCGCCACCGCGAACATCGGCTACCTCGCGCTCCCCACGCGGAATGGCCTCCCCGATCGTCTGGGCGCCACATCCGTTGATTTCTGTCCGCCGGGGAGCACCGCCGGGAAGCTCTGCCAGAACAACGGCTTTTTCCCCGATCGCAGCGTCGGCCTCACCGTCACCTGGGCGATCTTCGACGGACTCCGCACCAAAGGCAATCTCGACCTCGCCACCGCGCAGGCGCGTATTGCCGAAACAGCGCTCCATCAGGCGCGCGAAACGGCCGCACTGGATCTCGCCCGTGCCCGTGCGGAGTTCAGCCGTGCACGGCTCGCGTGGGAAGCGCGCACCGTCAACGCCGCTGAGGCCGAAGAAGCCTTTCAGTTGGCGTCACTGCGCTTTCAACGCGGACTCTCCACGCAACTCGAAGTGACCGACGCGCAGGTCGCGCTACTCACGGCCCGTTCCACCGAAGCACGCTCCATCTACGACCTCTATCTCTCCGCCGCCGAACTGGCGCGCGTGCGCGGACGGCCGATTCCGCTTCCCACAGGCGGCACCGTACCGATCCGCTCCAACGCCGGACTATCCAGTGTATCTGACAATCGATAACCGACGGTTCGCCGCGTGCCTCATCGCACTCGGCGTGTCGTCTTCCGTGTTCGCGCAACAACCAGTAAAAGGCGCAGCGGCTCCAAAGCAAGCGCAGACGCCAACCGCGGCACCAACCGCAGCACCGGCACACGCCGATGCCAAAGATGCCAAAGACGCGAGCAAGGCAGCCGGAGCGCCCGCCGGAGACGCGAAGAACGGTCGTAAGAGCGGCGGAGGCGATGGACAAACAGGCGAAGGCGGACGCGGGGGGGGGGGCCGCACGGCCAGCGTCGTGCTGTCGGCCACTGACGTTTTTAAAGTCGTGCGCACGAATGTCGACGCGGGCGTCGCTATTGCCGGCGATCTGCGCCCCATCGAGAGCGCCATCGTGCGTGGACGTATTGACGGCGTGCTGGAGAAAGTTGCCGTGCGCGACGGTCAGCAGGTGAAGGCTGGCACGCTGCTCGCCAAGTTTGAATCCGTCGAACAAGAAGCGTCCCTGCGGAGCGCCGACGCCGATTTCATTGCAACCAAGAGCGACTTCGAGACCCAGAAGTGGAACTACGAGCAGTCCAAAGAATTGTTCAAGGTCGGTGCCATCGCCGAGCGTGATTTCCGCACGGCACAGCAGGCCGCGGACGCGGCGCGCGCACGCATGGCCGCGTCAGAATCGCGGCAGCGGATCGCCCAGAACGTCGTGCGCGACACGAAGGTCGTCGCGCCCTTCAACGGCACCATCGACAAACGCAAAGTGCAGAACGGCGAGAACACGCTGCGTGGCGCCGAAATGTTCACCCTCGTGCGCGACGAAGTGCTCGAGCTTGCCGGTACCGTTCCGGCACGACGCGCCAGCGACGTGAAAGTCGGACAATCCGTCCGCTTCAATGCCGATTCCCGCCAGTTCAGTGGCCGCGTGGCCCGCGTGAGCGCCACCATCGATCCGGCCACGCGCTCCATCACCGTGTACGTACAGATCCCCAACGGAAAGGGCGAACTCAAGGGCAATAGTTTTGCCAACGGACAGATCGTCGTCCGGTCCGTCCCCAGTGCCTTGGTGGTCCCGCAGTCCGCCGTCCGACAGAGTGCTGTGGACGGCAAGTCGTTCGTCTACACCGTCGAAGGCGGTCAGCTCGGGATTGCCAAGGTCAGCACCGGCATCCTCGATGAAGCCAAGGGACTCGTCGAAATCGTCGGTGGCGTCAAGGAAGGCGACGTCGTCATTACCGGTAACGTCGGTACGCTGGGCGTCGGCATGAAGGTGACACTCCTCGGCAATGAACAGAAATCCGAACGCGGCGGCCGCGGCTCGGGTGGTGGCCGCGGGGGACGCGGCAATGAGACCGGCGCTGATGCAGGCGCCCGCCCAAAGAAGAGTCCGTAGCCACCGCCACCAGGACCCCGTTCGATGTTCCTCTCCGATATCAGTATCAAGCGTCCGGTGTTCGCCACCATGATGATGGTGGCGCTCGTCGTGCTCGGCGTGGTCTCGTATAAACGACTCGCCGTCGACGAATACCCCGACGTCACCTATCCCACGATCAGCGTCTCGGTGAGTTATCCGGGCGCCTCACCCGAGGTGGTCGAGCGTGACGTCTCGCGTCCCATCGAGACAGCACTCAATACCGTCGACGGCCTGTACGAACTGACGTCCACGTCGTCCGAAGGCTCGGCCAACGTCCGCCTGCAGTTCAAGCTCGGCATTGATCCCACGCGCATGCAGCCGGAAGTGTCGGCCAAGGTCGGCCGCATCCGGCGTCAGTTGCCGCGCGACATCAACGAGCCCACCATCTCGCGTTACGATCCCAACGATCAGCCCATCCTGACCGTCGCGATGTCGAGTTCCGAGCGGTCGCTCCGCGAACTCACCGATCTCGGCGATCAAGTCATTCGGCCACGCCTCGAGTCGGTCAACGGCGTCGGCGGCGTGCAGCTCAACGGTACCGCCACGCGCGAAATCCACGTTGAAGTCGACCCGAACGCGCTACGCGCCGCCGGACTCACCCCAGACGTTATTTCGAGCGCGCTCGCCCGTGAAAACCAGGAAGTGCCAGCGGGCCGTATCAGAAAGGGTGACAACGAACGCGCCGTGCGTGTTACGGGGCGCGTCACCGATCCCATCGCCTTTCAAGATGTTGTGGTCGTCGTGCGCGCGGGCACGCCGATTCGCGTGCGCGACCTCGGCCACGTGATCGACACGATCGCGGAACGTCGCTCGGCCTCGTTTGTTGGGCGCGGTGATAAGACCACGCCGACCCTCTCGCTTGACGTCCTGAAGATCTCGGGCTCCAACACGGTCGCGGTCGCCAATAACGTCAAGGCCGTGATCGGTGACATCGAACGCCAGCTTCCCGCCGACGTGCGGTTGACGCTCACGCGCGACGACTCGCGACACATCAAGGATTCCCTCGCCGACGTACAGCTCACCATCGGACTTGGTGCAGTCCTGACGGTGATGATCATTTATCTGTTCCTGAACTCGTGGCGCTCGACCGTGATCACCGGGCTCACGCTGCCGGTGTCCATTATTTCGGCGTTCTTCGCCATGTTTGCGCTCGGGTTTACGATCAACACGATGACGTTGCTCGCGCTCTCGCTCGCCATCGGGTTGCTCATCGATGACGCGATTGTCGTGCGCGAAAACATCGTGCGTCATCTCGGGATGGGCAAAGACCATCACCGCGCGGCCAAGGACGGCACCGACGAAATCGGATTGGCCGTCTTCGCCACCACGCTCGCCGTCGTCGCGGTGTTCATTCCCGTCGCCTTTATGGGCGGCACGATTGGTAAAATTTTCTACCAGTTCGGCATGACGGTCGCCTTCGCCGTGCTGGTGTCGCTCTTTGTCTCATTTACGCTCGACCCCATGCTCTCGAGCGTCTGGCACGATCCCGAAGCCATGCAGCACGGTGGCGATGCGTGGCAGAGCGCTGGCTTTATCCGCAGAATCGCCCTGCGTTTTGATCGCTGGTTCGAACGCGCTGCGGATCGGTATCCGCACCTGCTCTCGACGGCTCTTCGTCACCGCGGTCTCGTCATACTCGGCGCGCTCACCTCCGTCGCATTGGCCGCCATTATTATTCCGCGCCTAGGCTTCACCTGGATGCCGGACTTCGACGGTGGCGAGTTCAACGTGAGTTTCCGTGTGGCACCAGGCTCGAGCCTGAGCTACGTCATCGCGCGCGGCAGACCGATGGACGACTTCATCCGCTCGATGCCCGAAGTGGATTTCACCGCGTTCTCGACTGGCGGACGCGGTGGCGGCATCAATAACGGCAATATCAACGTACGGCTGAAGCCGCGGAACCAGCGCAAGCGCTCACAGTTCGAGGTGCAGACCGCACTGCGCGCCCAACTCTCAAAATTTCCCGGCCTCAGCGCCAGCATCGGCCAAACGCCGACCATTTTCGGCGGACGCGGCGCGCCAATCACCGTCAATGTGCAGGGCCCGGAACCGGCACGCCTCAAGCTCATCGCGAGCCAGGTGCTCGAGGTGATGAAGCGCATTCCCGGAATCGCCGAACCGCAGTCGAGCGACGAAGGCAGTGTGCCGCAACTCAACGTGAGCGTGGACCGGCAACAGGCCTGGGCCGCCGGCCTTGGCATCGCCAGCATTGCTAGCACCCTGCAACCGCTGTTTACTGGCCAGCGCGCGACCGTCTGGCAGGATCCGCTCGGCTATTCCCACGACGTAGTCGTGATTTACCCCGACTCCCTGCGCTCGAGCGCGGCGGATGTCGCCAATATTCCAGTGAACGGATCCGGGATCGACAGCCGCACCGGGTTGCCCGCGGTCGTGCCGCTGTCGCAGGTCGCCGATGTGGTGCCTGGCGTCGGACCGCAGTCAATCGAACGCCGAGCCCTCGAACGGCAGATTCGCATCAATGCACAGGTGCTCCCCGGGGCGCCCGTGGGTGATATCGCCGACGTGGCCCGTGCCGCCATCGACTCCCTCGTCCTGCCCCCAGGCTACCGCACCGTCTTCACGGGAAGTGTGCAGGAGCTCAACGAAACCAAGGGGTACGTCGCGGAAGCGCTCGCCCTCGCCGTCGTATTCATCTATCTCATTTTGGCCTCGCTGTTTGGGTCATTCCTCCAGCCGCTGGCCATCATGATCTCTCTTCCACTGAGCTTCCTCGGCGTGGGATTGGGGCTTCTGATCACGAGAGGAACGATGAACGTCATGAGCATGATCGGCATCATCATGCTCATGGGACTCGTCACCAAGAACGGCATTCTGCTCCTCGATTTTGTCAATCAACGCCGCGCGGAGGGCGAAGAGCGTCTGGCCGCAATTCTCGAGGCCGGTCGTATTCGTCTCCGCCCGATCATCATGACCACCGTGGCGATGATTTTCGGTATGCTCCCACTGGCCTTCGCCATCGGCGAAGGTGCCGAACAGCGTGCTCCAATGGCCCATGCCGTGATCGGCGGGCTGATCACTTCCACGCTCTTGACGTTGTTCGTAGTGCCCGTGGTGTATACCTTGCTCGACGATATGGCAGTGTGGGCCCGTGGTGGGCGCCGACCGGCGGCGACCACGGAAACAGAGCCGGGAGCGGTACTCGCGGAAGTCGACGCCCGCTCCCACGCTTGACGCAACGAGTCTCGTAGTGTATTCAGCGGTAGTGAAAGAGCCATTTCAAATGACAGGAGGAAACCATGGCGCGCGGTGATGAAGTGACAAACGAGCGCATGTACGGCGACGGCGACGACGACGAGCCGGCAAGCTTTAGCGGCGGCAGCGCGGGCATCCCGTACGATGACGACGAAGACGAAGACGGTGGCTGGGCGATCAACAAAGATCACAGCGATTCGCTGTGGGACAGCGCCGAAGAAAACGACGACGATGATGACGCCGAGCCGGAGCTCGTCGACGCCGGCGAAAGTGCCGACGAAGAAGAATCCGACCTGTTCGACGGTGGGCTGAGCGCCCCCCGCCGGCGTGGGCGGCGTCCAAACGCAGAAAAAGCTGCGGAAGACGCAGCACTTGGACTGCCACCAGTGGTGGTGGTGCCCGCAGCAGCAGCCCCAAAGGGGAAAGCCGCGGCGGCAAAGCCGGTCGCAAAACCGGCAGCAGTAGCTAAAGCCGTGGCCAAACCCGCGGCAAAGCCAGTGGCTAAAGTAGCGGCAAAGCCGGCGGCAAAAGCCAAAGCCGTTGCCAAAAAGCCAGCCAAGCCGGTAGCCAAGGCCAAGCCAGCCGCGAAGAAGCCGGCGGCCAAAGCCAAGAAAGTAGTGAAGACAAAAAAGGCGGCAAAGCCGGTAGCCAAGGCCAAGAAGAAGGTCGCCCCAAAAAAGGCCGTCAAAGCCAATAAGCCGGCCCCAAAGAAGGCCCCAAAGAAGGCCGTCAAGGCTAAAAAGCCCGCCCCCAAGAAGGCGGTCAAGAAAGCCAAGCCAAAGAAGTAGCCGACATCCGGTACTTCATCTTGAATAGCGCACGGCGGGGTGCAAGCACTGCACCCCGCCGTGCGCGTTTTATGTCGAGAGGGCCGTTCGCTCGAAGTTTCCCTCGACGAGCGTTATTGTTGGTCAATGGCTGAATCGCCCGTCGCCCTGCTCCGCGCTCATGCGCGGCACGCTCCGTGGAATGCCCGCGGGTTGGCGGCGCACGCCACGGCGCTCGTGGACGCGGCTGGCATGCGACCCACCAACGCCTCGGCACGGGCCGCGCCCAGCGCGCGCGCCGTGCGCTTTTACGTGGCCAATGGACTGATCGACCATCCGCAAGGCAAAGGCACGGCCGCGACCTACCTGTATCGTCACTTGCTCCAGCTCTTGGCCATCAAGGTCCGGCAGCGTGAGGGCCATGCCCTCGACGCGATCAAAATCGAGATGGCCGGACTCAGCGGCGACTTGCTCGAAAAACGGGTGGCACAGTCGCTCGCACGCGCGCTCGATGGCGGCGCCGAAGCGGTGGTTCCACACGATGACGAACGTACGGTCAGCTGGCGTCGCATTCCCGTGGCCGATGGAGTCGAGCTGCACGTGCGCGACGACGTCGCCGCCGCACGGGATGACGCGGTGGTGGCCATGCGCGAGTCGGTCCGTGCCGCGCTGGGGCGCGAGGACGTGCGGTGACGCCGTTGCAGACGCCGCTGCTGACGCCGTGCTTCGACGGTCAGCGCGTCGTCGTAAGTGGCGGCGGCACGGAACGCTGCGACGTCGCCGTGAGTTGGGTTAGTCCCCTGGTCATCACCGGCGTATGATGACCACCGCGCGGCGCCAGCTCGCCCGCCTCGTCCTGCTCGACCGCTCACTCGAGCTACTCCCAATGTTTCGCCTGAGCGACTCCGCCGAAGACGGCGCCATCGACTTCACCACATCCGAAGGCGCTCGGTGGCGAGTACTACCAGCGCCGGGCGAGCGCCTGCCAGGGACGTTCGATCAGGATGTGTACGTTGAACTGCTACGGCGATATCAGGAGGCTGGCGCCCCTGCGGACGGCGCGGTGAGCTTCACCCTGCACGCCTTCCTCCGATCGATGGGCCGACGTGTGGATGGCCGCACGTATGAACAGCTACGCGCGGCCCTCACGCGGCTGCACCGCACCACGCTCGAGAGCGACGGCGCCTACGACGACGCCGTGAGCGGCACCAAGCTGCAGGCGCAATTCACGGTCCTCTCCACCGTACAAATCGACCGGCGTCGGCAAACTGATCGGGAGCAACTCGCGCTCTTTTCGACACTCACCAACAACGAGCCCGGCGACGCTCGCGTGGTGGTTTCGTCGGTGC
>CANIWQ010000073.1 GCA_947471365.1 Gemmatimonadota bacterium | reverse complement strand
GCGCAGTAGAACAGACAGTCTCACCGTTGGCAGTGCGATCATTTCCTACACCGTGGCCAATGTGCGCGTGAACTGTACCACGCACCGCTCGCATGTGCATTCGATCACGTATTACACGCCAGAAGGAGCGGTGCGGTCGAGTTATTTGTTCTCCAGTCGCACGCGCCAAGAGCCAGTGCTCTCGGGAACGGCGCGCGCCGCGACGTGGGACTATGTGTGCGGGGCGCGACCACCGTCGTGAATCGCGGCGCGGACTCGATCGTTCGTCTGCCCCACGCGATGCGGCTCTAACGCTCGGCTGCCAAGCGCGCCGCGAGTTGCGTGAAGTCGCCGTCGAGCCGCCAGGCCACCTTCCCGCTGCCATCAACCAGCATCACGACATTGGCATGCGCCACATTGCCGGTGTTAGGATCGCGAGCTCGCCCGATGTGAAGCGAGTCCAGTGTGCGCTCCACCATCTCAAGGCCGCCAGATAGCACGTGGTCGGATGGGCCGAGATTCCACTCGTGCGCGATGGTGGGGAGTCGTTCCGCCGTGTCGCGCCACGGATCCACCGTTACGATGAAGAGCGGCATCGCCTCACGCCCGGCGGTCGCGCGCGCACGTTGCACCTGACGCACGATGGTTGGACACACCACCTCACAATGCCCAAACGCCACGGTAATGATCGCGGTGCGATGCAGAGTGGAGAGTGACACGCTGCTGCCGTGTTGATCTACGAGCGTTGTGCTCGGGGCCGGCGTTTGAACGACAACGGTGTCAGACGCCGACGCCGCGCCGAGCTGCGACGCATGGGCCGTCGTGCGCAGGACGATGCCCAGCCCCAGCGTGAACGCCACGAGCACGGCCACCGCCGGCACCGCCGTGCGTAGCAGTGGCATCGCACGCAACCAGCGCCAGGTACCGCCGAGTTCTTGTTCGAGCTGCGCGCCCGCGATTGCCACGAGCGTGACCAGCATGCCGATCGGTTCGCCAATGAGGAGAATCCATCCTCCGGCATCGGGCCAGCCCGAGTGTTCGGTTCCGAAGCAGGCCGCGCGCGTGCGCACGATCCACTCCGGGGAGGCTGTCCCGGCCGGCCAGAGCGCAAGCATCCACCACGCGGTGGTGATCACGAGGATCACCACCAACGCGGTCGTTGCCACCCCTAACCGGCCGGAACGCGCCGACATCACCCAATCTTCCAGAGGAAGGTGAGCAGTTTCCAGTTCGTGAAGTAGTACAGCATGAATGCCACGAGGAACACGCCAACCAAGACGAGCGTTCCCGGCGTCGCGCCGGCAATGCCGCGTTCCGGTGCGTGCATCGCTTCGTTCATTTCGTCGGCGTTGGCCGGATGCACCGGTGGGTGCGTGAGTCCCTGCGGCACGCCTTCCATGGCAACACCACGCGTGAACTCCGTGACCTTCTCACCCAAGAACACCGACTTCACGGCGATGGCAATGAACGCCAGCGCGCCCGTCACGGCGAGAATGCCGCCGATGCCCATCACCGCAAGAAAGAGATCCACGGCCGGGCTGAACTGCACGCCGAACGGTGCCTGCGAAAACGAGATGTCCCAGTGACGACGCGGCACGCCAAAGCTGCCGGCGAACGTCATGCCCATCTCCACCAGCAGCATGCCGAAGGAGAACAGGTAGGGTTGAATCTTCGCCAACTTCCAGAACGCCACCTTCCGCTGGAAGACGAGCGGGAGGAGATAGTACGTGGCGCCCATGAACGCCATCGCCGTACCGCTGACGACCGTGGCGTGGAAGTGTCCCGGAACGCGCAACGTGTTATGCACGGTGATGTTGATCTGTTCCGTGCCGATCGTCACGCCGGTGATGCCGCCAAAGAAGCCGAACACGACGACCGAGAGTACGAGCGCAGAAAATCCCGGATCGCCCCACGGTGCGCGCCGCAGCCATCCAAAGAGGCCGTCGGTATAGCCGCGCAACCGCATGCCGAGTTCCATGCCCGCAGGCACAGTGAAGCCGTGCACCATTGAGGCCAGCACCGCCATGTACATAAAGTATGACGTGTTGACAATCTTCCACGCCGACCCAAAGCCTGGATCTACGAGCAGATGGTGCGCCGACGCCATCGAGATAAACAAGATGTAAAGCACGAAGGCCGACCGACTCACTTTCTCGTTGAGCACGACCGCACCGACCGTGAGCGCGCCCAGCATGTACCAAATAGCGACCATCGCGGCCACATTGATCTGCTGCGACGAGTGTCCGAGCGCCCACCAGAGCAACCGATAGATCTCGGGATCAATCGCCTTGATCAGGCCGATCGACCACAGGAAGGTCGGGATATACACGGCAGCGCCGTGCACGAGCGTGATGACGGCGATCACCGCGGCGGTCATCGCACCGTAGACGACGAGCGGCATTGAACCGACGTACGTCTTTTCGCGCTTCGCAATGACGAGCGTGGCAAAGAACTGCCCCACCACGCCCAGCGCACCAACGGCAAAGAAGATGACGCCGAGGTAGAACAGCGGGTGCGCCATGAGGGGCGGATACGACGTGAAGAGCACGTCCGCCCGTCCGCTCCATTGCATCGTTTCAACCAACAGCGCGCCGACCACCATCAGCCCGAAGTTGAACCAACCATACTTCGGTGCCGCGGGGCGGGCATCAAGCAAGACCGTGCCGGCAAACCAGAGCACGGCCATCTCAAAAAAGATGATGAAGAAGATGAGCATGTTCATGCCGTGCACGCCGAGGATACGATAGTACCACACCGCGGGGAGCAGGTGGATCGCCTGCCAGCGCGTGAGCACGAGCAGGAGCGCGGCAATGGCGCCTACGAGCAGCGACACCACCGCGGCCACGGCGTTCACCTTCACGAGGCGTTCGGCACTCAAGTCAATGCGGTGTCCGGTCGCATTACAGGTGCGGAACGGATAGAGCACGGGCGCGGTCATCGGTCACCTCCGCCGAGCAGAGTCGGGCGTTGATTGTCGGCGACCGGCTTGTCGGCGGCGTCAACGACAATGACGCGACCGACCATCGTGTGGTGACCGATGCCACAGAACTCATTGCAGATGATGCGCAGGTCGCCCGCGGCGGTGGGTG
The DNA here is from genome assembly GCA_947471365.1 of Gemmatimonadota bacterium. Taxonomy (GTDB): domain Bacteria; phylum Gemmatimonadota; class Gemmatimonadetes; order Gemmatimonadales; family Gemmatimonadaceae; genus Fen-1231. The sequence continues at coordinate 12,393 of CANIWQ010000073.1, read as the reverse complement.
TCACGCGCAGCGCGTAGTCATAGCCCGGCACCACCTGAAAGTTGATCGACAGCGGAAAGAGCGAGAAGCCGTGATTCACGTCGAGCGACGAGAGATGCAGCGTGTATTCTTTGCCGCGCTCGAGTTTGAGAATCGGGTACCACTGAAAGGTGAGCCCGATGAGATAGACGTCGGCGCCTGGTGGCGGCGCGGCGATCGGGAGTCCGCGGTCTTCTCCCACTTTGTACTGCGTGGCGAACGCCATGGTGCGGGCGTAGAACGCCTTGGGTTCGACGCGTCGGCGCGTACCGGACGGGTTTTGCCCGCCTTTCCAGTGCCAGAGCGGCATCATCGCGAAGAGCACCATGCACCAGGCGAAGGCGATGCCGACCCACACCCGCTCCGCTTTATGCGCGGGCTTCCACCAAATGCCGCGGACCGGTTCGAGCCCGGTGTGAACTTTCGTGAGCATTCGGGCCTCTTATGGTAGGGTGGCCGGCGGCAGGGAAAGAATCTCCCACATGCCCCAACCGGTGAATGCGACGAGCATCACGAGTAATCCGAGCCCGAGGAGCAGGAACACGTTGTCGAACAGGCGCTGTCCGAGCGGAATCGGTTCAGACGAATCGTCGGCGTCATGCGGTGGTGCGGCCATGGTCATCCTCCAAAGAGAGAGAACACGAGCGGCGAACGGGAATGCTACGACTTCTTGAGCGCGGCTTTACGTCGCGGGGCGGGTTTTTTCTTGCGGAGATCCGAGACCATCGTGCCGGAAAAGAAGTCGGTGACGCCGGAGGCCACGCCCGACCAGCGATGGTGGGCAGCGCAGGGGTTACGTCCACCGCACTCGGGCCGGCCGAAGAGGCAGCGGCGGTCACTAACAGGTTCGAATGGCGCCACAATAAGCGCGATCGGGAGTGATTCCGGTGGCGTTGCGAGCTGAAACCCACCCTTGGGGCCGCGCTCCGACCGGAGCACGCCGGCGCGAGTGAGCGCGTGCAGCGTCTTGGACAAATAGTTGCGCGGACAGTCGAGGGCCACGGCGATTTCATCGACGCGTACCAGGCGATTGTCGGCTTGGTCCGCGATATGCAATACGGCGCGAAGGGCATCTTGGGCGGTACTGGAAAGCCACATCGGAACAGCCACCTAGGTGTAGGTTCTAGCATTCATCATGACGATATGATAAACTTGATGCAAGCCCTCACGATATGCAACGCCTCGCCCGCCTGACCCGCCGCTGCCTCACGGCCCTCGATGCCATCGCCTCGAGGGTCTACGGCTGGCCGTGGAACCCGCTCCACCAGTCGGGGACCGTCGCCGTCGCGATGCTCCTCGCCCTCGTCGGCACGGGCATCTACCTACTCCTCGTCTACCGGCTCGGCGCGCCGGCCGACTCGGTGGCCCGGATCGCCGCCGACCCGTGGCTCGGATCCTGGATTCGCACCCTCCACCGCTACGCCTCCGACCTCTTCGTGCTCGCGGCCGCGCTCCACGCCGCACGCATGTTCGCGCAGGGGCGCGACTGGGGCCCTCGCACACTCGCGTGGGTGTCTGGCGTCCTCTTACTCCTCCTCGGTCTCCTCTGCGCGTGGACCGGCTATGTGATGGCGTGGGATACCTTCGGCGAACGCCTCGCGCGCGAAGGCGCTCGGCTCCTCGACGTCCTCCCGGTGTTCTCCGAACCGTTGAGCCGCATCTTTGCCGGCGACGGCGCCGTGCCAAGCGCGTTCTTCTTTGTGAATCTCTTCGCGCACATTGTGCTGCCACTCGGTGCCGGTGTGGGACTCTGGCTGCACGTCTCACGACTGGCGCGCCCCACGCTCCTGCCGCCCACGCGTGTGATGTGGTCGATCCTCGGCGCACTCACCGTCGCGTCGGTGCTATGGCCCGCCGCGCTCGGATCGGCTGCCGATGCATTCACATTGCCACTGTCCACGCCGCTCGATCTCGTCGCCGCCTGGTGGCTGCCGCTCTCCGAACGGATGAGCGCCGGCGCGGCGTGGAGCGTTGCCTCGGTGATATTCATCGCCCTGCTCCTCGTGCCACGGTTCAATCGTCGCCCGCGCACCGGAGCGTGGGCGCCGAGTCACGTCGATACGCGACTCTGTACCGGCTGTAATCAGTGCCCGCAAGATTGTCCGTGGGATGCGATCACGATGGTGAAGCGTGATGACGATCGGCCGACACTCGTGGCGCATGTGGATGCCTCGAAGTGCGTGAGTTGTGGTGTGTGCGCGGGTTCGTGCGCTCCAATGGGTGTGGGACCGCTCGGCCGCAGCGGCCGCGACCAACTCAGTGTATTGCGGACACGCATCCTCCCAGAGATCACCGCGCAACCCAGCGCGATTGTGGCGGTGTGCTGTGCGCAGGCGCCCGCTTCACATATCGCCGCACTGCGCGCACGCGGTGCCGCTATTCATGATGTGCCCTGTGTGGGCAATCTGCATTCGTCCGTGGTGGAACTGCTCGTGCGGCAAGGCGCGCGCGGCGTGATCGTGTGCGGCTGTCCACCGCGCGACTGCGTGGGTCGCGAAGGCCCCAAGTGGCTCGGCGAGCGGTTCTACGCGCAACGCGAAGCCGAGTTGCAGCCGCGTGTTGATACGGCGCGGGTGTGGGTCGCAACGCTTGCGACCGGCGATCTCGCTGGGACACTCTCGACGTTCGACGACTTTGCGCAGCGCGTGGCGGCGTTGCCCAGCCCAGACCGTGAACACGACGTGCAGTTGCAGGCCGAGTGCGAGCCGGTCGCTGCTGCGGCGCCCGCCACGGCGCCCGCCACGGCGCCCGCCACGGCGCCCGCCACGGCGCCCGCCACGGCGCCCGCCCAGTGACGCCGCGTCAATCGCCAGTGCAACTCGCGCGCGCCGTCGTCGTGAGCGCGGTCGCCCTCGCGCTCCTCGCGTATGCCTCGGCCGTGCCGTGGTCCTATCACTCCGGTCATGCGGCGCGACTCCGCCTTTCGTGGAGCGCGCGCCCGGAACGCATTGAAACATGCCGCACGCTCTCAGAGGCCGAACTCGCGGCACGTCCCGCGCACATGCGGCAGCGCGTGGAGTGCGAGGGACACGCAGCGACCTACTTGCTGCGCGTGTCCGTCGATAGCCAACTCGTGAACGAATCTGTGGTGCACGGAGCCGGACTCCGCAATGATCGGCCGATGTATTTGCTCCGCGATGTGGATGTGGCGCCTGGCACCCGCCGAATACGCGTCAGTTTTACGCGTCGCGAACAGACGGACGATGACGCGGCGGCATTCGCGCCGGCCGCCGCATCGGACGCCGACACGGGCATGTACGCCGGGCGCGCGCAGCGTGAGGCAACGGAACGCGCGCGCCGAGCCGGTGCGGCCGTTCCGGCACAGCTGGTGATTGACACCACGTTGACCTTTGCGGATCGTGGGGTGCACGTGATCACCTTTGATCCTGAACGGCGATCGCTGCAGGTTTCGCGCGGGGCTCTGGAACGCAGCACTTCGCCGCCCACCGTGCCACACGACTACTAACGAGGTTGTGACGTGTCGTCGATCGTTCGTCGGTATCTGAAAACCGCCATCGTGTTTCTCGCGTGTGGAGTAGCGATTGGGTTGTGGATGCTCGCCTCGCGGGAGTTCGGCATCCCGTTGCCGCCGCGCGGAATGAGTGCCCACACCCACGTGATACTCGTGGGGTTTGTGATGATGGTGATTGGCGGCGTGGCGCTCTGGATGTTTCCACGCGCCGCCAAGGACGACGTTCGGTATAAGCCCGCGCTGGCGGAGTGGGCGTACTGGTGCGTGACGGGCGGCACGGCACTACGGGCCGCGCTGGAGCTGATGGCCCCCCCCGATGCTACATTCGCCATACGATTCGCGTTGATGACCGCTGGTGTGATGCAGGCCACCGGCGTGCTACTGGTTTTTGTGATGTTGTTGCCGCGCATTCGCTCGACGCTGCCCTGACGCGCCCCTCATTGGAGATTGATATGGCATCATCCAACTCAGCACGCCGCGAAGGACTGGTCATTGGACTCATGGCGTATCTGTCGGTGGCGGCGTTCTACATGGGGTTCGATCTGCTGGCGACGCGTGGGTCGTTCTTCACCGTGGACCTGCTCGGCAAAGCGGTCTTTCAGGGACTCCGTGATCCGTCCGTACTGCAGTACCCGATCACGCTCGATACCACGGCCATTCTGCAGTACAACGCGTTGCATTTTGTGGTGTCGCTGCTGATTGGATTGACCGTGATGCAACTCGTGACGCACGCCGAACGGCAGCCGCGTCATGCGCGCGCCATGCTGGCGGTGATGGTGGCGGGGCTACTGCTGACGATTTTCGTCGTCGGGTTCCTCACTGAGCCGATCCGTCCGTCGTTGCCCTGGTGGTCGATTGTGTCGGCCAATCTGTTCTCCACCTTACTGGCCGCATTCTGGCTGATGAAGCGCCGGAGCGGATTGTGGCCGTTGTTCTTCGCTTCCGGTCGTCCCGGAACCGCCTAAGCGATTCCCGGAACGGGCGGGGCGGCGCTGCTCACGGACCGCAAAGCTAGACACCCTTAGGACGGCTGGCCGGCGGCCACCCCTCGACGGTGGCCCCTGCGCCCGCAACGGTGCCTTCGGCGCCTGACGACGCGCATCCACTGGAAACTTCCGTGGATGATCTTGCGTTATATGCAAGTACCCACTTGCATCTGCTCGCCCCTGCGCCCCAGCCCCTGATGACGACACCCACCCGCGACCACGTCCTCGCCGCCGCCGTTCGGCTCTATGCGGAACACGGCTTTCGCGGCACGACCACCCGCCGGATTGCCGAAGAAGCGGGCGTCAACGAAGTGACGTTGTTCCGCCAGTTCGGTTCCAAGACGGCACTCCTCCTTGAGGCCCTTCGCTCGCACGAGATGTTCAGTCGTGGCGCGAATGCGCTGCCGGATGCACCGGTGGATCCCCTCGCCGAACTCACCGCCTTTGCCACCGGCATGCGCAAGGCGCTCCATGGCACGCGCGCCACTATCCGCAAGGCGATGGCCGAGTTTGAAGAGAACCCAGAGATGCCGCGCTGCATGACGCACGGTGCCGCCGCCATTCACGCCGCCGTGCAGAGCTACTTCGAGAAACTCGGCGCGCTTGGCTACATCTCTGACACCAAGAGCATTCCCGCCGCGAAGGCCATGCTGATGAGCGCCATCTTTCACGATGCGCTCCATCGCGACATTGATCCGCACAGCTTTCCGCAGCCCGCAGCGGGTGCACCGGCCATCTATGCACGGCTGTGCCTGCAGTCGCTGGGTTTTCAGCCCGTCGCGGCTCGCCGACCACGCACGGCCAAGCGCCGAGTGTCCTAATGCACCATCTCCTCCGTTCGTTGCCGTCCCTTCGACTCACCATTCCGCGCATGCTTGCATCCTATATATACTTCTGCCGAACGACGCTCCTGACCGGACTGCTGTTCCTCGCTGCCCCCACCAGTGGTGCCGCGCAGCAGGCCACGGCTCCCACGGCCATCTCCCTCGCCGACGCGCTTACGCTCGCGGTCAAGGTCAGCCACTCCGTGCGCACGGCCGAAGCTGGCGTGCAGCGCGCGCATGGACAGCAACTGCAGGCCAAATCGCAGTTTCTGCCGCAGATCAATGGCATCGCCAACTACCAGCGTACCTTCGAGAGCCAGTTCGCGGCGCTCTCGAGCGGCAGTAGCTCCACCACGACCGGCTCAACGTCTTCCACCGCCAGCAGCTCCGGTAGCTCGAGCGGCTCGACGAACAGCATCGGCAACATCTCCAAGATCTTTGCCTCGCCGAACACGATGACGCTGGGGCTCTCACTCTCGCAGAACGTCTTTACCGCTGGCCGATTGCTGGCAAGCGAAAAAGGCGCCGAGGCGGCGCGCACCGCAGCCGATATCAACCTCGACGCCGCGCGCGCGCAACTCGCACTCGATGTTGCCCAAGCGTATTTCGACGCCGTGGCGAGCGAGCAACTCGCGCTCATTGCCGACAGCACGCTCGCGCAGGCCGAACGCACGTTGCAGCAGACCACCGTCTCACGCCAAGTGGGAAGCGCGGCCGAGTTCGACTTACTCCGCGCGCGCGTGGCACGCGACAACCAGCGTCCGGCGTTGATTGCCGCACGCGGCAATCGCGACGTGGCGTTGATGCGCTTGCGCCAACTGCTCGGCGTGCCGCTCAATCAGCCGCTCGCCCTCACCACGCCGATTCGCGACGAAGGCAACATTCCCGTGGCGTCGGCCGCACTCTCGCAGCCCATCGACATTCCGGGCCGGCAGGGCGGACTCGTGCCAGACACCACGGTTGGCCGACGCGCGAGTGTGCGCCAAGCCGAGGCGAATGTGGACGCGCAGCAGTTCGCCTTCCGCGCTGCGCAGATGAATCGCCTGCCCTCGGTGCAACTCAGCTCGAGTTATCAGCGCTTTGCGTATCCTACGGGATTTCTGCCGGGTTCGCTCTCGGAACTGTATCCCAACTGGACCGCGAGTGTTGGACTCTCCTTTCCGGTGTTCCTCGGCGGCAAGCTGACGGGCGACCGGATGATTGCCGAAGCCAATGTGATCGAGGCGCGGCAGTCACTCGAGCAGGTGCGTGAGTTGGCGGCGCTCGATGCGCGCACGGCCGTCAACCAACTCGCGCAAGCCGAGGCGAGCTATGCCGCGAGTGTCGGCACCGATGAACAGGCCGCCAAGGCGTATTCGATTGCCGAAGTGCGCTTTCGCGAAGGGATCTCCACGCAGGTGGAGCTGTTGCAGTCGCGCACGCAGTACGAGCAGGCCCGCGTCAACCGCGTCACCGCGGCACGCGATCTCGAAGTGGCGCGGTTGCGCGTCGCATTCCTCAAAGACCTTCCGCTCGGCACGGGTGCTGCATCGCAGCGTCCCGCGGCCGGCCGCTAAACGTGGACATCACAGTGACCAGCTCTCAGACGAGGATTTTCCAGATGTTTCGTAGCGCACGCGCCTCTGGCGCGATGATGGTAACGCTGCTCGCGACGGGCGTGATCACCGTGACGGCCTGCGGCAAGAAGCCCGCCGATGCCGACATGCCGCAGGCTATATCGTCCGTGACCATCGGCGGTGAAAATGTGGTGGTGGTCGGCAATGCGACGCTCAACAGCGGACCGACGATCAGCGGCACATTGGCCGCCGAAAAAACGGCGAGCATTCGCGCCGAGATCGGCGGGCCAGTGGTGGCGGTGCTGATTGAGCCAGGTCAACGCGTGAGCAAGGGCACGGCCCTAGCGCGTATTGACGAAAGCGCGGTGCGCGAAGCATGGCTCGGCGCGCGTAGCGGCGTGACGCAGGCGACGATGGCGGCGGATAACGCGGCCCGTGATTTGTCGCGCGCCGAGAAGTTGCTCGCGGCTGGTGCGATTGCCGAGAACGCGCTGGAAGGCGCGCGTCGCGGTAACCTCGGCGCCCAGGCACAGTTAGAAGATGCCAAGGCTCGGCTCGCGAGTGCGCAGCGCAATCTTGATAACACGGTTGTGAAGAGTCCGTACGATGGCGTCGTGAGTGAGAAGCAGGTGAATCCCGGTGACGTGGTCGCGCCCGGCGCGCCGTTGTTCACGGTGGTGGATCCGAGCACGATGCGTCTCGAGGGTGCGGTACCTGCCGATCAGTTGGCGCAGGTGCGCATGGGCGCGCCGGTGATTTTTTCGATTACCGGGTACCCCGGCAAATCGTACACCGGCGCGATTACCAATATTTATCCGAGTGCTGACCCGCAGACGCGACAGGTGCGTGTGTATGTCCGTATTCCGAATGCGGCGCAGGGACTCGTGGCTGGACTCTATGCCACAGGCCGCGTAGCGAGCGTGACGCGCAATGGCCTCACCGCGCCGCTCACCGCCGTGGATCAGCGCGGCATCACGCCATTTGTGGTGCGACTGAAGGGTGGGAAGACGGAACGCGTGAGCGTGACGATCGGCGTGCGTGACGAGACCACCGAGCGGATGGAGTTGACGAGCGGCGTTGCTGCCGGCGACACGTTACTCGTCGGCGCCGCGCAGGGTATTACGCCGGGCACTCCCGTGAAGGTGGCCGTTCCGGCCGACAAGCCCATCGCGCCGAAGAGCTGAGGAGCCCCCCGTGTTCATTTCTGATTTTGCAATCAAGCGGCCAATCGTCACCGTCGTCTCGATGGTGGCGCTGGTGGTGTTCGGTCTGTTTTCACTTTCGCAACTGCAGACGGACGAGTTTCCGGATGTGGCGCAGCCGATTATCAATGTGGCGATTCCGTATCCCGGGGCATCGCCCGATGTGGTGGAGCGCGAAGTCCTCGACCGCGTGGAAGAGGCGATCAGCGGCATTTCCGGCGTAGATCGTATTCAGGGCGCGGCACAGGACGGTTTTGCGAACGTGACCGTGCTCTTCGTGTTTGAAAAAGACATTCAGCAGGCGTCGCAGGATATTCGCGACAAAATCAGCGCAATTCGTTCCGAGCTTCCGGCCGAAATGAAGGAGCCCGTGCTTTCGCGCTTTGATCCAGGCGATATGCCGATTGTGCAGTTGTCGCTCAACTCAACGGCGATTGATGCACCGAAGCTCACGCGTCTGGCCGATCCCGGCATCACGAAAGAACTCCGCGGTATTAGCGGCGTCGCTGAGGCCATTGTGGTGGGCGGTGTGCTCCGCGAGCTGACCGTTGAGCTCAAGCCGCAGGCGATGCAGGCGGCGGGACTGAGTGTGGCGCAGGTGGTGGGCGCATTGCAGGCGCAGAATCTCGCCGTGCCGGTGGGCAAGGTGAATGGTGCGCTCGATGAACGTTCCATTCGCTTGCGCGGCAAGCTCGAGACGCCCGAAGATTTTAATAACATTGTGATTGATCAGCGCGGGGGACGCACGATCCGCCTTGGCGAGATTGCGACGGCCAAAGACGGCACACAAGAAGCGTCATCGTCCGCGCAGTACGGCGACGCGAGCCAGCCCACGGCCCGTGATGCCGTTGGCATTATGGTCAAGAAGTCGAAGGGGTATAGCACGTCGCAGGTTTCGGCCAAGGTGCTGGCGAAGGTGAATGCGTTGCGGGCGACGCTCCCCGCCGGCGTGCGGCTCGATGTGATTCAGAACGCCGGTGAGCACGTGGACATGTCCGTGCGCAATGTTGAGGAGACGCTCCTCGAGGGCGCGGCACTCACCGTGCTCGTGGTGTTCCTCTTCCTGAACTCCTGGCGTTCGACGGTGATCACGGGGCTCGCGCTGCCAGTGAGCGTGTTGGCGAGCTTCATCGCCGTGTATGCGGGTGGCTTTACCCTCAACACGATGTCGCTCCTCGGCCTGTCGTTGGCAATCGGCATATTGATTGACGACGCGATTGTGGTGCGCGAGAACATCGTGCGCCATATCGAAATGGGGAAAGACCATTTCCGTGCCTCGCACGAGGGAACTGACGAAATCGGACTCGCCGTAGCCGCGACGACCTTCTCGATTATTGCCGTGTTCGTCCCCATTGGCTTCATGTATGGGACGGCCGGGCAATGGTTCAAGCCACTCGCGCTTACGATTGCGATGGCGGTGGCTGTGTCGTTGTTTGTGAGCTTCTCACTCGACCCGATGCTCTCGGCGTACTGGCCGGATCCGCAGACGGAAGCGCATGAGCGCGGCAATTGGATTAGCCGTCAGCTCGAGAAGTTCAATCGCTGGTTCGACCGGATGGCGGATCAGTACACGCGCGTCATCGGGTGGGCGCTCGACCACAAGTGGAGCATGGTGGGGCTCGCGACGGCATCGTTCGTGCTGGCGATCTTCCTGCAGGCCAAGTTCGGCGGCTTTGGTTTTGTGCCGAACTCCGACCGCAGCGAACTCACGCTCCAGGTGCAGACGCCTCCCGGTTCGAATCTCGATTACACGCGACTCAAGACCGAAGAAGCGGCGCGACTGGCGCGTAGTCATGGCGACCTCGTGCAGTACTCGTTTGCCACGGTCGGTGGCAGCAGCGCGGGCATGCAGCCTGGCACCGCGCTCGGCTCGCCGGACATTGGCAGCGTGTACGTCCGTATGAAGCACAAGTCTGAGCGTCACGTGAGTCAGACAGATTTTGGTGAGATTTTGCGTCGTGAAGTCAAACAGATTGGCGGCGCGACGGTGTCGGTGTTCACGGGCGGCATGGGCGGGTCGCGCAAGCAGATTCAGCTCGAGTTGCGTGGCCCCGATGCTCGCGTGCTGGGAACGCTCGCCGATTCCGTGATGCGCCTCGTACAGAAAGTACCAGGCGCTGTGGACATTGATCTTTCGACCAAGGGCCAGAAGCCTGAACTCGAAGTGACGTTGAACCGCGCGCTCGCCGGTTCACTCGGCGTGACGGTGGGGCAGGTCGCGCAGTCGATGCGTCCCGCGTTCGCCGGAGTGGACGCCGGCGATTGGGTGGACCCAGCCGGTGAGAACCGCAAGGTGCGCGTACGGCTCTCGCCCGAAGCACGGACGCGCATTGCGGACGTGGAGCAGTTGCCGATTGTGGTCGGTGGCCAAGGCGGCGGCCGCTCGACGGTGATGCCGCTCGGGCAGATCGCAACGGTCAAGCAGGGACTCGGCCCCGCCCTCATCAGTCACCTCGATCGCGACAACGTGGTAGTCGTCCAGGCCAACACGCAGGGCCGGTCACTGGGCGAAGTGAAAACCGATATCGACAAGGCACTCGCCAAGTTCACCATGCCGCCGGGTTACCGGCGCACGGACGGCGGCGAGGTGAAGGATCAAGCCGAAGTGTTCGGCAAGATTCTTGGCGCACTCGGCGTGGCCGTGTTGCTGATGTATTTGATTCTCGTGATGCAGTTCGGGTCGTTCCTTGAGCCCATCGCGATTATGGTGTCGCTGCCCCTGTCATTGATTGGGGTGGTGCTCGCGCTGCTGATCACGCACGACACGCTCAACATCATGAGCATGATCGGTGTGATTCTCTTGATGGGCATCGTGGCGAAGAACGCGATTCTCTTGATTGACTTTGCGAAGTGGGGGCAGGAGAACGGCAAGCCACGGCGGGAGGCGATCATTGAGGCCGGGCGGGTGCGGTTGCGTCCGATCATGATGACGACATTGGCGCTGATCGCCGGCATGATTCCGGTGGCGATCGGGAGCGGCGAGGGAGCGGATTTCCGATCGCCGCTCGGGCGGGCGATTATTGGCGGGGTGATTACCTCCACCGTGCTGACGCTCGTGGTGATTCCGACGGTTTATGAGATTCTCGACGACTGGCGCCTGGCGCTGGCGGGGCTATTCGATATTCCGGTACGGCCTCCGACTGGGGAGTACATGGTTCCCAAAGAGGCCCGAAAGTCGCTTTAACTGGACAGTAGTAGGACTTCATTGCATGTTGGGGGGGGGCGGCCGGTGGCCGCCCCCCTTTTTCACGTTACAAATGGCCGGATTGTGGATCTGCCGGCCCTCAGCAAAAAGGGCGGAGGGCGACTCGTTCTGGGGCTCCCGCGCCGAGGGCCAGTCTAATTGTCGTCTAGGTATGGGGAGCCCCTTCTATATAAGAGGGTAGTAGGGCGATCTGCCCTTCTTGCGCTCGGCGCGCAAATTGTACACAATATCGTATTCCAAAAAGTTCCACGGTTTCTGTAACACGGCCGACGCCGATGTTCTGGCGCTTGTTGGCGCGGCTAACGTACGGCTTCATCCCCACCACCACAGGAGTTTTCATGCTCTGGAATCTCGGCCGCAAGGGATGCCGGGCCGTCCTGCTGACTGTATTTGGAGCGCTGTCGCTTCAGGCACAGGTAGCGACGGGTCGCATCACGGGTCGCATCACGGACAAAGACGGCGGCGCTCCCATTGACGGCGCGCAAGTGCTCGTCGAGGGCACGAACGTCGGCGCGATCACAGCGGCCGACGGCCGGTTCACGGTCACTGGCGTGCCAACCGGTGCGCACCAGATCCGCGTGATTCGCATCGGGTATCAGTCGGCGCGTCTCGAAACCACGACGCGGAGCGGCCAGGCGACGACGCTTGATGTCGTCCTGACGAAGGCGCCCTTCCAGCTGGAAGCGGTCGTCTCGACGGCCACTGGCCAGCAGCTGACGCGTGAGCTCGGCAACTCGATTGCCAAGATCGACGCCGCGTCGTTGGTGAAGGAACTCCCGATCACGAACATGGAAGACGTGCTCAACGGGCGCCTTGCTGGCGTGGTGATGCTCTCAAACAACGGCAGCGTGGGCGGTGGTTCGCGCATTCGTGTCCGCGGCATCAGTTCGGCGTCGCTCTCGAACGAGCCGCTGATCATTGTGGACGGCGTGCGCACGGATAACTCGTCGCCAGCCTTGGGTGGCTATATCGGCACCGGCGCGCCGAGCATGATGAACAACTTGAATCCAGAAGAAATCGAGTCCATTGAAGTGGTGAAGGGACCGTCCGCGGCCACGCTCTACGGCACGCAGGCAGCCAACGGCGTGATCGTGGTCACCACCAAGAAGGGTCGTGCTGGGCCGGCGAAG